>PKRH01000006.1 GCA_017577565.1 Thermoanaerobacterales bacterium | reverse complement strand
CGTCGGCCCCGGGCGCGGTCAGCAGCGCGGCGACGGTGGCGGCGAAGGCGTCGGCCGACGGGGCGACGAGGTCGCAGGCGACGACGAGGACGACCGCGCCCGCCGGCGGCGGGCGGCGGGCGGCGGCGCCGCCCTCCCCCGGCCCCGGCCACGGTGCGGTGAGCGCGGTGACCAGGCCGCCGAGCGGGCCCTCGCCCGGCGCCCGGTCCGGGACGACCTCGAGCCCGGCGGCGCGCAGGGCCCGGGCGTCGCCGCCCACGGCCACGACCCGCGCCGCGCCGGCGGCGGCGAGCGCCCGCGCCACCCGGGCGGCGAGCGGGCGGCCCTCGAGGCGGATCAGCGCCTTGTCCGCGCCCATCCGCCGGCTCGCGCCGCCGCAGAGCACCGCGCCGAGCACCGGCGGCCGGGGTGGGCCCGGGCCCACGGGCTCACCCCACGCCGCCGTAGCGGGCCTCGACGCCCCGGCTCGGCCCGTGGTGGGCGACGGCGTCGGCCAGGTCGGCCAGGAAGGCGTCGGCCGCCGCCAGGTGGGAGGGCGAGATGATGGCGTGGAGCCCGCCCTGCTGGCGGTCGAGGTGCCAGCCGCGGTCGTCCATGACGTCGCCGACCGCGCCCATGTCGATGCCGGAGCCCGGGTCGGCGGCGATCTCCATGATCCCGGGCACCGGGTCGCCGGTGACGTGGAGGCCGTCGATGGCCTCGATGCCGGCCCGGAACCTCGCCGAGGCGGCCCGGACCTGGTCGGCGAGCCGCAGGTAGCCCTCCATCCCCAGGTACCGCACCGTCGCCCAGGCGGCCGCGATCGGGGCGGCGGGGCGCGTGCCGGCGGTCGTGGCCGAGCCGTACAGGCCGCCGGGCCAGCCGTCGAAGAGGAAGTACTGGCGCTTCAGCAGGTCCTCGTCGCGGTGCAGCAGCAGCGAGGCGCCCTTGAACGACCAGCCGTACTTGTGCACGTCGGCCGACAGCGACGTCACGCCCTCGACCCGCATGTCCCACGGGGGCACCGGCTCGCCGAGGCGCTCGAGGAACGGCAGCAGCCAGCCGCCCAGGCAGGCGTCGACGTGGCAGAGCGCGCCGCGCTCGGCGGCCAGGGTGGCCAGCTCGGGGATGGGGTCGACGACGCCGAAGGGGTAGCAGGGCGCGGACCCGACGACGAGGGCCGTCCGGTCGTCGACCGCCGCGGCGGTGGCGGCGAGGTCGGCCCGGCCGTCGGGGCCGACCGGGACGCGCACCTCGGTGACGTCGAGGTAGTGGCAGGCCTTGGCGAAGGCGGGGTGGGCCGTCTCGGGCAGCACGATCGCCGGCTCGGCGATGCCCCGCTCGGCGCGGGCGTGGTCGCGCGCCACCTGCACGGCGAGGAAGATGCTCTCGGTGCCGCCGCTCGTCAGCTTCCCGGCCCGGGGGTCGCCGTGCAGCAGGTCGGCGCCCATGGCGACCACCTCGCGCTCCATGCGCAGCAGGCTGGGGAACGCGAACGGGTTGAGGTAGTTCTCGTGGAGGTACTCGTGGGCCACCGCCTCGTGGAGGCGCTCGAGCTCGGGGTCGGCCGCGTTGTAGACGAGGCTGAAGGTGCGCCCGGCCCGCCAGTCGGCGTCGTCGCCGCGGCCGCCCCGGATCTCGGCGACGAGCTCGTCGACGGGGCGGCCGATGGCCGGGAACGTCGGGTGGTCGGTCACGTCGTCAGCCTCCGTAGCTCATGCGGGTGTCCTCCATCCGCAGGACCGGCGTGTCCTCGGGGGCGGAGAAGCCGCAGTCGACGATCTCGCCGATGAAGAAGGTGTGGCCGCCGCAGTCGACCGGGGTCCGCACCTCGCAGTCGAACCAGCCGACCGCCCGGTCCAGGATCGGCGCGCCCGTCCGGGCCTCACGGAACGGGAAGCCGTTGAGGGTGCCCTGGTCGGGGTCGTACTCCACCGGCTTGGTGAACTTGCGGACGATCGCCCGGTCCTCCCGGCTGATCGTGCAGAGCGTGAAGACGCCGCTCTCGCTGATCAGCTTGTGGGTGAGGGCGGTCTTCTCGACCCCGATCCCGAGCAGCTTGGGCTCGAAGCTGACCTGGGTCGCCCAGTTCAGCGTCATGAGGTTCCGCTGCTCGCCCGAGCGGCTGCCGACGACGTAGAGCCCCGACGGCATCGTCCACAGCAGGCGGCGGCGCATCTTGTCGTACGCCTCCCGGGCCTCCTCGGTGTCCACGCCCGGGGGGAAGGGGCCGATCGGGCCGGTGCCTCCTGGTGCTGCCATGCGCGGGACCCTACCGGCGTCCGGCCGCGGGCACCGTGCGACCCGGTCAGCCCAGGGCGGGGAGGTCGGCGCAGAGGTGGCTCGGGAAGTCGGGGGCGAGCGCCGGGATCCCGCCGCAGCCGGGGCCCGCGTCGGCGCCGACGGCCACCCAGGCGCCGTCCTCGATCCGCCAGTACGTGCGGCGGACCCACGCGCCCGCGCAGGGGTTGTCGGCCGGGTCCCCGGTCGCCGGGCAGCCAGCCGCGCCCACGTCGACCTCGACGACGGCGAACGGCTCCTCGCACCGCACCTCGCCCAGCCCGGCGTGCCGGGGCACGTCGGTGTTGGCGACGACGTCCCGGAGGTTGTCGCACGAGGCCGGGTCGACGACGCAGGTCGTCACGACGTGGTCGCAACCGACCCACTCGCCGTCCCGGAGCCAGAACCGCGACCCGAACGGGTCGACCACCGGGCGCCCGACGCCGTGCTCGAGGTCGACGGTCGCCACCCTCGGCTCGAGCGCGCAGCCGTCCCACGGGATCGGCGCGCCGTGCTCGTCGCGCCGGGGCGGGTCGGCCAGGCGGGGCCGGTCGGCCCGGACCTCGACGCTGACGACGATCTCGGCGCTCTCCCCGCCGTACTCGTCGGCCCGGACGGTGACCGTCGCGGCGCAGCTGCCGTCGGGCGCCTCGACCGGCAGCGGTTCGGTGCGGACCGTGATCGACGAGCCGTCCCCCGCCGAGCCCTCGACCGCCTCGATGCCGACGACGTCGACGCCCGACCACCCGGCCGGGCCCGGCCCGCCGGCGACCTCGGTCGTCGCCGCCCCGTCGCCGCCGCAGGCGGCGCAGCAGAGCGCGAGGGCGGCGACCAGCGACGCCCACCGGGGCCCTGCTGATCCTGCGCGTGCCGTCATCCCAGCTCCTCGGCCGACGTCGATCGGGTGCCGATGCTGCCCCGCCACGGGCTGCGGACGCCATCGCGTTCCCCCGGCGGGGTGCGTGCGCCCCCGCGCCCGCCACCCCGCCCCGTCCCCGTTCCGGCGTCCCCCACCCGCCCGTGCGCGCCCCACGGACGCCAGGAACGGCACGACGCCGCGGGGCGCGATGAGTTCTCGGCCTCCGCGCCGTCTGTTGGGCATGCGTGACATCGTGACCCGCACCCTGGAGGTGCCCGGCGCCGTGCTGACCTACGACGTCCGGGCCCCGGAGCGCCCCGGTCCGGCCCGCCCGCTGCTGCTCATCGGCTCGCCGATGGCGGCCGCGGGCTTCGGCACCCTGGCCGGCCACTTCCCCGACCGCACCGTCGTCACCTACGACCCTCGCGGCATCGACCGCAGCACCGTCGTCGACCCCGGTGCGCCCGTCACGCCCGCCACCCGGGCCGACGACCTCCACCGGCTGGTCGAGGTCGTCGGCGGCCCGGTCGACGTCTTCGCCAGCAGCGGCGGCGCGGTCGACGGGCTGGCCTGGGTCGCCGCCCACCCCGGTGACGTGGCCACCCTCGTCGCCCACGAGCCGCCGCTCCTCGACGTGCTGCCCGACAAGGACGTCCTCGTCGCCGCCATGAAGGCGGTGCGCGAGCGCTACATGGCCGAGGGCTGGGGCGCGGCGATGGCCTCGTTCATCGCGCTGACGAGCCACGTCGGCCCGCTGCCCGACGACTGGCTCGACCGCCCGGCGCCCGACCCCGCGCAGTTCGGGCTGCCGACCGGGGACGACGGCTCGCGCGACGACCCGCTCTTCGGCCCCGCCGCGGCCGCGACCCCGGAGTTCGTGCCCGACCTGGCGGCCATCGCCGCCGCCCCCACCCGGGTGGTGCTGGCCGCCGGCGCCGCCTCGGAGGGGCAGTTGTGCGCCCGGGCGGCCGCGGCCGTCGCCGAGCGCCTGGGCACGAGCCCCGTCGTGTTCCCGGGCGACCACGCCGGCTTCCTCGGCGGCGAGTACGGCCAGACGGGCGAGCCCGACGCCTTCGCCGCCACGCTGCGGGCGGTCCTCGACGGCGACAGCTGAGCCGGGCGGGCCCGCGGGCCGGTCAGAGGTCGGCCGGCGGCCAGTCGGGGTCGAGCTGGCGGAGGAACTGCTCGCACCGGGCGGCCTCGTCCTCCTCGCCGATGGCCGCGGCCGCCGCCCGCAGCCCGTCGAGCGCCCGCAGGAACCCGCGGTTCTGCGGGTGGCGCCAGCGCACGTAGCCCGACCCCCGCCAGCCGTTGGCCCGGAGCCGGTCGAGGCCGCGGTGGTAGCCGACCCGGCTGTACGCGTACCGCTCGACGTCGTCGTCGCTGAGTCGGGCGAGCTGCGCCCAGGCGTCGAGGAACCGCGGCCAGCGCCGGGCGACGGCGGCCACCGCGGCCCGCCGCTCGCCCTCGGGCCGGCCCAGCGCCTCGTCGAGCGCGGCGAGCGCCTCGGCCGGCTCGTCGTCGAGGACGGTCTCGGGCGGGCCGCCGGGGCTGAGGTTCACGGGTGCGTCGGCCATCCCCGCCATTGTGGCGTCGGCGGCCTGCGGGCGGCGCGGCGGTGCCCTCCCCCGTCCGACCGTCAGCCCCGGGCCTCGCCCGCGGCGGTCGCGTCCACGCCCTCGCCACCGTCGGCGCGCTCGCCGTCGGCCCCGGCCGCCTCCTCGTCCGTCGCCTCGCCGTCGGCACCGTCCGGCTCGCCGGCCGCCCGCCGGCGGACGAACGACAGCACGCCGCGCCGCTCGGGCTCGCCGGCCGGCATCTCGGGCGTGGACGGCCGGCCCTCGAGGTAGTCGGTGGTCGCCTCGTAGGCGATGCGCATGAGCTCGGCCGACCGGGTGAAGTCGTCGTAGCGCATGGTCGGCGTCTGCCCGGTCGGCAGCAGGTGGACGTCGACGTCGTCGGGCATGGCGGCCAGCTCCCGCTTGAAGCGGTGGTGGCGGGCGATCCAGTACGACTGGATGGCCACGTCGAGCGGGCGCCGGGGCTCGGGCCGGGGGCGCGAGAAGGCGCCGACCTGCAGGACGTAGATGGTCCGGGCGCCCAGCTCGACGGCCCGGCCCATCGGCACGTCGTTGACGATGGCGCCGTCCAGGTAGCGCACGCCGTCGATCTCGACCGCCGGGTAGACGGCGGGCAGCGCGGCGGAGGCGAGGACGGGCTCGATCAGCGGCCCGCTGTCGAACCACACCTCGCGCACGCCGATCACGTCCGTGGCCACGCACTGGAACCGCACGGCCAGCTCCTCGAAGGTGCGGGCCGTCAGCTCCTGCTCCAGCACCCGGCGCAGGCCCTCGTTGCCGTGCAGGGACTCGCCCCGGCGGGCGAGCGCGAGCGGCCGGGGCAGGATGCCCCGGGGCATGAGGTCGTCGCCGTCGAGCTCCCGCCACAGGTGCTCGAGCCGGCCGATGCCCGCCAGGGTCGGGTCCTGGGCCAGCGCGGCGCCGTTGATCGCCCCGACCGAGCAGCCGAGCACCATGTCCGGCACGATGTCGTGCTCCGCCAGCGCGCGGAGCATGCCGATCTGCAGCGCCCCCAGGTTGCCGCCCCCCGACAGCACGAACGCCACCGGGCCCGGTCGGCGCCGGCGGAACCACCGCTGCATGATCGCCACGTCACCCTCCTTCGCCTGCGCCCTCGCGGGCGAGCTCCATCGCGCGCTGCACCAGGCCGGCGAACGCCTCGGGGTGGGTCAGGTGCGCGCCGTGCCCGGCACCCTCGATGATGGCCAACTCGGCCCGGGGTGCGGCGCGCGCGAGGGCCTCGGCGGCCCGGACGTGGTGGTCGGCCGTCCGGGACCCGTGGGCGGCGACGACCGGCACGGCGACGCGCGCCGGGTCGTAGGGCCGGGGCGCCGGCGGCCGGACCGAGCGGAGCTCGGCGACGAGCGTCGGGCCCTCGGCCCGCCGCTCGGCCCGCACGGCGGCGGGCAGGCGCTCCCAGGCGGCGTCGCCGATCATGCGGCGGAGGAACCGCTCGGCCGCGTCCCCGGCCCGCTCCGCGTCGACGGGGACCGCCGGGTCGGCGCCCCCGGCGTCGGCCAGCGCCCGGCTGCCGGCGCCCTGCGAGGGCCACCAGGGCTCCCAGGGCATGGGCGCCTCGTAGGCGAGCACGGCGGCCACCAGCTCGGGGTGGCGCTCGGCGGCGGCCAGGCAGACGAGCCCGCCGAAGCTGTGGCCGGCCAGCACCGCCCGCCGCCCGTCGAGCACGGCCAGCAGGTCGTCCACCTGGTCGTCGAACGACGCCGGCGGGCCGGTCGGGAGCGACCGGGCGTACCCCCGGCGGTCGTAGCGCACGACCCGCGCCGGACCCCGCAGCGCCCGCCGCACCCGCAGCATCCCGCTGGAGCGGTCCAGCGCCCCGTGGACGAGGACGACGAGCGGCCCCTCCCCCACCTCGTCGCCCCAGATGCCGTCCCGGACCCTGCGCTCGCCGTCCGGCCGGTGCGCCGTGCCTGCCTGCTCGACCACGCCGGAGGTGCTACTCGACCTGGACGACCCGCAGCACGTCGGTCGTGCGGGCGGCGGCGTCCGGGGCCCCGGCGAGCACGGCGATGGCCTCGCCGTGGTGCACGACCCCCGCCTCGACCGCGGCCTCGACGACGCACCAGACCATCTCGTCGGTCGTGTGGTACTCGGCCACCTCCAGGGGCTCGACGCCCCAGGACAGGGTCAGCTGGCGGGCGGTCGCCGGCGACGGGCTGGCGCCGACGAGGCGGGCCCGGGGGCGCAGGGCCGCCATGGCCCGCGCCGTGGTGCCGGCCCGCGTGCAGCAGACGATCGCGGCCAGGCCCAGCTCGTCGGCGGCCCGGAGGGCGGCGTGCGCCATGGCCAGGGTGACCGCGCCCGTCGACGGCACGCGCCGGGAGACGACGCCCCGGTCGACCGGCACGGCGTGCATCTCCTCGGCCTGCTCGGCCCGCTCGGCGATGCGGGCCATCGTGCGCACGGCGAGCGCGGGGTCGCGGCCGATGGCGGTCTCGGCCGAGAGCATGAGCGCGTCGGTGCCGTCGGCGACGGCGTTGGCGACGTCGGTGGCCTCGGCCCGGGTGGGCCGGGCGGCCGACACCATCGACTCGAGCATCTGCGTCGCCGTCACCACGGGGAGGCCCCGGGCGGCGCAGGCCCGGATGATGCGCTTCTGCAGGTGCGGGACGTCCTCGATCGGGGCGTCGATGCCGAGGTCGCCCCGGGCGACCATGATCCCGTCGGCCACGGTCATCAGCTCGTCGAGGTGCTCGACCGCGGCCCGGGTCTCGATCTTCGCCATCAGCCGGGGGCCGTCGTCGCCGAGCGCCTCCCGGACCCGGCGGAGCTCCTCGGGCCGGCGGACGAACGACACGGCCACCCAGTCGGCCTCGCGGGCGACGGCGTCGATGAGCCGCAGGTCGTCCTCCGTCGGCACCGGCGGCCGCCAGCGGTCGGAGGGGAGGTGGGCGCCGGGCCGCCCCTGCAGCCGGCCGCCGGCCTGCACCCGGGCCCGCACGGTGTCGCCCTCGACGGCGACGACCTCGAGCACGACCGTGCCGTCGCCGAGGACGACGGTGGCGCCGGGCTCGACGACCTGCGCGACCTCGGGCTCGTCGACCTCGATGCGCTCCCCGCTGCTCGGGCCCTCGCCGGCGACGAGCACGACCTCGGCGCCCTCGGCGAGGAAGGACCCGCCCTCGGGGAACGGGCCGGTGCGGACCTTGGGGCCGGGCAGGTCGGCGAGCACGCCGACGATCCGCCCCCGCCGGCGGGCCTCGTCCCGCACCATCGCCATCGCGGCGCGGTGCTCCTCGGGCGTGCCGTGGGCCAGGCCGAGGCGGGCGACGTCCATGCCCGCGTCGAGCATCTCGCCGATGACGGCGGGCGTGCCCGACGCCGGGCCGAGGGTGGCGACGATCTTCGTGCGGCGCATGGCGGGTCGCCCCGCGGTCGCCGGGCGCCGGGTGCGCGCCGGGCCGGACGCCGGGGCGTGCATCACGATCGCGCACCGACCTCCGGGCGTCGACAGCGCCGGCCCGCGGCGGAGGGCCCGCCCCGCCGCCCGGCGCCCAGGTGCGGGTCAGGACCGGGGCACCTGGCTCCAGGGCAGGTCCTTGTCGACCCGGACGTCGCCCGGCAGGCCGAGCACCCGCTCGCCGAGGATGTTCTTCATGATCTCGGTCGTGCCGCCCTCGATCGAGTTGGCCCGGGAGCGCAGGAACGCCTGGTGCGGGTTGCTCCACTGCGCGGTCGTGCGGGGGCGGGCCATCGGGTAGCCCGTCGGGTACAGCGTCCCCTCGGGGCCCAGCAGGTCGACGGCGCACTCGGTGATCTCCTTGTGCAGCTCGGCCATCGCCAGCTTGCCGATCGACCCCTCGGGCCCCGGCGTGCCCTTCGCCCGGTTGTGGCTCGCCCGGATGTTGGTCAGGCGCAGCACCTCGGCACGGATCCACAGCTGCACCACCCGGTCGCGGGTGGCGCCGTCGTGGGGCTTGGTCGCCTCGTAGACCTTCATCAGCTCGCCGATGAAGCCGCTGCCCCGGGGCGGGATCTGCCCGCCGATCGCGACGCGCTCGTTCATCAGCGTGGTCAGCGACACCCGCCAGCCCTCGCCGACCTCGCCCAGTCGCTCGGCGTCGGGGATCCGCACGTCGGTGAAGTAGACCTCGTTGAACTCGGCCTCGCCGGTGATCTGGTACAGCGGCCGCACCTCGACGCCGGGCGCGTGCATGTCGACGACGAAGTAGGTCAGGCCCTTGTGCTTGGGCACGTCGGGGTCGGTGCGGGCGACGAGCAGCCCCCAGCGGGCGACGTGCGCCAGGGTGGTCCACACCTTCTGCCCGTTGACCACCCACTCGTCGCCGTCGCGCACCGCCCGGGTGGCGAGGCTGGCCACGTCCGAGCCGGCGCCCGGCTCGGAGAACAGCTGGCACCAGATCTCCTCGTTGGTGAAGAGCGGGCGGAGGTAGCGGCGCTTCTGCTCCTCCGAGCCGTGGGTGACGATGGTCGGCGCCGCCATGCCGTGGCCGATCGGGTTGAGCGCGCCGGCGCGCGGCGCCCCGGCCCTGGCCAGCGTCTCGTTGACGAGCTTCTGCAGCCCCGGGGAGAGGCCGAGGCCGCCGTGCCCCTCGGGGAAGTGGACCCAGGCCAGCCCCAGGTCGAACTGGTGGCCGAGGAAGTCGACCGGGTCCGTCGTGCGGGGCGGCCGCTCGTCGAGCAGGCGCTCGCACAGCTCGAGCACTCGCCGCTCGTCGTCGGAGCGGGTGTCGGAACGCACGGTGTCGGTCAGCGCCATGGCTGGTCACGGTACTTGACCGATCGGTCAAGCGCCGAAACGGCGGGCCGGGACGGGCCCCCGGGGTGCCGGCGGTCAGTTCAGCCGGGCGCGCATCGCCCGGGCCGCCAGGCGGTCGCGGGCGCCGTCAGGCCCGGGCTCGGCCAGCGCCTCGAGCTCGACGGCGGCGGCGTCGAACCGGCCGTTCGCCGCCAGCAGGGCGGCGAGCTGGCGGCGGTCGCGCACCGTGGCCCCGGGCACGAGCACCCGCAGGCACTGGGCCCACAGCGCCCCGGCCCGGTCGCCGACGCTGACGAACGAGCGCTGCAGGTTGGTGAGCATGCGGGCGATGATCGCCCGCGGCCCGACCGGCTCCAGGTACCGCGGCTCGAAGCGGGCCCGGGGGCCGTGCAGCACCGCGAAGAGCTTCTCGCAGCCCTCGCGGTCGAGCACGCTCTGGTGGAACGGGTCGATGAACAGGTCCTCGTCGTCCGCGGCGCGGACGAGGAAGTGCCCGGGCATGCCCACGCCGAGCAGCTCGACCCCGGCGCGCCGGGCGACCTCGATCAGCACGACCGACAGCGTGATGGGGATGCCCCGGCGCCGGTCGAGCACGACGTCGAGCAGCGAGTTGCGGGGGTTGCCGTAGTCCTCGACGTCGCCGGCGAACCCGAGGTCGCCGAAGAGGTGGGCCGTCACCGCGTCGAGGGTCGGCGCGGCGCACCCGGCCGCGAGCTCGTCCAGGCGGGCGAGCTCGGCGTCGAGGTCGAGGTCGCCCCGGGCGTGCGCGGCGATGAGGAAGGCCCCCAGGTCCAGTCGGCAGTGCTCCTCCGGGCCGCGCACGAGCTCGGCGAACCGGTCGGTGATGTCCACTGCGGCCACGCTACCGGGGCCGCCACCGGTGACGGCGGGTGGCCGGGCGACCCTGTGGCGTTTGGCACGCACGGCCCTGGTCACCGCTAGGTTTCCGGGCATGTTCCCCGGTGCGCATGCGCAGACCACGCCCGACAAGCCGGCGATCGTGATGGGTGGCTCGGGCCAGGTCGTCACCTACGCCGAGCTCGACGCCGAGGCCAACCGGGTCTCGCGCGTGCTGCGGTCGCTCGGCCTGCAGCCCGGCGACCACGTCGCCTTCTGCCTCGAGAACCACCCGCACTTCCTCGCCCTCGCGTGGGGCGCGCACTACGCCGGCCTCTACTACACGGCGATGAGCTCCCGGCTCACGACCGAGGAGATGGAGTACATCGTCGAGGACTGCGGCGCCCGGGTCTTCATCACCTCGGCCTACAAGGCCGACCAGGCCGCGGAGCTGGTCGGCCGCCTCCCCGACGGGGTCGCCCTCTACATGCTCGACGGCACCGTCGAGGGCTACGAGCCCTGGGAGGAGGCGCTGGCCGCCCAGCCCCCGACCCCGCTGGACGAGGACCGGGTCGAGGGCCGGGACATGCTGTACTCCTCCGGCACGACCGGCCGCCCCAAGGGCGTCAAGCTGCCGCTGCCGGACGCCCCGCTCGGCACCGGGGACTCCATCTACTTCCTCGTGACGGCGCTGTTCGGGGCCAAGCCGGAGAGCGTCTACCTGTCCCCCGCGCCGCTCTACCACGCCGCCCCGCTGCGGTTCTGCATGGCGTTCCAGCGCGTCGGCGCCACGGTCGTCGTCATGGAGCGCTTCGACCCCGAGCAGGCGCTGGCCCTCATCGAGCGCCACCGGGTCACCCACAGCCAGTGGGTCCCCACGATGTTCATCCGCATGCTCAAGCTGCCGGAGGAGGTGCGGAAGCGCTACGACGTCTCGTCGATGGAGGTGGCCGTCCACGCCGCCGCGCCCTGCCCGGTCCCGGCCAAGGAGCAGATGATCGAGTGGTGGGGGCCGGTGCTGCACGAGTACTACGCCGGCACCGAGGGCAACGGCTTCGTCTACTGCAACAGCGAGGACTGGCTGGCCCACAAGGGCACCGTCGGCAAGCCGCTGCTCGGCGAGGTCCACATCCTCGACGACGAGGGCAACGAGCTGCCCCCGGGCGAGCCGGGCACCGTCTACTTCGCCAGCGACGCCGAGTTCTCGTACCACAACGACCCCGAGAAGACGGCGGCCAGCCGCGACCCCAAGGGCCGGGGGTGGACCACGCTCGGCGACGTCGGCTACGTCGACGAGGACGGGTTCCTCTACCTGACCGACCGCAAGGCGTACATGATCATCACCGGGGGCGTGAACGTGTACCCGCAGGAGGCGGAGAACGTCCTCGCCCTCCACCCCAAGGTGATGGACGTGGCGGTCTTCGGCATCCCCCACGAGGAGTTCGGCGAGGAGGTCAAGGCCGTCGTCCAGCCGGTGTCCATGGACGAGGCGGGGCCCGAGCTCGAGCGCGAGCTCATCGCCTACTGCCGCGAGCACCTGGCCGACGTGAAGTGCCCGCGGTCGATCGACTTCCGGGCCGAGCTGCCCCGCCACCCCACCGGCAAGCTCTACAAGCGCCTGCTCAAGGACGAGTACTGGAAGGGCCACCAGACGAGGATCGTCTGAACCCGGCGCCGCACGGCCGCCGGGTCGCCCCACCGACCGCGGCGGGCACTACGGTCCCCGGCGTGTCGTCGTACCCGTTCCTCGACTGGCCCGGCCCGCTCGCCTTCGCCCACCAGGGCGCGCACTCCCCCGACGGTCCGGGGGAGAACACGATGGCCGCCTTCGAGGCGGCGGTGCGGCAGGGCTACCGGTACCTGGAGACCGACGCCCACGCCACCGCGGACGGCGTCCTCGTCGCGTTCCACGACGACCGCCTCGACCGGCTGACCGACCGGACGGGGCTCATCGGCGATCTGCCCTGGGCCGAGGTGCGCGCCGCCCGGGTGCGGGGGCGCGACGAGATCCCCCTGCTCGAGGACCTGCTCACCGCCTGGCCCGACGTGCGGGTCAACATCGACCCCAAGCACGACGCCGCGGTCGACCCGCTGGTCGAGCTGATCGAGCGCACCGGCACCGTCGACCGGGTGTGCATCGGCTCGTTCTCCGACCGCCGTCTGGCCCGCATCCGGGCCCGCCTCGGCCCCCGCATCTGCACGTCGATGGGCCCCCGCCAGGTCGCCCGGCTGGTCGCGGCGTCCCGGGGCCTGCCGGCCGGGAGCTTCAGCGCCGCGTGCGTGCAGGTGCCGACGAAGCGGGGACCGGTGCCGCTCGTGACCGACCGCTTCCTCGCCGCCGCCCACCAGCGGGGGCTGCAGGTCCACGTGTGGACGATCGACGACCCCGACGAGATGCACCGCCTGCTCGACATGGGCGTCGACGGGATCATGACCGACCGGACGGACGTGCTGAAGTCGGTGCTGGTCGAGCGCGGCCAGTGGGTCGAGCCGTGATCGCCACCGGCCGCCGCTCCCTCGACCTCGCCGACGCCGAGGCCGCCCGGCTCTACCGCGCCCTCGTCCTCCCCCGGCTCATCGAGGAGCGCATGCTGAAGCTCCTGCGCCAGGGGCAGCTCAGCAAGTGGTTCTCCGGGATCGGCCAGGAGGCCGTGTCCGTCGGCCTGGTGGCGGCGCTGCACGACGACGACTGGGTGCTGCCCGCGCACCGGAACCTCGGCGTGTGGACGACCCGGGGCGTCGACCTCGAGCTGCTGTTCCGCCAGCTGCTCGGCCGGGCCGGCGGGATCAGCGGCGGGCGCGACCGCACCTTCCACGTCGGCCTGCCGCAGCACCGCATCGTCGGGATGATCAGCCACCTCGGCGCCATGGCCCCGGTGGCCGACGGGCTGGCCCTCGCCGCCGCGCTGCGGGGCGAGCCGCGGGTGGCCGCCGTGCTGGTGGGCGACGGCGCCACCAGCGAGGGCGACGTCCACGAGGCCATGAACCTGGCCGCGGTCTGGAAGCTGGGCGTCCTCTTCGTCGTGGAGAACAACCACTGGGGCCTCTCGACCCCGGTCTCCGAGCAGTACGCGTGCACCGACCTCGCCGACCGGGCCGTGGGCTACGGCATGCCCGGCGAGGTGGTCGACGGCAACGACGTGCTCGCGGTGCGGGAGGCGGTCGCCCGCCACGCCGAGCGGGCCCGGGCCGGCGGTGGCCCGGCGCTGATCGAGTGCAAGACGTTCCGCATGCGGGGGCACGAGGAGGCGTCGGGCACCGACTACGTGCCCGCCGAGCAGCTGGCCGCCTGGGTCGCCCGCGACCCGATCGCCCGGTTCGAGGAGCGGCTGGACGCGGCGGGCGTCGTGGGCCCCGCCGAGCGGGAGGCCGTGCAGGCCGAGCTGCGCGACCGGGTCGAGCGGGCCCTCGCCGCGGCGCTGGCCGACCAGCTGCCCCGCTCGACGCCCGAGGCCGAGCGGGCCCGGGTCCACGCCCCGCCGGCGCCGCTGCGGCGGGCGCCGGCCCGGGCCGGCGACGCCGCGACGGCCGGAGCCGGGGCGACGACCGAGATGCGCTACGTCGACGCCGTCCGGGACGCGCTGCGCACGGCGCTGGCCGCCGACGACCGGGTCGTGCTGCTCGGGCAGGACATCGCCGAGTACGGCGGCGTCTTCAAGGCCACCCAGGGGCTGGTCGACGAGTTCGGCCGGGCGCGGGTCCGCAACACGCCGATCATCGAGTCGGGGGCCATCGGCGCCGCGCTCGGCCTGGCCCTCGACGGCTTCCGCCCGGTCGTCGAGATGCAGTTCGGCGACTTCGTCACCTGCGGGTTCAACCAGCTGGTCAACAACGTGGCCACCACCCGCTACCGCTGGGGCGCGGCGGTCCCGCTGGTCGTCCGGCTGCCGGTCGGCGGCGGCCTCGGCGCGGGGCCGTTCCACTCCCAGAACGTCGAGTCCTGGTTCTGCCACGTGCCGGGCCTGAAGGTCGTCGCCCCGGCGACGCCGGCCGACGCCAAGGGCCTGCTGCTGGCCGCCCTCGACGACGGCAACCCCGTCCTCGTGCTCGAGCACAAGCGCCTCTACCGGAGCACCCGGGGGCCGGTGCCGGCCGGCCACCACGTCGAGCCCATCGGCCGGGCCCGGGTCGTCCGCCCCGGCCGGGACGCCACCGTCGTGACCTACGGGGCCGGGGTGGCCTGGGCGACCGCGGCGGCCGACCGGCTGGCCGCCGAGGGGGTCGGCGACGTCGAGGTCATCGACCTCCGCTCGCTGCAGCCGTGGGACCGGGAGACCGTCGTCGCGTCGGTGAAGCGCACCTCGCGGGCGCTCGTCGTCCACGAGGCGCCGCTGACCGGTGGCTTCGGCGCCGAGGTCGCGTCGGTCATCGGGCACGAGGCCTTCATGTGGCTGGACGCGCCGGTGACCCGGGTCGGCGGCCTGGACACCCCGATCCCCTTCGCGCCGACGCTCGAGGAGACCTGGTCGGCCGAGGGCCGGGTCGAGCCGGCGCTGCGGGAGCTGCTCGCCTTCTGACCCGCGCGGCCGGAGCCCGAGGCCCGGCCCGACCGGCCGACCCTAGGCGGCCGCGATCGCGGCGGTGAGCACGTCGAGGCCGTGCTCGATCTCGTCGTCGGTGATCGTGAGCGGCGGGGCCAGGCGCAGGACGTTCCCCGCGGGCCCGCACGACAGCACGATGACGCCGTCCTCGAGGCAGGTGGCGCACACCCGCCGGGTCACCTCGGCATCGGCCAGCTCGACGCCGATCATGAGCCCGAGGCCCCGCACGTCGCGCACGGCCGGGTGGCGCCCCAGGTCGCGCCGCAGCCGCTCGAGCACCCGCTCGCCCAGCTCGGCGACCCGGCGGTAGCCGTCGGTCTCCTCCAGGACGTCGAGGGTGGCGAGGGCCGCCGCGCAGGCGACCGGGTTGCCCCCGAAGGTCGACCCGTGGGCGCCCTCCGGCCAGCGGTCCATCAGCGACCGGGGCGCGACGATGCCGCCCAGCGGCAGGCCCGAGGCGATGCCCTTGGCGAAGAGCAGCACGTCGGGGCGGACGCCGTAGGTCTCGGCCGCGAACGGGCGGCCGGTCCGCCCGACGCCGCACTGCACCTCGTCGAAGACGAGGAGGATGCCGTGCTCGTCGCAGCGGGCCCGCAGGCCGGCCAGCCAGTCGGTCGGCGGGGGGACGTAGCCGCCCTCGCCCAGCACGGGCTCCACGATCACCGCCCCGATGCCGGACGGCGGTGCCTGCAGCGCGAACAGGTCGTCCAGCGCGGCGAGGGCGGCCTCGACGGCGGCCTCGGGCGTCGGGTGCTCGTGGGGGATGCAGTAGGGGGCGTGGTGGACCGAGGGCAGGAGCGGGTCGTAGCCGGCCCGGTAGTGGCCCTTCGCGGTGGTGAGCGACGTGGCGGCCAGCGTGCGGCCGTGGAAGGCGCGGCGGAACGCGACGACGCCCGGCCGCCCGGTCACCCGCCGGGCCAGCTTCAGCGCGCCGTCGACGGCCTCGGCCCCCGAGTTGCAGAAGAACACCTGGGGCTCGTCGAGGAACGGGCACAGGGCGCCGATCCGCTCGGCCAGCTCGACGTTGCGGGTGTGGTGCACGACGACCGAGGTGTGCACCAGGGTGCGGGCCTGGTCGACGATGGCCTCCACGACCCGGGGGTGGCCGTGGCCGGTCGTGTTCACGGCGATGCCGGCCCCGAGGTCGAGGTAGCGCCGGCCGTCGACGTCGACGATCCAGCAGCCCTCGCCCCGCTCGGCGACGACGTCGTAGTAGCGGGGCAGGACCCCGGCCAGCGCGGCGCGGTCCCGCGCCAGCCAGGCGGCCGTCGCCGGGCCGGCCGGTGCGGCCCCGGGGGCGTCGGTGAGCGTCGTCATGCGTCCTCCTCGCGCGGGCCGGGGGCGGCGCCGGCGCCGGTGTCGATGGGGTGGGTGTCGATCTGGGCCTTCTGGAGGCGGCCCGAGTAGTCCACGTAGACGGTCTTGATCTGGCTGAACTGCTCGATGCCCCGGGTGCCGGCCTCGCGGAAGCCGTTGCCGGTGTGCTTGGTGCCGCCGAACGGCAGCGGGATCTCGGCGCCGATCGTCGGGGCGTTGACGTAGACGATCCCGGTGTCGATGCGCTCGACCGCCCGGAGCGCGGTGGAGATGTCCCGGGTGTAGACGGCGGCCGACAGCCCGTACTCGACGCCGTTGACCACGTCGATGGCCTCGTCGAGGTCGGCCACCTCCATGACCGCGAGCACGGGGCCGAACACCTCCTCGCGGGCGATGCGGTGGTCGGGCCGCACGCCGGTGAGCACCGTCGGGGCGAAGAACGCGCCGCCCTCGCACCCCGCCACGGTGACCGGCTTGCCGCCGGTGGCGACGGTGGCGCCCTCGGCGACGGCGGCCTCGACCATGCCGGCGATGCGCTCGGCCGCGGCGGCGGTGATGACCGGCCCGACGTCGACGGTCGGGTCGCGGGGGTCGCCCAGGCGCAACGCCTCCGCCCGCTCGACGATGCGGCCGACCAGCTCCTCGGCGACGTCCGGGTGGACGATCAGCCGGGAGGTGGAGGTGCACCGCTGCCCCGAGGTGCCGAAGGCCCCGAAGATGGCGCCGTCCAGCGCGAGGTCGAGGTCGGCGTCGGGCCGCACGACCATGGCGTTCTTGCCGCCGAGCTCGAGCGACAGGACGCGGGGCCCCGACTCCATGGCGGCCGCGGCCACCTTGCGACCGGTGGCCACCGAGCCGGTGAAGCTGACCGCGCCGACGCCGGGGTGCACGGCGAGGGCGGCGGCCGGCTCGGCCGCCCCGTGCACGACCTGGACGAGGCCCTCGGGGAGCCCGGCCTCCGCGCAGGCCGCGACGAAGGCCTCGCAGCAGGCCGGCGCGTGCTCGCTGGGCTTGATGACGATGCCGTTGCCGGCCAGCAGGGCCGGGAAGACCTTCCAGGACGGGATGGCGACCGGGAAGTTCCACGGCGTGATCAACCCGACGACGCCGACCGGCTGGCGGGTCGTCCAGCACAGCTTGTCGCCCAGCTCGGAGGGGACGGTCTCCCCCATCGCCGCCCGCCCCTGCCCGGCGACGAACGCCGCCATGTCGATGGCCTCCTGCACGTCGCCGCCGGCCTCGACGAGCACCTTGCCGGCCTCGCGGGCGACGAGGTCGGCCAGCTCCTGCTTGCGCTCGGCGAGCACGGCGCCGGCCGCGGCCACGACCTCGGCGCGGGTGGGCACGGGGACCCGGGCCCAGGCCCGCTGCGCCTCGGCGGCGCGGACGACCGCGGCGTCGACGTCGTCCGCCGTGTGCGCGGGGAACTCGCCGACCACGTCGTCGGGCCGGGCGGGGTTGACGGAGCGGAAGGTCGTCGTCATGCCACCGTCCTCGCTCGGTGCCGGCCCGGGCCACCCTCCGGGTCCGGAACAGACGTTTCACCTGACGGGCCGAACGTATCATCTCGTCCATGTCCGAGGAGGCGAGCGTCGAGGAGCTCGTCGAGCGCCAGCGGAACCACCTCCCGCCGGCCGAGCGCCGGGTCGCCGAGGTCGTGCTCCGCTCCCCCGAGGCCGTCGCCTTCGGCACGGTCGCCCGGGTCGCCGAGCTGGCCGGCACGTCGGGCGCGTCGGTCGTGCGGTTCGCCACCCGGCTCGGCTTCCCGGGGTTCAGCAGCCTGCAGGCGGCGGTCCAGCGGGCCATCGGCCAGCAGCTCCGCCCGGCGGTCGAGCGCATCCGGGCCGACACCGGCCCCGACGTCGTCGCCGCCTCGCTGCAGGTCGAGGTCGACAACGTGCAGCGGACGCTGGCGGCCGTCGACACCGCGTCGTTCGAGGCCGCGGTCGACCTGCTGGCCACCCGGCCCCGGGTCCTGGTCATGGCGGGCGAGGCCGAGGCCGGCGTGGGCGCCATGCTGGCGAGCGGGCTGGCGCTGCTGCGCGACGGCGTCGAGCAGCTCCGCGGATCGGACGTCGCCGTGGCCCGGCGACTGGCCACCTGCGGCGCCGGCGCCGCGCTGGTCGCCATCGACATGCGCCGCTACGAGCGCTGGGTCGTCGAGCACGCGGCCCGGGCGGCCGACGCCGGCGTGGCGGTCGTCGCCGTCACCGACAGCCTCCTGTCGCCGCTGGCCGAGCGGGCCCAGGTGACCTTCGTCGTGTCGGCCGAGAGCGCGGGCGTCTTCGACAGCCACGTCGGCACGCTGGCGCTGTGCAACGTCCTCGTCACCGGGACGGCCCGGCGGCTGCGACGCAGCGCCACCGACCGGCTGGACGCGGTCGAGGCCGCCTGGCAGGCCACGGGGGCGCTGGTGGACGGGTGACGGCGACCCCCGACGCCGCCGGCCGTGGCCTACGCTCGCCGGCCATGACCGTGGGCGAGGCAGGGGCAGGCACGGTGCGCGCGCCGTCGGGCCTGGTCGCGTCCGCCGACCACCTGGCGTCGTCGGCCGGGGTGGCGGCGCTGCGGGCCGGGGGCACGGCCGCCGACGCGGCGGTCGCCGCGGCCGCCGTCCTCGCGGTCACGCTGCAGCACCAGTGTGGCCTGGGCGGCGACCTCTTCGCCCTCGTCCACCGCCCCGGCGAGCCGGTGGCCGCCCTGTGCGCCGCGGGGCGGGCCGGGTCGGGGGCCGACGCCCTGACCGCCCGGCTGGAGGGCCTCGAGCGGCTGCCGCCGTTCGGCGACATCCGGGCGGTGACCGTGCCCGGCTGCGTCGACGGTTGGATCGAGCTGCACCGGCGCTACGGCCGCCTGCCGCTGCCCCAGGTCCTCGAGGCGGCCATCACCTACGCCGCCACCGGGTTCCCGGCGACGACGCTCCTCGCCGCCTCGGCACCGCTGATCCTCGAGGCGAAGGGCGCCGACGACTACCTGGGCCCGGCCATGGCCGCCGGCGGGCGCCTGTGGCCCGGCGCGCTCGTCCGCCGGCCCGGCGTCGCCCGGGCCCTCCAGGCCATCGCCGCCGAGGGGCGGGCCGGGTTCTACCTCGGCGCCTTCGGCGAGGGCCTCGTGCGGCTCGGGCGGGGGCTCTTCAGCCGCGAGGACCTCGCCGCGCCGCAGGCCGAGTGGGTCGAGCCGCTGCAGGTCGAGGCGTGGGGGCACACCGTCCACGTGCCGCCCCCGCCGTCGCAGGGCTACCTCGTCGCGGCCGGCGCGGCGGTCGCCGCCGAGCTCGACCTGCCCGACGACCCCGACGACCCGCGCTGGGCGCACCTGCTCGCCGAGGCCGCCCGGGTCGTCGCCGCCGACCGCGAGGACGTCCTGCACGAGGCGGCCGACGGCCAGCGGCTGCTCGACCCCGAGCGCCTCGCCGCCCGGCGGGCGCTCGTCGACCCGGACCGCCGGGGGACGTCGCCCCTCCCCCTCGCCCCGGGCGACACGACCGTGCTGGGCGCGATCGACGCCGAGCGGTGCGGCGTCGTGCTCATCCAGTCGAACGCCTCGGCCTGGGGCAGCCGGATCGTCGAGCCGGCGACCGGGGTCGTCCTCCACAACCGGGGGCTGGGCTTCCACCTGGAGGACGGCCACCCCGCGCTCTTCGCCCCCGGACGCCGGCCGCCCCACACGCTGGCGCCCGCGCTGGTGCGTCGGGCGGACGGCAGCCTGCGGGGCCTGGTCGGCACCATGGGCGGCGACGTCCAGCCCCAGGTCGTGCTGCAGCTCCTCGCCCGGCTGCTGCGCCACGACCAGTCGCCGGGCCGGGCCCTGCGGGCCGGCCGCTGGATCCACACCCGCGGCGGCCCCCGGCCGCCGATGGGCGGCTTCGACCTGTGGACCGGCGAGGGCCCCACCGCGCTGGCCATCGAGGCCCACGCCCCCGAGGGGTGGGACGAGGGCCTCGCGGCGCGCGGCCACGCCGTCGAGCGCAGCCCCGAGGCGGTCGACCACCGCTTCGGCCACGCCCAGGTGGTCGAGGTGGCCGGCGAGGTGCTGGCCGGCGCGGCCGACCCCCGGGCCCTGGACGGCGCCGCGATCGGGTACTGAGCGCGGTCACGCGGTGGCGAGGGCGGCGAGCGTCGCCGCGGAGAGCGCCAGGTAGGCCAGCGGGAACTGCAGGGCCAGGTCGCGGGCCCGCAGGTGGGTGGCCACCGCGCCGACGAAGAAGGCGACGAGCCCGCCCGCGGCGAGGGCGCCGAGGGTGGTGGCGCCGGCCAGGCCGGCGAGGACGCCGACCGCGCCGAGGCCCTTGGTCACGCCGAGCGGCACGAGCCACCGCTCGGGGACGCCCACCGCGGCCGCGTTGGCGAGCACGAAGCGCGCCCGGACGAGGTCGGCGACGGCCACGAACCCCACCGCCGCCGCGGTGAGGAGGCACAGTCCGATCCGGAGCGTTCCCACGTCTGTCGTCTCCTCGGGTGCTCGGGGCCGCCGGGGCGGCGGCCGCTCGTCCCCTCGACGACGCAGGACGGCGCGACGTCAGGGATCGCGGCCGGTCGCCGGCCCGCCGCGCCGGGTGACATCGCGGGCCCCGCCTGCGACGATGGCTCGGTGGAGGAGCACGTCTCGACCTCGTACGCGCGCATCGCCGACCGCTACGAGGACGTCCGGGGCGGGGCCGCACGGGCGGTCGCGCTGGCCGACGCCGTCCGGCCCTGGCTGCCGCCGGGGCGGCTGCTCGACGTCGGCGCCGGGACCGGCATCGTCACCGCCGGCCTGGCACGACCCGACGTGTCCCTCGTGGCCTGCGACCTCTCCGTCGAGATGCTCGCCCGCGCCGCGGCGCGCCTGCCCGGGCGGGTGGTGGTGGCGGACGCGGTCGCGCTGCCGGTCCCCGACGGCGTGCTGGACGCGGTGACGTACGTGTGGGTGCTCCACCACGTCGGCGACGCTCGCGCCTGCCTGGCGGAGGCGTGGCGCGCCCTGCGGCCCGGCGGCCGGGTCGTGTCGGTGGCCGGGCTCCCCCTGCCCGTCGACGACGACCTGGCGCCGAGCTTCGACGCCCTCGTCGACGTCCTCCGGCCCGGTCACCGGGAGCGGGCCGCGGCGGCCGGCCCGATCGGCGTCGAGCTGGGGTTCCGCGCCCTCCACGAGGGCGCCGTCACGGTGGCGCTCGACGTGACGCCGAACGGGCTGGCCGACGCCATCGAGCAGCGGCTGTTCTCCCACCTGTGGGACCTGCCCGACGAGCGGTGGCGAGAGCTGGTCGAGCCCGCCGTCGCCCGGCTCCGGGCCCTGCCCGGGCCGGACCGGCCCCGGCGGCGGCCCTACCGCCACCCCGTCGTCGTCCTCGAGCGGCCGTGACGGCGCCCCGCCGGCGGCCGCTCAGTCGGGGTCGGCGAAGGTGGGCTCCCGCTTCTCGAAGTAGGCGGCGACGGCCTCGACCTGGTTGGGCGTGCCGATCAGCGAGAAGATCGTCGAGCGCTCGTCGGCGTACTGCTCCGCCAGCGGACGGGTGCCCGACAGGTCGAGCAGCCGCTTGGCCCCCCGGATGGCGTGGGGGTTCTTGGCGGCGATCTCGGCCGCCAGCGCCAGGGCGTCCTCCCGGGGCGTGGTGCTGAGCCGGGTGGCGAGGCCGATGCGGACGGCCTCCTCGCCGGTGACCGTGCGGCCGGTCCAGGTCAGCTCCTTGGCCACGTCGAGGCCGACGAGCCGGGGCAGCGTCGCGGTGCCGGTCATGTCGGGCGTCAGCCCCCAGCGGATCTCGAGCACGGCGAGCTTCGCCTCGGGGTGGACGATGCGCAGGTCCGCGCCCATGGCGATCTGCAGCCCACCGCCCAGGCAGTGGCCGTGGATCGCGGCGACGACGGGCACCGGCACCTCCGACCAGCAGTGCGCCACCTGCTGGCCCAGGTGGGTGATGCGCCCGTCGGTGCGGGCGATGGCGCCGATGCCGTCGTCCCCCGCGGCGTCGCCGCCGGCGCCGCCCTCGCCCGCCCGGGCCATGGCCTGGAAGCCGGCGAAGTCGAGGCCGGCCGAGAAGGCCCGGCCCTCGCCGGAGAGGACGACGGCGCGGACGGACCTGTCGGCGGCCAGGCGCGCCCCGGCGTCCGCCAGCGCCGTGAACATCTCGCCGTCGAGGGCGTTGAGCTTGTCGGGCCGGTTGAGCCGCACGTCGGCGACGCCGTCGGTGATGGTGACGGTCACGCGGTCGGACATCGGGGGCCTCCTGGTCGTGGCCACGCGGCCCGGGGTCAGTCCTTCAGCAGGTCCCGGGCGATGTGGGTGATCTGGATCTCGTCGGTGCCGGCGTAGATCTGCAGCACCTTGGCGTCGCGGGCCAGCTGCTCGACCTGGAACTCGCTCATGTAGCCGTTGCCGCCGAACAGCTGCACCGCCTCCATGGCCACCTCGACGGCGGCCCGGGCGGCGTAGAGCTTCATGGCCGAGGCCTCGGCCAGCGTGAAGCCCCGACCGGTCGCGGAGGCCTCGATCACGCGGAACACGAGGTTCTCGACGTTCAGCCGGGCTACCGCCATGCGGGCGAGCTTCTCCTGGATGAGCTGGAACTCGCCGATCGGCTTGCCGAACTGCACCCGCTCCTTGGCGTAGGCGACGGACAGGTCGAGGCACTGGGAGATGATCCCGAGGGCCATCGCCGCCACGCCCGACCGCTCCTGGAGGAACGTGGCCTTGGCCGCCGAGCGGCCGCCGCCCTCCTGGTCCTCGGTCTCGCCGATCAGGCGGTCGCGCCCGACCCGGACGTCGGTCAGGAACAGCTCGCCGGTCGGCGAGCTGTGCAGCCCCATCTTCTTCAGCGGCTTCGACTGCTCGAGGCCCGGCATCCCCTTGTCGAGGACGAAGCTGAGGATCTTGCGCTCCTCGGGCGGGTTGCCCTCGTCGAGCTTGCAGATGAAGACGATGGTGTCGGCGTAGGGGCCGTTGGTGATGAACGTCTTCGAGCCGTTGAGGACGTACTCGTCGCCGTCGCGCCGGGCGGTGGAGCGCATGGAGCCGAAGGCGTCGGAGCCCGACCCGGGCTCGGTGATCGCCCAGGCGCCGACCTTCTCGAAGGTGAGGAGCGGCAGCGCCCACCGCTCCTTCTGGGCGATCGTGCCCCGGGAGAGGATGGCGCTGGCCGTCAGGCCCATCGACACGCCCATGGCGGTCACGAGGCCGGGGCTCCACCGGCACAGCTCGATGATCGGGATGAGCTGGAACGCCGCGGCGTCGGCCGCCGCCTGCGGGTCGCGCTCGCGCTCGTCGGGCTCGTCGACCCGCTCGCCGGCCGCGAGCGCCTTCTCCCGGGCGATGGTCCGCTCGAAGCGCTCCCGGGCCATCGTGTCCATGCCGAAGGTCCGGACGAGCTTCCGGATGATGTCGTAGGGCGGCAGGTCGCCGTGCTCGAGCTCGCGGTGGTGCGGCACCAGCTCCTTCTCGATGAAGTCGCGCACGGCGGCGCGCACCATCTGCTGCTCCTCGGACCACTCGATCACGCCGATCCTCCCGGTTCTCGCACCGTGCGTGCAGCGACTGTAGGGGTGGGGCCGGGCGCCGGACCAGCTCCGCCGCCCCGCGGCGCGCCGTGCGGGTGCGGGCCGGGCGGGGCGGCCGGACGAGTGTGGAAGAGCCCGGCCGGGGTGGCATCCTGTACGAACCCCCAGGGACGTGTTGGAGGAGCTGCGCGTGACATTCCGGGTCAAGGACCGGGTCGTCTACCCCCACCACGGTGCGGCCATCATCGAGGCGACCGAGGTGCGTCCGATGCCGCCCGACGGTGAGCCCAAGGAGTTCTTCGTCCTCCGCATGACCCACGGCGACCTCGTCCTCAAGGTCCCCGTCGACAAGGCGGAGGAGATCGGGATGCGCTACCCGATCAGCGTCGAGGACGTCGAGGACGTCTTCGAGGTCCTGGCCAAGAAGGACGTGCGCGAGCCCACCAACTGGTCGCGCCGGTTCAAGAACCACCAGGAGAAGCTGAAGTCCGGCGACATCTACCAGGTGGCCGAGGTGGTGCGGAACCTGGCGCTGCGCGAGGCCGACAAGGGCCTCTCCGCCGGCGAGAAGTCGATGTTCGTCAAGGCCCGGCAGGTGCTGGTCTCCGAGCTGGCCTTCGCCCTCGACATCAGCGAGGAGGAGGCCATGAAGCGCCTCGAGGAGACCCTGGCCTGAGGCGCTCCCGGCCGGGAGCGCCCGACCGCGGCCGGGACCGCCCGCCGCCCTCCGCGCCCGCCCGCGCCGCCGCGCGCCGGCGCGGGTGACGACCCGCGCCGCCCCGCATCACCTAGAGTCTCCGCCCCGGCCGGCAGGACGCACCTCTCCCGCCGGACCACGCCAGCGATCTGCGCTACCCGGCGGACGACCCTCACGAGGACACACTGATGAGCGACACACCCTTGGGCCCCGACTGGTGGCAGGCCTCCGACGACAAGTGGTACCCGCCGCCGCGCCCGGAGATGCCGGGCGAGGAGGCCCCCGCCGACGCCTCGGCCCTTCCCCCGCCCCAGGGCTCGCCCGGTGGCGCCCCGATCGGCCCGCCGCTCGCCCCGCCCTCCGGCGGCTACGCCCCGCCGGGCGGGTTCCCCCAAGGCGGGACGCCGAGCCCGTACACCGGCGTGCCCCCCGCCGGCCCGCCGCCCGGCGCCCAGAACCGCACGCCCCTGTACGTCGCCATCGGCGTCGTCGTGGCCGTGGCGATCGTCGGGCTGATCATCGTCCTGACGAGCGGCGACGACGGCGACGACGAGCGGACGGACCGGCCCGACCCCCGGCCGTCGACCACCGAGGAGGCGCCCGACCCGACGGGGTCGCCCGAGCCCACCGAGGACGACGATCCGCCGAGCGACAGCGGCACCGTCGAGGTCGTCGAGGTCGGGTGGTCCAACTTCATGGGCGGCTTCGACCGCGACGAGCTGAGCGCCTCCTACGGCTTCATCGTCGAGAACACGGGCGACGAGACCGTGACCGACATCCAGGTCAGCGTCTCCGCCTACGACGCCAACGGCACGGCGCTCGCCACCGCGTCGCACACGATCTACATGCTGCGGCCGGGCCAGAAGATGGGCATCGGCGACGAGTTCTTCGGTGAGAACCTCACCGCCGAGGTCGCAGACGTGCAGGTCAACGTCAGCGAGCCCCAGAACTGGAGCCTGTCCGACATCCCCGAGGAGGGCGTGATCGAGGCCGAGGGCGTCACGACGACGACGGGCGACTACGACGTCACGACGACGTTCACGGTCCGCTCGACGTTCGACCAGCAGATCTCGAACCCCTACGGCTACGCGATCTACCGGGACGCCAGCGGCAACATCATCGGCGGCAGCACCGGGTACCTGAACTTCGTGCCGGCCGGCGGCTCGACCGCCGCCGAGATCACCAGCTGGGACGTCATCCCGAACATCGCCTCGACCGAGGTCTACGTCGACGTCGGCTTCATCAGCTGAGACGCCCCGGCACGGCACGCGACGGAGGGCAGGCCTGCGGGCCTGCCCTCCGTCGCGCGTGGTGGGCGTAACAGGACTCGAACCTGTGGCCTCACGCGTGTGAAGCGTGCGCTCTAGCCAACTGAGCTATACGCCCGGGGCAGAGCACTCTAGCAAGCCGCTCAGCCGAGTCCGAACGGCGCCACGGGGTCGAGGTCGAGGATGTCCTCCAGCAGGGCCAACGTCCGCAGGACGGCGACGTCCGCGTGCTGGGGGCCGACGACCTGCAGCCCCACCGGCAGGCCGTCGGAGGTGAACCCGGCGCACACGGTGCCCGCCGGCGACCGGGTCATGTTGAACGGGTAGGTCAGCCGGACCCAGTTGGGGTCGGGCACCCCGTCGATCGTGCCCTGCGCCTGCGCCCCCACCCGGGGCGCCTGGCCGGCCACGGTCGGCGTGAGCAGCACAGGCGCCCGGTGGAACACGTCGACCAGCGCGAGGTTCAGGGCGTGGCAGGCGTCGATCGCCCGGACGAGATCGACGGCCGAGACGCTGGTCCGCGCCCACTCGAGCATGCCCGCCAGGCCCGGGTCGAGCCGGTCCCAGACCTCGGTGCCGTGGAAGGGCTCGAGGATGCGCAGGCAGTAGACGAGCGAGAGGCGCAGCCAGTCGAGCACCGGGTCCTCGTCGAAGACCCGGTCGACGACCTCGACGGCGGTGCCGGCCTCCTCGAGGCGGCGGACCGCGGCCTCGCAGACGGCCCGGACCTCGGCGTCGACCGGGGCGTAGCCGAGCGTCGGCGACCACACGACCGCCCGGGGCGGGTGGAGGTCCTCGAGGCTGCGCGACCACGAGGCCTCGGGCAGCGGCAGCGAGGCGAGGTCGGTCGGCTCCGGCCCGATGACGGCGTCGAGCACGAGGGCGAGGTCGCGGGCGGTGCGAGCCATCGGGCCCTTGGTCGACAGCAGGGGCCAGTCCGGCGGCGCCGCCCCGCCGGAGGGGACCCGGCCGAGAGAGGGCTTGAAGCCGGTGAGGCCGGTGACCGCGGACGGGATGCGGATCGACCCGCCGCCGTCCGAGCCGGTGGCCAGTGGCACGAGGCCGCCGGCGACGGCGGCGGCCGAGCCGCCCGACGAGCCGCCCGGCGACCGCTCGGTGTCCCACGGGTTCCGGGTGGCGCCGAACACCGGGTTCTCGGTGTCGGCCTTCCAGCCCAGCTCGGGCGTGTTGGTCTTGCCGACGACCACGCAGCCCGCGGCCCGCAGGCGGGCGACGAGCGGCGAGTCGTCGGTCGCCGGCTGGCCGGACGCGAACGCCGCGGACCCGTGCGAGGTCACGAAGCCGCACGCGTCCTCGAGGTCCTTCACCGCCAGCGGGATGCCGGCGAGCGGCCCGACCTCCTGGCCGGCGGCGATGCGCTCGTCGATCGCCGCCGCCTCGGCCAGCGCGGCGTCGGCGTCGACGGCGACGAAGGCGTTGAGCTCGGGGTCGAGGCGGTCGACGAGGTCGATGGCGGCCGCGGTCAGCTCCCGGGCCGACACCCGGCGGGCGGCCACGTCGGCCGCCAGCGCGGCGACGGTCGTGCGTCGGAAGTCCACGGCACCCGACGCTAGCCAACCGGGCCGGGGCGGCCCCCGGGGACCGGGAATGCGGGCCCGGGGCGGCGCGTTGAGGTCCGTGGCCGGACGCCGCCGGCGGCCCCGACGGGCGCGCCCCGGCGCGACCGGCCCGGCAACCGTTCCCCTCTCCCCCACCCCGACGCGCGCATGCCCGAGATCACGCTCGACGCCACCCTGTTCGCCACCGCCTTCGTCACCGTCCTGGTCGTCATGGACCCGGTCGGCAACGTGCCCGTCTTCCTGTCGCTGACGCGCGACCAGCCGCCGGCCCAGCAGCGCCGGGCGGCCCTGCTCGCCAGCCTGGTCGCCGGCGGCGTGATCGCCACCTTCGCCCTCTTCGGCCAGCGGGTCCTGCAGCTGCTCGGCATCTCGCTCGAGTCGCTCCAGGTGGCAGGGGGCCTGCTGCTCCTCCTCATCGCCCTCGAGCTGCTGCGCCCCGACGGCGAGGCCGGGGAGGACGAGGGCCCCCGGGACGCGACGAGCGTCGCGCTGGTCCCGCTCGGCACGCCCCTGCTCGCCGGCCCGGGCGCCATCGCGGCGACGATGCTCTACGTGCGGCAGGCCGACGACCTTGGCGGCGCCCTGTCGGTCGTGCTGGCCCTCGTGGCGGTGCTGGTGGTCGTCTACCTGTCGATGCGGTGCGCGCCCCTGCTCGGCCGGGTGCTGCGGGCCAACGGCATCCACCTGCTGTCCCGGGTCATGGGCCTGCTCGTGGCCGCCATCGCCGTCCAGCTGGTGGCCTCGGCGGTCGAGACCTGGGTGCGCAGCGGCGTCTCCTGACCCGCCGGGCGCGGCGGCCCGGCGACGCGGCCGGCCCGGTCAGGCGACCAGCTCGACGAGCCGCTCCAGGCCGGCGACCCGGCTGCCCTTGAGCAGCACGGCGTCGCCCGGGCCCAGCGGGCCGAGCACCTCGGCCGCCTCGGCCACGTCGGCCACGAGGCGGCCCCCGTAGGCGGGCACGCCGACGGCGACCACCTCGATGCCCAGCTCCCGGGCCAGCTCACCGACGGCCCGGTGCTCCTCGTCGCTCGACGGGCCGATCTCGGCCATGACGCCGAGGACCGCGATGCGGCGCGTCGCGTCGAGCGCGGCGAGCGCCCGCAGCGCGGCCGCCATCGAGGTCGGGTTGGCGTTGTAGGCGTCGTTGAGGAGCCGGGCGCCCGAGGGCAGCGTCTCCAGCTCCATGCGCCAGCGGGACAGGCCGGCCCGGTCGAGGCCGGCGGCCACCTCGTCGACCGCCACCCCGCAGGCCAGCGCCGCGGCGGCCGCGGCCAGCGCGTTGTCGACCATGTGCGCGCCCCGCACGGCGAGCTGCACCTCCGCCTTCCCCCAGGGCGTGACGAGCGCGAACGACGGTCGCAGCTCGGCGTCGAGCCGGACGTCCTCGGCCTGCACGTCGCCGCCGTCGGCGAAGGTGAGCACCCGGGCCGCCGTGCGCTCGGCCATGGCCGCGACCCGGGGGTCGGCGGCGTTGAGCACGGCCGTGCCGTCCGGGGGCAGCGCCTCGACCAGCTCGCCCTTGGCCCGGGCCACCTCCTCGAGGGTGCCGAACGTCGCGGTGTGGACGGCCGCGACCCGGGTCACGACGCCGACCGCCGGCCGGGCCACGGCGCACAGCGCGGCGACGTCGCCGACGGCGCGGGCACCCATCTCGACGACCAGCGCCCGGGTGCCGTCCGGCGCGCCGGCCAGCGTGAGCGGCACGCCGAGCTCGTTGTTGAACGACCCGGTGGCGGCCGCGGTCGGCCACCGCACCGCCAGCACGGCGGCCAGCAGGTCCTTGACGCTGGTCTTGCCGACCGACCCCGTGACCCCCACGACGCGCCCGTCGACCGCCTCGTCGAGCCGGTCGCGCGCCAGGCGGCCGACGGCCGCCAGGGCGGCGCGGGTGTCGGCCACCTCGACGGCCGGCACGGCGGGGTCGACCCCGGTGGCCCGCACCGCCGCCGCCGGCCGGGCGGTCAGGTAGGCGGCGGCGCCCGCGGCGACCGCGTCGCCGATGAAGTCGTGGCCGTCCCGGGCGGCCACGATCGGCACGAACAGCTCGCCCCCCTCGACGCGGCGGGAGTCGATGGCCGCCCCGGCCACGACGACGTCGGGGCCGTCGAGGCGACCCCCGGTCGCCGCGGCGATCTCGCTGGTGCGCATCTCCACGACGGACGATCTTCGCACCTCCGCGGACCCCGCCCGACACGACCCCGCCGGGGTGGGCCCGGCCGGTACGCTCGCAGCCCATGGTCAGCAGCGATCGCGTCCGCCTCGTGGTCCTGTTCGGTGGGCGGTCGGCCGAGCACGAGGTGTCGTGCACCAGCGCGGCGCACGTCCTGCGGGCGGCCGACGTCGAGCGCTACGAGATCGTGCCGGTGGGCATCACCCGCGACGGCACCTGGGTCGTGGCCGACGAGGCGGTGGCGGCGCTGGAGGACGGGCAGGACGCGCTGCCGCCCCAGCTCGAGGCGACGGGCACGACGGTCGATCCGTTCCAGGTCGTCTCGCCGGCCGGCGACATGCCGGTCGTCGTCCTGCCGCTGCTGCACGGCACCCACGGCGAGGACGGCACCGTCCAGGGGCTGTTCGAGGTGGCGGGCGTGCCCTACGTCGGCTCGGGCGTCCTGGCCTCCGCGCTGGCCATGGACAAGGCCAAGGCCAAGGAGGTGCTCGGCGCCCGGGGCCTGCCGCAGGTGCCGCACGTCGTGCTGCGCGACACCGAGCTGGAGGGCGCCGCCGAGGCCGTGGCCGCCGCCGGCCTGACCTACCCGGTCTTCACCAAGCCGGCCAACCTGGGCTCGTCGGTCGGGGTGTCCAAGGTGCGCGGGCCCGACGAGCTGGCGGGCGCGCTGGCCCTCGCCGCGCAGTACGACGAGTGGCTGCTCGTCGAGCAGGGGGTCGAGGCCCGGGAGATCGAGGTCGGCGTGCTGGGCAACGGCCGCCCCCGCACCTCGGTGCCGGGCGAGATCGTCTCGAGCCACGAGTTCTACGACTACGACGACAAGTACGTCGACGGCACCTGCCAGCTGCTCGTCCCGGCGCCCCTCGACGAGAAGGTGGCCGAGGAGGCCCGCGCCCTGGCGGTCGAGGCCTTCCTGGCGCTGCGGTGCGAGGGCATGGCCCGGGTCGACTTCTTCTACGAGGAGGGCGGCCGGGGGCTCCTCGTCAACGAGGTCAACACCATCCCGGGGTTCACACCGGTGTCGATGTACCCCCGGGTGTGGGAGGCGTCCGGCCTCACCTACGGGGAGCTGATCGACGAGCTCGTCGACCTCGCCATCGAGCGCCACCAGCGGCGCAGCCGGTTCTCGACGAAGCGCTGAGCGGCGGCGGCCCGAGGCGGGTGCCGGCAGGCCCCGCGCCGCGCGACGACTGACAACGCACACCGTGCTGGCTGTGGCACTGTCCGCTGCTGGTTCTCTGCACAGCGTGAGCATCAGCGCGCTGAGCGTGTGATCCGGGTAACGTCTCGCCCGGCGGGCCCTCCCCACTCGCTCAGCCCCGGAGGCCAACGATGCGCCGGTCACTCCCCCTGGCCGCCACCCTCGCGGCGATCCTCGCCGGGCTCGCGCCCCACCCGTCCGCGGCGGACCCCGCCGCCCGGCCGCCGTCCCGGCCCGCCGTCCCGCACCGCACCGGCCAGCCCCCCGGCCCGACCGACATCGCCACCGAGCTCGACCTCACGGTGGTCGTCCCCGCCCTCCAGGACGCCTTCGGCGACCGCTACGGCGGCTACTGGATCGAGGACCGGCGGCACGACGACGTGCTGCACGTGGCGGTCGTCGACGCCACCGAGGCGGACCGGGCCACGGTCGCCGGCCTGACCGGTCACCACCCCCGGGTGGTGACCGACGCCGTGACCCACGGCTACGACGACCTGCTCGCCGCCCAGGACGAGATCGCGCTCTCCCTCGACCCCGACGAGGGCGACTTCACCGTCGAGGTCGACGTGGCCGCCAACGCGGTCGTCGTCCGCACCGAGGCCGCCGACGTCTCGGCGACCACGAGCGAGGCCCGGGAGGCCGCCCGGCGGGGCGCCCGGCGGCAGAACCGCGAGCGGGGCCGCGCCCCCCGGGTCGGCACCCCCTGGGGGACGCCCGGCCCGCGGGACCCGCGGGTGCCGCCGACGACCACGCCGCCCCCACCCCCGCCCGGCGAGGAGCCGGCCAGCGACCTCGCCGAGGCGGTCGAGGTCGTTCCGGAGGTCGACATCGACATCGCCCCGCAGGCCGACCGCAACACGTTCCCGCCCTACGCGGCGGGCCTGAGCACCCGCATCCTCGTCGGCACCCGGTGGAACGGCTGCACGACCGGCTACGTGTGGGCCAACGCGTTCGGCTACTTCGGCAGCACCGCCGGCCACTGCGGGCGGGTGAACGACGGCGTCGTCATCGGTCCCGCCATCGTCGACGTCATCCGGGCCAACGGCTACCAGCCCCACGTCTGGGTCCAGGCCGACGCGGCGCTGATCTCGCTGTCCGCCCGCGGCTGGCCGCACCGACCCGAGATCCGGGCCGGTGTCGGCGGGCGCAGCCACCGGACCGTCACCGGCAAGTACCTCAACGCCCAGATCGGCAACGGGCTGGAGCTCTGCTTCCAGGGCGTCACCAGCGACTCGGGCAACTGCGGACGCGTCGTCCGGGCCAACCAGTGGATCTGCTGCGACGCTGCCGGCAAGTCGTTCTACTACTCGTGCATCGACCACCCGAGCCTGCCCGGCGACAGCGGCGGGCCCGTCTACCGGCCGGTCGAGCCCGCGCGGGCCGTCGCCGCCGGCATGGTGTCGTCGTCGGTGACCATCAACGGCACCCGGCTGACCTGCTTCTCGACGGTGGAGAGCATCGAGTACATCCTCAACTCCCGGCTCGTCACCGGGTGAGCCGGCGCCGGGCCCGGGATCAGGCCGGGACGAGCGCGTCCCGCAGCAGGTCGACGAGCTCGTCCCGGCGGCGCACCAGCGACGCCAGCGTCGGCTCCTCGCCGAAGGCCCGGAGCACCTCGACCTCGGTCGCCAACCCGGTCACCATCGAGTAGGCGGCGAGCAGCAGCAGGCGGGGGTCGCGCCGGCGCATGCGCCCGGCGTCCATCTCCGCGCCGAGGAACCCGGCGGCCCGGTCGATGAGCGGCGTCAGGGCGGCGAGCAGCCGGGACGACGCCGGCGGGCCGAGCCGGGTCACCTCCCGCAGGAAGCCGATCATCGCCGGGTGGCGGGCGGCCAGGCGGAACATCGCCCGCACGACCGCCTCGACCCGGTCGAAGCCGGGGTCGGCGAAGGCGACGGCCCGCTCGAGGCGCCCGCCGACCTCGGCCGCGGTGCGGTCGATGGCGGCGTCGAGCAGCGCCTCCTTCGACGGGTACCAGTAGAGGATCGTCTGCTTGCGGATGCCCAGCTCGCGGGCCAGGTCGTCGAGCGACGTGGCGCCGTAGCCGCGGGTGCCGAAGGCGGCGATGGCGGCGTCGAGGATGCGCGCCGCGGTGCCGTTGCCGTGGTGCCTCGCCGGCGCCTTCGCGCTCGCCATCTACCAAATGGTAGACACGGGGGCGTGATACCGGAGGCCCTCGACGGCAGGCGCATCGCCATCACCGGCGGCACCGGCTTCCTCGGCACCGCGCTCATCGAGCGGCTGCTCCGCTCGGTGCCCGGCACCGAGCTCGTGCTGCTCGTCCGCCCCGGCAAGCGCTCCAGCGCGGCCCAGCGGGCCCGGCGGGAGATCTTCCGCAACGACGCCTTCGACCGCCTGCGCGCCGAGCTGGGCGCCGAGGCCTTCGACGAGATGGTCGAGCGGCGGGTGCAGGTGATCTCCGGCGACGTGGGCACCGACGGGCTCGGCCTCGACGAGGCCGGCCGGGCGGTGCTGGCCGGCTGCGACGTCGTCGTCCACTCGGCGGCCACCGTCGCGTTCGACTCGCCGCTCGACACCGCCGTCGAGGTCAACCTCCTCGGCCCCTCCCGCATCGCGCAGACCCTGCGCGAGCTCGGGGCCACCCCGCACCTGGTCGCGGTGTCGACCTGCTACGTCGCCGGCCACCGGCGGGGTGCGGCCCCCGAGGAGCACGTCGCCGACAGCCCGTTCTACGTCGACGTCGACTGGCGGGCCGAGGTCGAGGCCGCCCGGCGGGCCCGCCGCGACGCCGAAGCCGAGAGCCGGCGCCCCGAGGCCCTCGCCCGCTTCCGGGCCGAGGCCCGGCGCGAGCTCGGCGCCGCCGGCACGCCGGCGCTGGCCGCCAAGACCGAGCAGCGCCGGGAGGCCTGGGTCCGGGAGCGCATGGTCGAGGCAGGGCGGGCCCGGGCCGCCTCGCTCGGCTGGCCCGACGCCTACGCCTACACGAAGGCCCTCGGCGAGCGGGCGCTGCTGGAGCAGCGGGGCGACATCCCCGTGTCGATCGTTCGGCCCTCGATCATCGAGTCGGCCTGGGCCGAGCCCCGGCCGGGCTGGATCCGGGGCTTCCGCATGGCCGAGCCGATCATCATCAGCTACGCCCGGGGCCTGCTGAAGGAGTTCCCCGGCGTCCCCGAGGGCACCGTCGACGTCATCCCCGTCGACCTGGTGGTGGCGGCCATCATCGCCGTGGCCGCCGAGGGGCCGCCGGCCGAGCCGGCCGTCACCCAGGTCGCCTCGGGCTCGGTCAACCCGCTGCGCTACCGGCAGCTCGTCGACCTCGTGCGCGAGTGGTTCACCGAGCACCCGCTCTACGACAGCGACGGCCAGCCGATCGTCGTGCCCGACTGGTCGTTCCCCGGGCGGGGGCGGGTGCAGCGCCAGCTCGAGCGGGCCCGCTCGACGCTCGCCCGGGCCGAGGCCCTGCTGCAGTCCCTGCCCCTGCGGGGCCGGCAGGCCGAGTGGTCCGCCCGGCTGGAGGAGCGGCGCGAGGAGGCGGAGCGCGCCCTCGGCTACGTCGAGCTCTACGGGGCGTACGCCGAGTGCGAGGCCATCTACGGCGTCGACAACCTGCTCGCCCGCCACGAGCGCCTCGACCCGGCCGACCGCGACCGGTTCTGCTTCGACCCCCGGGTCGTCGACTGGCCGACCTACGTCCACGACATCCACCTGCCGTCGGTGGTCGAGCACGCCCGGGTGCGCACCACGCCGGGGGGCCGCACGGTCGAGAGCCGCGCCACCCGCCTGCGCCGCCAGGTCCTCTCCCCCGACCGCCACTTCGCGGCCTTCGACCTGGAGAACACGCTCATCGCCTCGAACGTCGTGGCCGCCTACTCGTGGCTGGCCACCCGGCGCCTCCCCCGCGAGGACCGCCTGCGCCACGTCGTCCGCACGCTGGCCGAGGCGCCGAGCCTGCTCGCCCTCGACCGCCGCGACCGCAGCGACTTCCTACGCCACTTCTACCGCCGCTACGACAAGGCGCCCGTCGAGCAGCTCGAGGCCGACGCCCGGGAGATGTTCAGCCACCTGCTGCTGGCCAAGGCGTTCCCGGCGGCCATCCGCCGGGTGCGCGAGCACCGCCGGCTCGGCCACCGCACGCTGCTCATCACCGGCGCCCTGGACTTCGCCATCGCCCCGCTGCGGCCCCTGTTCGACGACGTGGTCTGCGCCCGGCTCGACACCCGCCCCGACGGGACCTACCGGGGCGAGCTCACCGACGTGCCGCCCACCGGCGAGGCCCGGGCGACCCTCCTCGCCGAGTACGCCGAGGCCCACGGCTTCGACCTGGCCGAGGGGGTGGCCTACGCGGACTCGACCTCCGACCTGCCGATGCTCGAGGCGGTCGGCTTCCCGGTGGCGGTCAACCCCGAGACCCGCCTGTCCGCCCTCGCCCGCAAGCGGGGCTGGCTGGTCGAGCACTTCGACAAGGCACCCGGCGTCCCCGAGCCCCTGCTGCCCATCGGCCCGCCGTGGGGCGCCGGCGGGCGGCCGAGCTGGCTCACCCGGCTGCTGACCGCCGACGTCTGGGGCGGCGGCGACCGCCGGGGTCGCGACGGCCGTGACCGCGACCGGCCGGCCCTGGCCAGCGGACCCCGGGGAGGCTGGCGATGAAGGCCCTCGTGTTCTCCCGCCGGCCGGCCCGGTTCGCGGCGGCCATGGTGGCGGGCCAGCTCCGCCCCGGCCGCGGCGCCCGCTACGGGCCGCTGTCGCTCCGCGACGTCGACCCGCCCGAGCTGCCGGGCCCGGACTGGCTGCGGCTGCGGCCACGGCTGTCGGGCATCTGCGGCAGCGACCTCGCCACCGTCGACGGCCGGTCGTCCCGCTGGTTCGAGCCGATCGTCTCGTTCCCGTTCACGCCCGGCCACGAGATCGTGGGCGACCTCGAGGACGGTCGCCGGGTCGTCGTCGTCCCCGTGCTGCACTGCGCCACCCGGGGCATCAGCCCGCCGTGCGCCATGTGCCGGGCCGGTCGCATCAACCTGTGCGAGCGGGTCGCCTTCGGCGATCTCGAGCCCGGGCTGCAGTGCGGCTACTGCGAGTCCACCGGCGGCGGCTGGGCCCAGGAGATGGTCGTCCACCCGGCCCAGGTCGTCGAGGTCCCCGACGACATCACCGACGAGCAGGCCGTGCTCGTCGAGCCCACCGCCTGCGCGGTCCACGCCGCCCGCCAGGTCGAGGCGGCCGAGGTGGCGGTCGTGGGCGCCGGGGCGCTCGGGCTGCTGACCATCGCCGCGCTGCGCGCCCTCGCCCGGCCGACGACCCTCGTGGCCACGGCCAAGCACCCCGAGCAGCGGCGCTGGGCCAAGGAGCTGGGTGCCGACGTCGTCTGCGAGCCGGGCGAGCTCGAGCGGGTGATCCGCTCGGCGACCTCGTCGTTCGTGCTCGACAACGGGCAGCTCACGGGCGGCTTCCCGGCGGTCGTCGACTGCGTCGGCTCCGAGCGGTCGCTCGCCCAGGCCGTCCGCGTCGCCGCCCCCGGCGGCACCGTCCACATGGTGGGCATGCCCGGGGTGACGACCATCGACCTCACCCCGGTGTGGCAGCGCGAGGTCGCCCTGCGCGGCGTCTACGCCTACGACCAGCACGACGACCGCACCCACGACTTCGCCACCGCCATCGAGCTGGTCCGCGACCTCGACCTCGGCCGGCTCGTGTCGGCGACCTACCCGCTCGCCCGCTTCGAGGACGCGATCGACCACGCGGCCAACGCCGGCGCCCGGGGCGCCGTGAAGATCGCGTTCGACCTGCGCGCCGACCGCCGGAGGCGCCCATGACCACCACGACCGCCGTGGCGTCGGCCCGCCCGAGCGCCCGCCGCCGACGCCGACCCGGAGAGAACCCGCCCGGAGGAGCCCGCTAGATGCCCCGCCCCGGTTTCGTCCTCGACGTCGACCGGTCGACCCCGCCGATCCTGTTCCACCACGGCGAGGGCTTCCGGCTCGAGAAGCTGCCGCCCGACCGCAGCCGGGTGGTCTACCCCGCCGAGCCCCTCGAGCCGCTGGAGGACCCCGAGGGGGCCATCCGCCACGCCCTGGAGAACCCGGTCGGCGACAGCCCGCCCCTGCGGGCGCTGCTCCGCCCCGGCATGAAGCTGACCATCGCCTTCGACGACGTCTCGCTGCCGCTGCCGCCGATGCGCCGGCCGGACGTGCGCCAGCGGGTCATCGAGGCGGTCCTCGACCTCGCGGCCGAGGCCGGCGTCGACGACGTCCACATCATCGCCGCCCTGGCGCTGCACCGGCGGATGACCGAGGCCGAGCTGCGCCACGCCGTCGGCGACCGGGTCTACGACGCGTTCGCGCCCCACGGCCTGCTCTACAACCACGACGCCGAGGACCCCGACAACCTCGCCTTCCTGGGCACCACGCCCCACGGCGAGGAGGTCGAGATCAACAAGCGGGCCGCGGAGAGCGACCTGCTCGTCTACGTGAACATCAACCTCGTGTCGATGGACGGCGGCCACAAGTCGACCGCCACCGGCCTGGCCAGCTACCGCAGCCTGCGCCACCACCACAACGTGCGGACCATGCGCCACTCGACGAGCTTCATGGACCGCCACTCGTCCGAGCTGCACAGCTCGAACTGGCGCATGGGCAAGGTCATCCGCGACGCCGGCGTGAAGATCTTCCAGATCGAGACGACGCTGAACAACGACACGTTCGGCGCCACCGGGCCGCTGTCGGTGCTGCAGAAGCGCGAGTGGGAGTGGACGGCCCGGGACCGGGCGGCCTTCCTCGCCATGAAGGCCGGCCTCGACCGGCTGCCCCTGCCGGCCCGGCGCCGCATCTTCCACTCGTGGCGGGCGCCCTACGGGCTGACCTCGGTGCAGGCCGGCGAGGTCGAGGCGGTCCACGAGATCACGACCGAGAACGTGTACCGCCAGCAGCTCGTCGAGGTCGAGGGCCAGACCGACATCCTGACGATGGGCCTGCCCTACATCTGCCCCTACAACGTCAACTCGATCATGAACCCGATCCTGGTGATGTGCCTGGGGCTGGGCTACTTCTTCAACATGTACCGGGGGCGGCCGCTGGTGCGCGAGGGCGGGGTGGTGATCATGAGCCACCCGACGACCTGGGAGTTCCACCCGGTCCACCACCCCAGCTACATCGACTTCTTCGAGCAGGTCCTCGCCGAGACGACCGACCCGGTCGAGATCGAGGCCCGCTACGAGAAGCAGTTCGCCGAGGACGAGTGGTACCGGCACCTCTACCGGACCAGCTACGCCTACCACGGCGTCCACCCCTTCTACATGTGGTACTGGGGCTGCCACGGCCTGGCGCACGCCGGCAAGGTCATCGTCGTCGGGGGCGACCGGCGGGCGGTCCGCCGCCTCGGGTTCACGCCGGCCTCGACCCTGCAGGACGCGCTGGAGATGGCCGAGGACGTGGTCGGCCGGGACGCCACCATCACCCACCTGCACAACCCGCCCCTCGTCATGGCGGACGTGAAGTAGGCCGATGGCACGTCCCACCGAGCGGCTGGCCCGCCTCCCCCGGCTGCCCTTCCCCTGGTCGGCCCCGACGACGCCCCGCGGCGTCGAGCCGCTGCCGCGCCCCCCGAGGGCCGGCGCCGACTACGACACCGACTGGGCGCGGCGGCCGCTGGCCCGGGTCGTGCGGGCGGCCGTCGTCGAGGCCGTGGCCCGCCCGGCCGTCGCCGTGCTCGCCCGGCCCGACCGCCGGGGCCTCGACCGGCTCGACCGGCTGGCGGCCGACGGCGGGCCGGTGATCTTCGCCGCCAACCACCACAGCCACCTCGACACCCCGCTGCTGATCACGAGCATCCCCGAGCCGTGGCGGCACCGGCTCTTCGTCGGCGCGGCCGCCGACTACTTCTTCCGCACCCGGGCGACGAGCGCGCTCTCGGCGCTGGCCCTCGGCGCCGTCCCCATCGAGCGCACCAAGGTGGCCCGCCGGTCCGCCGACCGGGCCGCCGCCCTCATCGAGGAGGGCTGGTCGATGCTCATCTTCCCCGAGGGCGGGCGCAGCCCCGACGGCTGGGGGCAGCCCTTCCGGGGCGGCGCCGCCTACCTGGCGCTGCGCTGCGGCGTGCCGGTCGTACCGGTGCACATCGACGGCACCGGCCGCATCCTGCGCAAGGGCCAGAAGCTCCCCCGGCCGGCGACGACCCGGGTCACCTTCGGGGCACCGCTCGTGCCCGAGGAGGGCACCGACAGCCGGCGGTTCGCCGCCCGGATCGAGCAGGCGGTCGCCCAGCTCGCCGACGAGGTGACGACCGACTGGTGGTCGGCCCGGCGGCGCGCCCACGCGGGGACGACGCCGCCGCTGTCCGGCCCCGACGCCCCCGCCTGGCGGCGGGCGTGGGCCCTCGGCGACCCCGACCGGCGCCGCCGCCGGGAGCGCCGCCGCTGGCCGCCGCTGTAGCCCGGCGGCGGGTGCTCAGACCGGGAGGAGCCGGCCCGAGCACCACACGCGCCCCGCGCCGTCGACCACCGACACCGTCGCCACGGCCTCGGCCGGAGCCTCGACGGTGAACGTCCAGGCGTCCCCGCCCCCGGCGTCGGGGACCGGGCGCAACAGCCGGGTTCCGTCGTGCAGCTCGATGGCGACGTGGTAGTCGCCCGACGGCCCGGTGCCCCAGCGGTCGACGAGCGCGTCCCACTCCGGCACCTGGACCTCGACCGTCGCCGGCCCCGCGCCCGACACCGCCACCTCGCCCACGGTCCGCCCGCGGCCGGTCTGCATCTCGGCGGTCGCCACCGGCGTGGCCGGGGCGTCGTCGCGGGACCGGGCCAGCGCGAGGCCGAGGACGCCGGCCAGCACGACGAGCACCGCCGCGGCGGCCAGGAGCGGCCGCGCCCGACGCCACCGCGACGCCGTCCCGCCCGCGCCGCGCCCTGCGCCCGCGGGCGCCGGCGCCGCGACCTCGGTGCCGCCCAGCTCGGCGATGCGGCCGAGCACCCGGTCGGCGAACCCCGGCGGCGGGGTGGCCTCGGGCGCGAGCAGCAGGACCTCGTCGGCCGCGCTCGCCAGCCCGGCCACATCGGCCCGGCAGGCGCCGCACCGCTCGAGGTGGGCCAGCGCCGCGGCACGCACCTCGCCGGTGAGCAGCCCGAGCGCGATGTCGGGGGCCAGCTCGCGCACCTCTTCGCACGTGGTCGGGAGCGTCGGCTCGGTCGTCATGGCACTCGGTCCTCCAGCCCGTCCCGCAGCCGGCGCAGCGCGAGCCGCACCCTCGTCTTCACCGTCCCGTGCGGGATCCCCGTCAGCTCGCTGACCTCCCGGGTGCTCAGACCCTGCAGGGTGACCGCCGCCAGCGCCTCCCGTTGGCCGGCCGGCAGCTCCCGCATCAGGGCGACGACGCGCGACGCGTCGTCGTGCCGGCCCACGACCTCGTCGACGTCGGTGGGGTCCGCGCCGGCCTCGGCCGGCAGCTCGGCCGTCGGCAGCGCCCGGCGGCCCCGGCCCCGCACGCAGTCCAGCGCGCTGTTGCGGGTGATGCCGAGCAGCCAGGCCGCGACCGACCCCCGGCGCTCGTCGAAGCTGTCGGCGAAGCGCCAGGCCCGCACGAACGCCTCCTGGGCCACGTCCTGGGCGTCGCCGGGGTCGCCGACGATGGCGAGCGCCAGGCCGTAGACCTTGCGCTCGAGGCGGCGCACGAACGCCGCCGCGGCGGCGGGGTCGCCGGACGCGAAGCCGGCGAAGAGCGCCTCGTCGGAGACGTCCCACATGCCCTCTGTACGTTCGGGGGGCCCGATCGGATCTCGGCCCACCCCCCGAGCAGACCCCCACCGGCACCCGGGCGCAAGGGTCGAGAGATCCGCGCGGGCGCCTGCCGCGGTAGAGGGGGCATGGCAGACACACGACGCATCCGCAGGACGTCCGCCCATCGGGCCCGGTCCCGGGCCGTCGTCGCCGTGGCGGCGCTCGCCCTGCTGGCCGGCGCGTGCGGTGACGACGGCGACGACACCGAGGCCTCGGGCGGCGGCGGTGGCGGCGACGACCTGAGCATCACCATCGAGACGCCGACCGACGGCGCCGAGGTCGACACACCCTTCGAGGTGGAGGTCGACCCGAGCGTCGACATCGGCGAGCCCGACACGGGCCTCCACCACGTCCACCTCTACTACGACGGCGAGACGGCCGAGGGCGACTACGACCTCGTCTACGAGCCCGAGTTCACGGTCGAGCGCGACCTCGGCCCCGGCGAGCACACGATCGAGGCGGTCATCGCCAACGCCGACCACAGCCTGACCGACGCCCGCGACGAGGTCACCGTCACCGTCGGCGGCGGCGCCGGCGGGGGGACCGGCACGACCGATGCCACCGACGCCGGCGGCTACGACTACTGAGCGGACGGGGGGACGGCGCCCCGTCGTCCGCGACAACCTCGCCACCCGGGCGCTGCACGGCGCGACCGCGCTCGGCGTCGCCGTGCTGCTCGCCACCGGCTGGTGGCTGTGGAGCGGCCGCGAGGGCCGGCCGAGCGTGATCTCCCGCCTGGTCGACGAGCCGGACGTGGAGATCCACCGCTCCGTCGGCTGGGCGCTCGTCGTCCTGGCCGGCCTGGCCATGACCCTCGGCGTGCGGGGGGCGCTGACCTTCGTGCGCGAGACGGCGCGCGTCGACCGGGGCGACCTGCGGTGGTTCCGGCGCTGGCCCGTCGGTGCCCTCACCGGCCGCTTCGCCCGGCACGAGGGCCTCTTCGACCCGGGCCAGCGGATCGCCAACGTGCTCTTCGTCGTGAGCCTGGGGGTGGTCATCGGCTCGGGGGTCGCCCTGACGACGCTGTCGGGCGGACCGACCTTCGCCACGATGGTCCGCGTCCACCGGTACGCGACGGTCGCGCTGACAGTGTTCGTCGTCGGCCACCTGCTCGTGGTGTCGGGGCTCCTCCCCGGCTACCGCGGCGTCTGGCGGGCCATGGTCGGGCGGGGCCGCGTCCCCCGCGCGACGGCGCGACGGCTGTGGCCGCGCTCGGTCCCGGACGAGCCCGGCCCGCCCGACGGCGCCGCCCCGCCCGACACCCCCGGCGGCTGAGCCCGGACGGATCGCACCCGCGCCGCCGCTCGCATAGGCTCCCGCGTCATGCTCTGGTTCGAGCGCGAGGTCGTGGGGGCCCTCACCACCACGACGGACCAGTCGATCCGCTCGTCCGTCGAGGCGTTCGTCGACGGCGCGCTCCGTGACTGGCCCGAGCACCTCCGCCTGGGCGTCGCCGCCGAGTCCGTGCTCCTCGGCACCTGGGCGGCCGTGCTCCGCGCGCTCGGCCGGCTGCCGGCCGGCGACCCGGCCGCCCTCCGGGAGCTCCTCGACCGGTGGGAGCACGGTCCCATCGGCCTGGTCCGCTCCTACGTGCGGGCCATGAAGTCCCTGGTCATCATGGCCGAGCACGACATGCTCGCCGAGGAGGCGGCCTGATGGGCGACCTGACCACCGAGGTCCTGGTCATCGGCTCCGGCGCCGGCGGGGCGGTCACCGCCGCCGCGCTCGCCGAGGCCGGGCGGACGGTCACCGTCGTCGAGGAGGGCCCCTGGGTCGACCCCGACGAGCACGAGCCGTTCTCGCTGGCCGAGATGGTGGCCAAGTACCGGCACCGGGGCGCGGGCGCCGCGCTGGGGAACCCCCCGATCGCCTACGCCGAGGGGCGCTGCGTCGGCGGCAGCACCGAGATCAACAGCGGCCTCTACCACCGCCTGCCCGAGCACCTGGCGCAGGAGTGGCGCACGACCTACGGCATCGACGAGTTCACCCCCGAGGTGCTCGAGGCCTACGCCGAGCGGGTCGAGTCGCAGCTGTCGGTGGCCCGCCTGCCCGGCGCGCCGCCGCCGTCGTCCGCCGTCCTCGAGCGCGGCGCCACCAAGCTCGGCTGGCGCAACGTCGAGTTCGCCCGGGTGTTCAGCTACGACGAGGCGGGCCGCGGCACCAAGCAGACGATGTCGCGCACGATGCTGCCCCGGGCCCGCGCCGCCGGGGCGACCATCATCCCCGACTGCCGGGTGGTCTCCCTGGTCAGGCAGGGTGACCGCGTCGTCGCCGCCCGGTGCCGGCGGACCCACCCCGGCGGTGGCGTCGAGCGGCTGACGATCCACGCCGACCACGTCTTCGTGTGCTGCGGGGCGGTGCACACGCCGGCCCTGCTCCAGCGGTCCGGCATCCGCCACAACGTGGGCAACGGGCTGAAGATGCACCCGACCATCAAGGTCGCGGCCCGCTTCCCCCACCCCGTCGACCACGGGGACGTCCCCATGCACCGGGTGACGGAGTTCTCGCCGTTCATCGCCATCGGCGGCTCCGCCAGCCGCCGGGGCCAGGTCGCCATGGCGCTCGCCGACACCGGCCAGCCCATCGACGAGGCCATGGCCGACTGGGAGAACATCTCCACCTACTACGCCGCCATCCGCAGCGAGGGCAGCGGCCGGGTCGTCGCCCTGCCCGGCCTGCGCTCGCCGATCGTCACCTACTCGCTCTCGGAGGCCGACCTCAGCCGGCTGGCCCGGGGCCTCGTCCACCTCGGCGAGCTGCTGCTCGCCGCCGGCGCGGTCGAGCTCCACCCCTCGGTCACCGGCGGGCACGTCGTCCGGCGGCTGGACGAGCTGGGGATCTGGTGGGACCAGGTCACCCGGGCCCGCGCCAACCTCATGACCGTGCACCTCACCTCGAGCCTCCGCATGGGCGAGGACCGCCGGCGCACCGGCACCGACAGCTTCGGGCGGGTGTGGGGGTTCCGGAACCTCCGGGTCAACGACGCCTCGCTGCTGCCCGACGCCCCCGGTGTCAACCCCCAGGCGGCGATCATGGCCATCGCCACCCGCAACTGCGACCACTTCCTCGCCGATGCGTGACGCCGGCCGGCCCGGGACGAGCCCGGCGGGGCGCTGACGCCCGGCGCCGCCCACCCGATCCTTCGACAGAGACCGGACAGGTGCCCGTGACCACGGAGAACGAACCCGTAGCGACGACCGACCCGGTGCCCTCCTCACCGCCCGCGCCCACCGTCGTGGTGACCGGCGCCTCGGGCTGGCTCGGGCAGAACCTGGTGCGCGCCCTCGTCGGCCAGCGGGAGCGGATCCGCTGCCTCGTCCCCTCCGACGACCAGGCGGCGCCGCTGGCCCTGCTGTCGCCGTCGATCGAGGTCGTCGTCGGCGACGTGCGCGACCCGGCGACCGCCGACCGGCTGTTCGACGGCGTCGGCCCGGGCGCGGCCGTGTTCCACGCGGCCGCCGTCATCCACCCCCGGCGGGGCACCCGCGAGTTCTTCGACGTCAACGTGGGGGGCACGCAGCACGTCGTCGACCGGGCCCGGCGCGCCGGGGCGGCCCGGCTGGTGCACGTGTCGTCCAACTCGCCCTTCGGCGTCAACCCCTCCCCCGACCACGTCTTCACCGAGGACTCGCCGTACAACCCGTGGCTGGGCTACGGCCGGTCCAAGCACGAGGCCGAGCTCATCGTGCGGAGCGCCCACGAGCGGGGCGACCTGCCGACGGTGATCGTCCGGGCCCCGTGGTTCTACGGGCCCTTCCAGCCCGCCCGGCAGTCGCAGTTCTTCCGGTCCATCCGCCGGGGCCGCTTCCCCCTCGTGGGCGACGGCACCCAGCGCCGCTCGATGGCCTACACCGGCAACCTGGTCCAGGGGCTGCTGCGGGCCGAGGTGGCCGACAAGGCGCCCGGCAACGCCTACTGGATCGCGGACGAGCGGCCCTACGAGCTGCGCGAGATCCTCGCCACCGTCCGCCGGGCGCTGGAGGCCGAGGGGCTGCCCACCTCGGGGCCGCCGTGGATCCCGCTCCCCCGCCTGGCGGCCCGGGCCGCCGAGCAGGCCGACCGGGTCCTCCAGCGGACGGGCCGGTACGTCCAGGCGCTGCACGTGCTGGGCGAGCTCAACCACACGATCGCCTGCGACGTGAGCCGGGCCCGCGACGAGATCGGCTACGAGCCGACGGTGTCGCTCGAGGAGGGCATGCGCGCCAGCATCCGCTGGTGCCTCGAGCACGGGGAGCAGCTGTGACGATCCCGACCCGGCCGAGCGGAGGCGACGACTGATGGCCCGCACCGTCCTGATCACCGGGGGCAGCGGCTACTTCGGCTCGATCCTCGCCGACCTCGCGCTGGCCCGCGGCGACGACGTCCGCATCTTCGACCTGAACCCGCCGGGCCCCCGGGGGCCGGCCGCGCCCGCCGGGTCCGAGGCCCGGGTCGAGTACGTCGCCGGGGACGTCCGCGACCTGGGCGCGCTGCGGGCCGCGTGCGAGGGCGTCGACGTCGTCCTCAACAACGTGGCCCAGGTGCCGCTGGCCAAGGACCGGGACCTGTTCTGGTCGGTCAACGTGACCGGCACGGCCAACGTGCTCCTCGCCGCCCGCGAGCGGAAGGTCGCGAAGGTGGTGCACACGTCCTCGAGCGCCATCTTCGGCGTGCCGGAGTCGAACCCGGTCACCGAGGACACGCCGGGCCGCCCGCTCGAGGCCTACGGCCGGGCCAAGCTCGAGGCCGAGCACCTCTGCCACGACGCCGTGGCCGGCGGCCTCGACGTGACGATCGTCCGCCCCCGCACCATCCTCGGCCACGGGCGGCTCGGCATCATCGCCGTGCTGTTCGAGTTCATCGCCGAGGGGGCGCCGGTCTACGTGCTCGGCCGCGGCGACAACCGCTACCAGTTCGTCCACGCCAACGACCTGGCCGACGCCGTGCTCCGGGCGGCCGACCAGGACAAGCCGGCCGTCTACAACGTCGGCGCCACCGAGTTCGGGACCATGCGCGAGACCTTGCAGGCGGTCGTCGACCACGCCGGCACGGGCTCCCGGGTCCGGTCGCTGCCGGTCGGGCCGGCGAAGCTCGGCATGCGGGCCCTCTCGGCGCTCGGCCTGGCCCCGTTCGCCGCCTACCACTGGCTCCTCTACTCGGAGTCGCTGTGGTTCGACACGACGCGGGCGCAGGTCGAGCTGGGGTGGTCGCCGACCCACTCGAACGCGTCGGCGATCATCGAGTCCTACGACTGGTTCCTGGCCAACCGGTCCTCGCTCGGCGGCGAGCACCGCTCCCACCACCAGTCGCCCGTCGAGCTCGGGATCCTGAAGGTCCTCAAACGACTGCCGTGAGCCGCGCGCCGGGCACCGACGACCTCGGAGGGGGCGGTCGAGCCACCGCCGAGCCCCGGGGCGGCCCGGACGGCACGGTCGAGCCGGAACCGCCCGCGGCCGGCGGCCCGCCGGACGGCGCGGACGAGGCGGCCGCGCCGCCGCGACCCGCGCCCGGGGCGTCCGCCCGCCACCGCCGGCTGGTCGTCGCCGGGCTCACGGCGGCCGTCGCCCTCCCGCTCGCCGTCGCGCTCGTCGCCGTGCGGACGCCCCGCTGGTACCCGCTCGTCGACCTCTCCCAGATCGAGATGCGGGTCCGCGACGTGGGCACCGCCCACCCCCCGCTCGTCGGGCTCGGCGGGCGCATCTTCGGCCTCGACACCCAGGGCAGCCACCCCGGGCCGCTCGGGTTCTACCTCCTCGCGCCCGTCTACCGGCTGCTCGGCGCCAGCTCCTGGGCGCTGCAGGCGTCGCTCGTCGTGCTCAACGTGGCGGTCGTCGCGCTCACGATCTGGGCGGTGCAGCGCCGCCGGGGGACGGTGGGCGCCGTCGTGGCCGCGGCCGGCCTGGCCCTGCTCATGCACGCCTACGGCACGGTCGTGCTGGTGTACCCCTGGAACCCCTACATGCCCGTGCTGTTCTGGGCGCTGCTCCTGGTGTGCGTCTGGGGCGTGCTCTGCGGCGACCTCGTGCTGCTGCCGATCGCCGTCGTCGCCGGGTCGCTGTGCGCCCAGACCCACATCTCCTACGTCGGGCTGGTCGGCGGCCTCGGCCTCCTCGTCGTCGCGGCGCTGGCGTGGCAGGCCCGGGTGGTCACCGACCCCGTCGGGCGGCGGCGGGTCCTGCGCTGGGCGGGCGCGTCGGCCGTGCTGGGCGGGCTGCTGTGGCTGCCGGTGGCGATCGACGAGGTCACCGGCGACCCGGGGAACGTGTCGATCATCGTCGACAGCTTCCGCCACCCGGTCGACCCGGCCATCGGGCTGCGGGCCGGCTGGGACGTCGTGGCCGAGCGCCTCGACCCGGTGCGGCTGGTCACCGGGGGCGACACCGGGTCGACCGCGCTCGGCCTGGTGCTCGTGCTCGCGTGGCTCGCGGCCGCGGTCGCCGGCTGGCGCCTCGGGGACGGGACCCTCCGGCGGTTGCACCTGGTGGTCGGCGCCGCGCTCGTCCTGGGGGTCGTCGTGGCCAGCCGCATCCTCGGCACGCCCTGGCCGTACCTGTCCCTGTGGGCCACCGGCACCGCGGCCCTCGCCCTGGCCGCGATCGTCGCCACGGCCCTGGTCGCGCTGCGGCCGCACCTCGCCGCCCTGCCCGCCACCGCCCGGCGGTGGGCGCCCGTCGCCGTCGCCGCGGTGGCCGTCGGCGCCCCGACGCTGGCGCTGACCCGGGAGGCCCCCGACACCGAGGACACCGACGCCGCCCAGTCGGCCCAGCTGGGTGCCCTGGTCGGCCCGGTCGTCGACGCCATCGAGGGCGGCGAGCTCCCCGCCGGCCCCGACGGCACGTTCCTCGTCACCTGGACCGACCCCTTCTACCTGGGCGGGCAGGGGCTCGGCCTGCTCCTCGAGCTCGAGCGGCGCGGCTACGAGGCCCGCACCGACGACCGCTTCGAGCTCAGCGTCCGCGAGCACCGCACGATCGAGCCGGAGGAGGCCGACGTCGTGCTGCACGTCGCCACCGGCGTCGGCGCGGTCGCCGAGGCCGAGTCGGTGCCGGGCGCCGTCGAGGTCGCCCGGCACGACCCTCGCACGGACGAGGAGCGCGCCACCTACGAGGACCTCCGCCGGGAGGTCATCGACGGGCTCGTCGCCGCCGGCCAGGACGACCTCGTGCCGTGGGTCGACGGCAACGTGATCGGGCTGGCCGCCCACGAGCGGCTGCCCGACGAGGTGCGCCGGCCCCTCTACATCATGGGCAACATGCCGCAGCCGGTCGCCGTCTTCGCCTGGGAGGCCCCGTCGTGAGCGAGGTGGGTGAGGTGGGGACCACCCGTCCCGTGAGCCGTACCGAGCCCGGGGCCGGCGGCGCTCCCACGGCCGACGGGGCCGTGGCCGGCGCCGGCGAGGTCCGGGCGCCGGCGGGCGGCGAGCAGGGTCCCGCGCCCGACGCCGGGCTCGACCCGCGCCGGCGGCGGCTGGTGGTGGCGGGGCTGGCCGCCGTGGTGGCGCTGCCGCTCGCCATCGCCGTCGTCGCCCTGCGCACGCCCCGCTGGTACCCCCTGCTCGACCTGGCCATGACCGAGCTGCGGGTGCGCGACGTGGGCACCCGCCACACCCCCCTGGTCGGGCTCGTCGGCCGGCTGTCCTCCAACGGCAACCAGGGCAGCCACCTCGGCCCGATCAGCTTCTACGCCCTCGCGCCGGTCTACCGCCTCCTCGGCGGGTCGTCGTGGAGCCTGCTGCTCGGTGTCGCCCTGCTGAACACCGCGGCCGTCGCCACCACCATCTGGATCGCCGCCCGCCGGGGCGGCGCCCGGCTGGCCCTCGGCTTCGCCGCCGCGCTGGCCGTGCTCGTCCACGTCTACGGCACCCAGGTGCTCACCGAGCCCTGGAACCCCTACATGCCGGTCATGTGGTGGATGCTCACCCTGGTCGCGCTGTGGGCGGCGCTGTGCGACGACCTCGCCATGCTCCCGGTGGCGGTGTTCGCCGCCTCCTTCGCCAGCCAGACCCACATCTCCTACGTCGGCCTGGTCGGCGGGTTCGCGGCGCTGACCCTGGTCGCGATCGCCGTGCGGGCCCACCGGCTGCGCGGCGACCGCCCGGCGCTGCGCCGGCTGCTGGGGTGGGCGGGCGCGTCGGTGGCCCTCGGCCTGCTCCTGTGGACGCCGACGATCATCGACCAGGTCACCGGCGACCCCGGCAACGTCTCCATCGTCATCGACCACTTCCGCGAGCCCGACGAGGAGCCGATCGGCGTCGCCCGCGGGATCGAGCTGCTCGGCGTCCACCTCAACCCCTGGCGCCTGCTCAGCGGCCAGCAGGCGACCACCGGCTCCGTGGTGCCGGCCGCCCTGCTGGTGGTGGCCTGGCTGGCCGCCGCGGCCGCCACCTGGCGGCTGCGGCCCGACCCCGACACCGACGCCCGCCTCCGCCGGCCCCTCCTGCGCCTGCACGCGGTGCTGGCCGTGGCGCTCGTGCTGGGGGCGATCTCGGCCACCCGGATCCTCGGGTTCGTCTGGCACTACCTCGCGCTGTGGGCCTGGAGCATCAACGTGCTCCTGCTCCTGTCGATCGCCTGGACCGCGGCCCTCCTCGTGCGGGCCCGCCGGCCCCGCCCCGACCGCCGGGCGGTGCTGGCCGGGGCCGGGGCGGTCGCCGCCGTGCTGCTGGTGTGGACGGGCATGACCGCCCTGGAGGCGGTGGACGCCGAGCCGACGCAGGCCAACTACTCGGCGATGCTGGCCCGGTTCACCGACGCGGTGACCGACGCCATCGACGAGGGTCGGGTCCCCGGCGGCGGCCCGGACGGCCGCTACCTCATCACCTGGACCGACGGCGTGAACCTCGGCTCGACCGGCTTCGGCCTCCTGTCCGAGCTCGAGCGCCGGGGCTACGACGTCGGGGTCATCGGGGCGCACGGCCCCGGCGCCCGGCCCCACCGGGTGATGGACCCCGACGAGGCCACGGCGGAGATCCACATCTCCTTCGGGCCCGACATCCCGACCTGGCAGGCGAGGCCCGGGGCCGAGCAGGTCGTCTACATCGACCAGCGCACCGACGAGGAGCTCGCCGCGTACGAGCGCGCCCGCACGGAAGCGATCGAGGCGCTCCGCCGGGCCGGGCGCGACGAGCTCGTCGAGGCCGTCGACACCGCGCCGTTCCAGCTCTACTTCGACGACCGGGTCCCCGAGGACGCTCGGGCGGCGATCAAGGCGATCAACGACATCGGCCAGCCGGCGGCGGTGTTCGTCTCGCCGGTGACGGTCGGCTGACGACCGGCGGAAAGTTCCCGGTCCCCCCGGCCGCGTCCGCTAACCTGGCGCGACCCTCGACGGGGGCCTTCGGGCAACGGTGCCCGCCTCGCTCAACGACGACGCGGAGACGCCCCCCACGCCCCTGCCCGTCGCGGGACCGGCCCGGCGACCGCCGCCACCGGCCGCCCCGCTGAGCCGGCGTGCGCCGGCCGCCCTCGGAGGAGGACCGCCCGTTGCTGCCCCGATCGACCCGAGAGATCGACGCCTGCGGCATCGGCTTCGTCGCCGACGCCCACGGCCGGTCGTCACGCGCCATCGTCGAGGCCGCGCTGCGCGGGCTCGCCTGCGTGAAGCACCGCGGCGCCGTGGCCGCCGACAGCCGCACGGCCGACGGCTCCGGGCTGCTCGCCCCCATCCCGCCGGCGCTGTTCGGCGAGGGCCACGGCGTGGCCGTGCTGTTCGTCCGGGGCGACGATCCCCGGCCCGCGGTCGAGGCCGCGGCCGCCGAGGAGGGGCTGCGGGTCGTCGGCTGGCGCGAGCCCCCGCTCGACCCGAGCGCCCTCGGCGAGCTGGCCCGGGCCACCGCCCCGCGCATCGTCCAGGCCGTGTTCGCCGGCCCGCCCGACCTGGAGCCCGGCGGTTCGGAGGCCGAGCGCACGGCGCTGCGCCTGCGCCGGCGCATCGCCGCCACGACCACCGGCACCTACGTCGCGTCCTGCTCGTTCCGCACCATCGTCTACAAGGGCCTGGCCCCGGCCGACGCGCTCGCCGACTTCTACCTCGACCTGCGGGACGAGGGCTTCGCCGGCCACTTCGCCATCTTCCACCAGCGGTTCTCGACCAACACGCTCTCCACCTGGGAGCGCGCCCAGCCGTTCCGCACCCTCTGCCACAACGGCGAGATCAACGCGCTGTGGGGCAACGAGCGGCGCATGCGCGGGCGGGCCGAGCTCGGCACCGAGGCCGTCGGCCTGGGCCCGGAGGACCTGTTCCGCCCGGTCGTCGACCCCGACGACTCCGACTCCGGCAAGCTCGACGCCACGGTCGAGCTGCTCATGCGGGCCGGGCGCGACCCCCGCCACGTCATGGCGATGGTCATGCCCGAGGCCTGGGAGAACGTCCGCGACCTCGACCCCGAGGTCCGCGGCTTCTATCGCTACCACTCGGCGCTCATGGAGCCCTGGGACGGGCCCGCCGGCGTCATCTTCACCGACGGCGTCGGCGTCGGCGCCCGCCTCGACCGCAACGGCCTGCGGCCCCTGCGCTACCAGGTGTGCGAGGACGGCTTCGTCGCGGTCTGCTCGGAGGTCGGTGCCATCGACGTCTCCGGCCACGGCCGGGTGCGCCGCGGCCGCCTGGGCCCGGGCCAGATGCTCTTCGTCGACCCGACCCGGGGCGTCCTCGAGGACGAGGACTGCAAGCAGCGCCTCGCCGCCGCGGCCCCCTACGCCCGCTGGGCGGCCGACGGGTTCTACGAGCTGGACCCGGGCGAGCCGACCCTCGAGGTGCCCGACGACCTCGTGTCCCGCCAGGTCATGCACGGGCTCACCAAGGAAGACCTGGCGATGGTCCTCAAGCCCATGGCGAGCGAGGCGCACGAGCCGACGTTCGCGATGGGCGACGACTCGCCGCTGCCGAACCTGGCGCCCCGTCCCCGCCCGGTCAGCCACTACCTGCGCCAGCGCTTCGCCCAGGTCACCAACCCGCCGATCGACCCCCTGCGCGAGCGGCTCGTCATGAGCCTGCGCACCCTGCTCGGCCCCCGCCCGGCCCTGCTGACCGAGCCCGGCGACGCCCTCGAGCTGATCACGCTGCCGTCGTTCCTGCTCTACCCGTCCGGCGTCGACGAGCTCCTGCTCACCGAGACCGCGCCGTGGCCGGTGATCCTGCTCGACGCCACCTTCCCGGTGGCCGAGGGCCCCGCCGGGCTCCGGGCCGCGGTCGACCGGCTGGTCGACGAGGCGGTCGCCGCCGTCGAGGGGGGCGCCGGCATCCTCGTCGTCGAGAGCGGCGACGCCGGCCCCGAGCGGGCACCGGTGCCGTCGCTGCTGGCCACCGGCGCCGTCCACCAGGCGCTCACCGACCGCCGGCTCCGGTCGAGGACGTCCCTGGTCGTCGTGGCCGACGACGCCTTCGACGTGCACGCCTTCGCCGCCCTGCTCGGCTACGGGGCCGACGCCGTCTGCCCGTCCCTGGCGCTCGCCACCGTGGCGGACGAGGCCGACAAGGCCGACGACGGCGACCTCACGAGCCCCGAGGCCCAGACCCGCTACCAGGCGGCCGTCGAGGCCGGCGTGCTGAAGATCCTCTCGAAGATGGGGATCTGCACGGTCGACTCCTACCGGGGCGCGCAGATCTTCGAGGTCGTCGGCCTCGCGCCCGAGGTCGTCGACGTCTGCTTCACCGGCACGCCCAACGTCGTCGGCGGCATCGGCTGGGAGGCGCTCGGCGAGGACGTCCTGGCCCGCCACGCCGCGGCCTGGGGCCAGCGGCCCCAGCTCGAGTCGCCCGGCTTCTACCGGGTGCGCAAGGGCGGCGAGCCGCACGGCAAGGACAAGGAGACGACCCAGGCCCTCAACGACCTCACCCTGGTGCAGGAGCCGGCCGACGGCGAGCAGGACCGCGCCATGCTGGTCGCGCACCTGCTGCAGGCCGCCATCCGGGGCGAGTCGTCCGAGCGCTACGACGCCTTCGCCAAGCTGGCCAACGACCGCCCGCTCATCGAGCTGCACGACCTGCTCGAGCTCGCGCCGGCCGGCGAGCCGATCAGCATCGACGAGGTCGAGCCGGCCACCGAGATCGTCAAGCGGTTCTCGACCGGGGCGATGTCGCACGGCGCGCTCTCCAAGGAGGCGCACGAGACGCTGGCCCAGGCGATGAACCTCATCGGGGCCATGTCGAACTGCGGCGAGGGCGGCGAGGACCCGGCCCGCTACCGCACCCGCGGCCGGGGCCGCGACGACAAGAACTCGAAGATCAAGCAGGTGGCGTCCGGCCGCTTCGGCGTCACGCCCGAGTACCTCGCCCACGCCGACGAGCTGCAGATCAAGATGGCCCAGGGCTCCAAGCCCGGCGAGGGGGGCCAGCTCCCGGGCCACAAGGTCACGCCGGAGATCGCCCGCCTGCGCCACACGCAGCCGGGGGTCGGCCTCATCTCGCCGCCGCCCCACCACGACATCTACTCCATCGAGGACCTCGCCCAGCTCATCTACGACCTCAAGCAGGTCAACGCCGCGCAGGTGTCGGTGAAGCTGGTGGCCGAGGAGGGCGTGGGCACGATCGCGGCCGGCTGCGTCAAGGCGCTGGCCGACGTCGTCCACATCAGCGGGCAGAACGGCGGCACCGGCGCCAGCCCGCTGTCGTCGATCAAGCACGCGGGCATGCCGTGGGAGCTCGGCCTGGCCGACGCCCAGCGGGCGCTCGTCGAGAACGGCCTCCGCAGCCGGGTCCGGCTGCGGGTCGACGGCGGCTTCCTCACCGGGCGCCAGGTCATCATCGCGGCCCTGCTCGGGGCGGACGAGTTCAGCTTCGGCACCGCGGCGATGATCGCCGAGGGCTGCATCATGCTCCGGGCCTGCCACCGGGACACCTGCAAGCCCGGCGTGGCCACCCAGCGCCCGCACCTGCGGGCCAACTTCACCGGCACGCCCGAGGGCGTGGCCGCCTACTTCCTCTTCGTCGCCGAGGAGGTGCGGAGCTACCTGGCCCAGCTGGGCCTGCGCTCGCTCGACGAGGCCGTCGGGCGCGTCGACCTGCTGCGCCAGCGCACGACCGGCAACCCCCGGGCCGACGCCATGGACCTGTCGCCCCTGCTGGCCGGGCCCGAGGCCGACGGGCCCCGCCGGTTCGTCGAGCGGGTGCCGCTCCAGGACCCCCGCTCCGAGCTCGGCGACCAGCTGCTCGCCGACGCCTTCCGGTCGGTCTGGGACGGCGACGACATCGAGCTGTCCTACGAGATCCGCAACGCCGACCGGGCCATCGGCGCCTCGCTGTCGGGGGCCATCGCGCTGGAGTTCGGCCAGCTGCCGCCCCGGGGCACGGCCCGGGTGCGGCTGACCGGCGCGGCCGGCCAGAGCTTCGGCGCCTTCCTCACCGACGGCGTCGAGCTGCACCTCACCGGCGAGGCCAACGACTACGTCGGCAAGGGCATGGGTGGCGGCCTCGTCGCCATCCGCCCGCCGGAGGACGACGCCTCCGACGTGCCGGTGCTGGCGGGCAACACCTGCCTCTACGGCGCGACCGGCGGGCGGCTGTTCATCGCCGGCGCGGTGGGCGAGCGCTTCGCCGTGCGCAACTCGGGCGCCGTCGCGGTCGTCGAGAGCGCGGGCGACCACTGCTGCGAGTACATGACCGGCGGCACGGTCGTCGTGCTCGGTCCGGTGGGCTGGAACCTCGGCGCCGGCATGACCGGCGGCCAGGCCTTCGTGTTCGACGACGACCACGAGCACCTCTTCGCCCGCATCAACCCGGACCTCGTCGACGCCGTCCGCCCCGACCCCTCCGCCCTGGAGGAGGTGCGCTGGCTCGTCGAGCAGCACGCCGAGCTCACGGGGTCCCGCCGGGCCCGCGAGCTGCTCGACGACTGGGACGGGGCCGCGGCGACGGTCTGGCACGTCGTGCCCAAGGGCCAGGCCCGCCGGTACGCGGAGCGGCAGGCCAGCCGGGTCGCCAACGCCTGAGCCGTTCGCCGGGGGCGAACGCCCCCCGCGAATGGCTGTAGATTCGCCGGTCGTCATGGCTGGGACCCCGCCACAGGTACCGGGCTGCCGCGACCTCGCGCTGATCGGCGAGCGCGTCGCCCGCAGCATCTTCAGCGCCTACAGCGACGCGCTGGGGCGACCGGTCTCGGTGACCGTCTACCCGCCGCTCAGCGGCGGCCGGACCAGGGCGGGCTTCGAGCAGGCGGCGGCGACCGCCCAGCGGCTCGGCGCCCACCCGAGCGTGCTGACGGTGCACGACTGGGGCGTCGACCCCGAGGGGCGGCCGTGGGTGGTGACCGACCCCCAGCCGGCCGAGTCGGTCGACATGCTGCTCACGCTCGACGGGCCGCTCGAGGTCGAGCGGGCGCTGCAGGTGGGGATCCTGCTGGCGGGCGCGCTCGAGACGGCCCACCGCGCCGGCATCGTCCACGGCGACCTGTCGCCGTCCCGCCTGGTCTTCGGCCAGAACGGCGAGCCGCTGCTGGCCGAGACCGGCCTCGCCGAGTACGCGGTGCTCCCGGGCCTCGGCGCCCTCAACAACCCGGTGCGCTACCACGCGCCGCCCGAGGTGCTCGAGCGCACGGGCATCGGTCCCGCCACCGACGTCTACTCCCTGGCCACGACCGTCTACGCGCTGGTCGCGGGCCGGGCGCCCCACCAGAAGCCGGCCGAGGTCACCGACAGCAACGCCTCGCTGCTGCTGCGCATCCTGCAGATGCCGGTGCCGCGCATCGACCGGCCCGACCTGCCCCCGGGCTTCGAGGACGCGCTCCGGGGGGCGCTGGCGCCGGAGCCGGAGATGCGGCCCCAGCGCGCCATCGAGCTCGCCTGGACGCTGCAGGACGTGCAGCGCCGCGCCGGCATGGCGGTCACCGAGCCCGTCGTGCTCGACCTGGCCGGCGGCGACGGCGGTCGCCACCCGGTCGAGGTCGGGGCGCGGCCGGCCACCGACCAGCAGCCCGGACGGGACGGCGGCGGCG
>PKRH01000069.1 GCA_017577565.1 Thermoanaerobacterales bacterium | reverse complement strand
GGTAGGCCGCCGGGTCCCGGAGGCGGAAGTCGGCGGCGAGGTCGACGATCGCGCCGACCCGGCCGAGCAGCTCCGGCACGACCTGCTGCGACGCGCCGTGGGGCAGGGCGAGGAAGACGAGGTCGAGGCCGTCGCAGCGGTCGGCGTCGTACTTCTCGAGCGGCAGGTCGCCGTAGGCCGCCGCCAGGCTCGGGTAGAGGTCGGCGACCCGCCGGCCGGCCTGCGAGTCGCCGGTCGCGACCCGGACGTCGAGCGCCGGGTGCGCGGCGCAGAGGCGCAGCAGCTCGGCCCCGGTGAACCCCGAGGCCCCGATGATCCCGACCGTCGGCACCCGAGAGATCATACGGGCGCGTGAATAGTCATGCAAAGCGGGCCCGGGCCCGCCGCCGGTCAGCCCCGCAGCGACGCCGGCAGGGCCGACTCCACCGCCTCGATGCAGCGCTGGCGCACGCCGGCCACCTCCTCGTCGGTGAGCGTGTGGTCGGGCGCGTCGAGGCGGAGCGCGAAGGCCAGGCTCCGCCGCCCCTCGGCGATGCCCGGGCCCCGGTAGACGTCGAACAGGCGCAGCGACGCCAGGCGGTCGCCGGCGGCCTCCCGCAGCACCCGCTCGACGTCCGCCGCCGGCACGTCCTCGTCGACCTCGAAGGCGAGGTCGATGTCGCTGGACGGGTAGACGCTGACCGGGCGGTAGCGGCGCTCGGCCCGGGGGAGGCGGGCGACCGCGTCGAGGTCGAGCTCGATCCAGCCCACCCGCTCGCCGATCCCGTGGGCCTCGAGGACCGCGGGGTCGACCTCGCCGACCGCGCCCAGCTCCTCGCCCGAGGCGGCCAGGACGCGGGCCGACCTGGTCGGGTGCAGGCCGGGGACGGGGCCGTTGCGCAGCGTCGCGTCCTGCAGGGACAGCAGCTCGGCGATGGCGTACCACTCGCGCACCGCCTCGGTGGCGTCCCGGCCGCCGAGCGCCACGGCGAGCATCTCGCGCTCGTCGGGCAGCTCGGTCCCCGGCCCGGCGGTGCCCTCGGGCCAGCGGCGGAAGACGTGGCCGATCTCCCACAGGCCGACGCCGGTGTTGCGGCGCGCCGCGTTGGTGGCCAGGGCCTTCACCAGGCCCGGCAGGAGCGAGGTGCGCAGCACCGACTCCTCGGCGACGAGGGGGTTGGTGATCTCGATGCCGTCGCCCGGCAGGCCGCAGCGCTCGAGGTCGCCGGGCGCCAGGAACGGCAGCGGCATGGCCTCGGACAGCCCCCGGCCGACGAGCAGCGACCGCAGCCGCCGGCGCTCGCGCTGGCGGGCGTCGAGCCGTCCCGGGTGCGGTGGCCGGGGGACGGTGCGGCCGATCCGGCTGTAGCCGTAGTGGCGGGCCACCTCCTCGACGACGTCGATCTCGGTGGCGGAGTCGTAGCGCCACGACGGGATGGTGACCTCGGCGTCCTCGCCGACGACGCGGGTCGTGAACCCGATCGGGTCGAGGAGCCGCGCGACCTCCTCGGCGGTCAGGCGGGTGCCGAGCAGCCGGTTGAGCCGGCCCGTGCGCACCCGCACCGGGGCCCGCTCGGGCAGCTCACCCCGCACGTCGACGCCGCCCTGCTCGAGGCGGGCGCCCGAGGCGGCCACCAGCTCGGCGAGCCGCCGCTGGGCCAGGTCGATGATCTCGGGGTCGGTCCCCTTCTCGAACCGGGCCGAGGCCTCGGTGCGCAGCCGCAGGCGGCGGGCCGTCTTCGCCACCGAGATGGGCAGGAACCACGCCATCTCGACGAGCACGTCGGTCGTCGACTCGTCGATCTCGGTCTCGGCGCCGCCCATGACCCCCGCGATGCCGACCGGCCGGTCCTCGGCGTCGCAGATGAGCAGGTCGTCACCGGTGAAGGTGCGCTCGACGTCGTCGAGGGTCACCAGCGTCTCGCCCGGGCGGGCCCGCCGGACCCGCAGCCCCCGACCCCGCAGCTTGGCGAGGTCGTAGGGGTGGTTGGGCTGGCCGAGCTCGAGCATGACGTAGTTGGACACGTCGACCAGCGAGTTGATCGGCCGCATGCCCATGAGCGTCAGCCGCCGGGCGATGGCCGGGTCGGAGGGCCCGACCGTGACCCCCCGCAGCACGCGGGCCGAGAACCGGCCGCAGAGGTCGGGCGCCTCGACCTCGACGGTGACGTCCTTCAGCAGCTCCGCCGGCACCTCCTCGACGGCCGGCTCGGGGAGGGCGAACGGCACGCCGAGGCGGGCGGCCAGGTCGCGGGCCACGCCGGCGACCGACATGGCGTCGGGCCGGTTGGGGTTGACCTCGAGGTCGAAGAGCACGTCGTGCTCGATGCCCATGGCCTCGGCCAGCGGCGCGCCCACCGGCAGGTCCGCCGGGAGGATCAGGATGCCCTCGTGGTCCTCGCCCAGCCCCAGCTCGGCCGCCGAGCAGAGCATGCCGTTCGACCACTCGCCCCGCACCTTGCGCCGGCCGATCTCCATGCCGTCGGGCATGACCGTGCCCACGGTGGCCAGCGGCACCAGGTCGCCGGGCGCCATGTTGAAGGCGCCGCACACGATCTGCAGCGCCTCGCCGTCACCGGCGTCGACGTCGACGAGCTGGACCTTGTCGGCGTTCGGGTGGGGCCGGGTGGCGAGCACCCGGGCGACGACGACGCCGTCGAGGTTCCGCCCCAGGACGTCGAGCTTCTCGACCGCCGTGCCGAGGTCGCTCAGGTGCTCGGCGAGCGCGGCGGGGTCGCCCTCGATGGGGGCGAACTCTCGGAGCCAGGACAGCAGGACCTTCATCGGTGCCCTCGGGGTTCAGCGATCCGCCCCGACGCTCAGAACTGCGTCAGGAAGCGGATGTCGTTGGTGAACAGGTCGCGCAGGTCGTCGACGCCGTGACGGGCGATGGCCAGCCGGTCGATGCCGAAGCCGAAGGCGAAGCCCTGCCACTCGTCCGGGTCGAGCCCGCAGTTCGCGAGCACGTTGGGGTGCACCATCCCGCACCCGCCGAGCTCGAGCCAGGTGCCGTCGGGGCGCTGGATGTCGAACTCGGCGGACGGCTCGGTGAACGGGAAGTAGGACGCCCGCAGGCGCGACGTGAAGTCCCCGCCGAAGTAGGCCTTGGTGAAGGCGTCGATGGTGCCGGCGAGGTCCGCGAAGGTGATGTCGCGGTCGACGACCAGGCCCTCGATCTGGTGGAAGACCGGCATGTGGGTGGCGTCCGCCGTGTCCGAGCGGAAGACGCGGCCCGGCATCACGCAGTAGTACGGCGGCGGCGAGCCGGTCATGACCCGCACCTGCACCGGCGAGGTGTGGGTCCGCAGCAGCGTGCTGCCCCGCTCCCCCCAGCCGACGTACAGCGTGTCGTACTCGTCCCGGGCGGGGTGGTCCGGCGGGAAGTTCAGCGCGCCGAAGTTGTGCCACTCCGTCTCGATCTCGGGCCCCTCGGCGACCGTGAAGCCCATCCCGACGAAGACGTCCTCCAGCTCCTCGATCGCCTGGGTGACCAGGTGGAGGTGGCCCGCGGGCCGGCCCGGCGTCACCTCGGTGAGGTCGAGGCGCTCGGCCTCCAGCTGCCGCCGGCGGGCCTCGGCGGCCAGCTCGGCCCGCCGCTCCTCGGCGACGGCCTCCAGCGCCTCGAGCGCGGCGTTCAGCGCCTTGCCGACGGTGCGCCGGCCCTCGGGGTCGAGCGCGCCGAGCCGTCGGCGCAGGCCGGTGAGCGGCGAGCGCTTGCCGACCACGGCCGTCTCGGCGGCGCGCAGCTCGTCGAGCGTCGCCGCGGCGGCCAGCCGGTCGCGGCCCTCGCCCTCGAGGCGGCCGATCTCGGCGATCAGGTCGTCGCCGGCGGCGGGATGGGGGCTCTCGTCGGTCATCTCGTCGTGCACCCTGCCGCTCGGAGCGGCGTGTCGTCCAGTCGGTTCGGCTGCTCGGCGCCGGCACCGGCCTGCCGGCGCCGGCGCAGCGACTCGAAGCAGAGGATCGTGCCGGCCATGGCCACGTTCAGCGACTCCGCCCGGCCGGCCATCGGGATGGTCACCGCCTCGTCGACCAGCGACGCGACGGCGCCGGGCAGGCCGTGGGCCTCGCTGCCGAGGACCAGCGCGACCCGGTCGCCGAGGTCGGCCTCGTCGTAGGGGCGGGCGCTGCGGGCCAGCGTCGCGATCGTCCGGTACCCGGCCCCGCCGAGGGCGGCCAGCGCGTCGGCGCTCGGCGCGTCGCGCACGACCGCCAGGCGGAAGAGCGCACCCGCGGAGGCCCGCACGCACTTGGGCGAGTAGGGGTCGACCGAGCCGTCGCAGAACACGACGGCGCCGGCCCCGGCGGCCTCGGCCGACCGCAGGAGCGTGCCGGCGTTGCCGGGGTCGGACACCCCGACGAGCACGAGGGCCAGCGGGCCGGCCGCCGCCGCGGCCTCGGCGGGCGACGGCACGGCGAAGCGGGCGACCGCCGCCACCGGCCGGGGCGTCACCGCGTCGACGACCCTGGCCAGCGCCCCCGGGCGGGTGCGGTGCACGGTGGCACCGGCCCGCGCCGCCCGCTCGAGCAGGTCCTCGGGGCAGTCGGGCTCGGCGACGACCTCCTCGACGGGGACGCCGGCGTCGAGCGCGTCGGCGAGCAGGATCGGCCCCTCGATCACGTACGCGCGCTCGTCGGTACGCGCGCTGCGGCGCCCCGAGAGGCGCCGCAGCCGTTGCATGGTGCGATGTCGGGTGCCGATCGGCTCGACCATCGACGCGGGGTCGCGCTCAGGCCGACGCGGCGGTCCCGGTCTGCTCGTGGGCGTCGAGGGCGGTCCTCACCAGGGCCGCGAAGGCGTTCTGGTCGGTGACGGCCAGGTCGGCCAGCACCTTGCGGTCGACCTCGACGCCGGCGGCTCGGAGGCCGGACACGAACACGCTGTAGCTCGTGCCGTTCTGGCGGCACGCGGCGTTGATGCGCTGGATCCACAGCCGCCGGAAGTCGCCCTTGCGGGCCCGCCGGTCGCGGTAGGCGTACTGCAGGCTGTGCATCACCTGCTCGTTGGCGGCGCGGTAGGACCGGCTCTTGTTGCCGTAGTAGCCCTTCGCGCGCTCGAGGGTGACGCGGCGCTTCTTCTTCGCGTGGACTGATCGCTTCACCCGGGCCACGGGGAGCTCCTTTCGGGACGGGGACGGGGGGACCTGCGGTCGGGGCGTGGCGCCCCGGCGGCGCGCCGGGCGCGGGCGCCCGGCGACGGCCTCACCGCCGTGCGAGCATCCGCCCGACGCGGGCGAGGTCGCCCTTGGCGACGTCCGCCGGGCGGCGGAGGCGCCGCTTCCGGGCGGGCGCCTTCTTCTCGAGGATGTGGTTCACGTTGGTCTGCCGCCGACGCAGGCGGCCGGTGCCGGTCGTCTTGAAGCGCTTGGCGGCACCGCGATGGGTCTTCATCTTCGGCATGCGTGACCTCGGGGGGACGGGACGGCGGGCCGCGGGCCCTAGCCGTCGGTGGGCTGATCGGTGGGCGCCCGACCCGCCTCGGATCGAGCGACGGTGTCCGCAGCGGCCCTGCCCGACCGGCCGCCGGACTCCGGCGGACGGCCGCTCCGGCCGTCGCCGCCGTCGGCCGCCTGCTGCTGTTGCTGCTTGCGGGCCCGTTCGGCGGCGGCCTGCGCCTTGCGATCGGGGGCCAGCACCATCGTCATGTTCCGCCCGTCCTGGCGGGGGAACACCTCGACCTTCCCCACGTGCTCGAGGGCGCTGACGACGTCGTCGAGCACCTTGCGGCCGAGCTCGGGATGGTGCATCTCGCGGCCCCGGAAGGTCAGCGTGACCTTGACCTTGTGGCCGTCCCGCAGGAAGCGCTCGACCTTGCGGGTCTTGGTGTCGAAGTCACCCTTCGAGATCTTCGGGCGGTACTTCATCTCCTTGATGGAGACGTTGCTCGCCTTCCGCCTCGACTCCTTGGCCCGCTGCGCCGCCTCGTACTTGTACTTGCCGTAATCCATGATCCGGCAGACGGGCGGGTTCGCCTGCGGCGCCACCTCGACGAGGTCGAGGTCGGCCGCGCGGGCGATCGCGAGGGCCTCGGGCAGGGGCTTGATCCCGATCTGCTGACCGTCCGGACCGACGAGCCGCACCTCACGGGCGCGGATGCGGTCGTTGATCCGGGGTTCGTTGTTCGCGGGCGGGGCTATCGCCGCTCACTCCTCATCGATGCGCAGGCACCTCCGTACGCATGGGGCTGTGGGGTCCGGCGCCGCCGGGAAAACCACGAACGGACGCCGGGGGAAGCCGACGTCCGCCTCGGGCGAGAGAGCCCTGCGACCGATCGACCCGGACGCACCCGCCGGACGGCGTGTGGCCGGGTGGGGGCTCCGGTTCGGAGGACTCTCGTCGACCGAAGCGGCCCCGCTTCCCTGGACTTGTCCGACGTAGGGTACCAACGCGTGCCGGTCTGTCCACCCCCGGGGGCCGTGCCCGTGGGCACGTCCGGCCACCTCCGCTACCGTCGCGGACGCCATGAGCACCCTGTGGACACCATCCGGTGAGCACCCCGTCGGCCGCCCCGACCAGGGCGCCCCGTCGTCCTCGTCCCCGCCGCCCGGCAGCGGCGCCGCCGCCGGGGCGTCGCCGGACGACCGGCCCCGGGACGAGGAGCTCGCCCGCCAGCTGGAGGCCGCCCGCCGCCAGCTCCTCCAGATGCCCGCGGGGGTGGTGGTCGGCCAGCAGGCGCTCCAGTTCTACGAGGTGGCCGCGCTGCACCTGTCCGAGCCCGAGCCCAAGCTCGAGGAGGCCCGGGTCGCCATCGACGCGCTCGTGGCCGTGGTCGAGAAGCTCGGCGACCGGCTCGGCGAGGCGCAGGCGCCCCTGCGCCAGGCGCTGAACCGGATCCAGCTTGCGTTCGTCGAGCGCTCGAGCGAGGTGCGGGCCAAGGCGGCCGGCTCGGCGTCCGGGTCGCCGTCGGCGGCGTCGACGACGTCCGCGTCGGGCTCGGCCGGCTCGGAGACCGCGGGCTCGGCGGCCGGCGGCGACGGCTGACCCCGGGGGCGCACGTGTCCGGAGGGGGCGAGCACGAGGGCGAGGGCGCGGGCGGCGCCCGGCGGCGCCGCGCCCGGCTGGCCGCGCTCGCCGTCGCCGGGGTCGTGGTGGTCGCCGGCGTCGTCGCGGCCGCCGCGGTGGCCGGCGGGGGCGACGGCGCCGGCGGGGACGGCGAGGCCGCCGACGGCGGCCGCGTCGACATCGCCGTCGTCGGCGACTCGCTGATCGAGCAGTCCCGCGACCAGATGGCCGCGCACGCCGCCGCCGCCGGCCTGCGCTTCGAGGCCCACGCCTTCGGCGGCAGCGCCCCCTGCGACTGGCGGACCGAGCTCGAGCGGCTCGCCGAGGTCGAGCCCCGGCACCTCGTGCTCTCCTTCGCCGGCAACGACAACACGCCCTGCGTCAACCCGGAGGGCGGCGGGCCGCGCGACCCGCAGACCATCGCGGACGCCTACGCCGAGATGATGCCGGGCCTCCTCGACCTGTTCGCCGGCACCGACACCGAGGTCTACCTCGTCCTGCCGCCGCCGGTCGGCGAGCCGGCCTCCGAGCCGGCGGCGGCCGCCATCCGGGCCACCTACCGCGACCTGGCGGCCGACCGGCCCGATCTCACGCTCGTCGACCCCGCCCCCCTGCTCGGCGACGCCGACGGCCGGTTCGCGGCGGCGCTGCCGTGCCAGCCATGGGAGCGGGCCGGGTGCGGGCCCGACGGCACGGTCACCGTGCGCCTGCCGGACGGCATCCACCTGACCGAGGCCGGGGGCGAGCGCTACGCCCGCGCCGTCCTGGGCGCGGTCGGCGTCCCGATCGACTGACCCGCCCCGGCGCCGCCGCCGGCCCGCTGCGGCCGGGCCCGGTCTACAGCGGCACGATCTCGGCGGCCTCCCACTGCCCGAGGTGGCCGGGCACGACGACGAACCGCACCGGCGTCCCCTCGGCGATCGTGCGTGAGCCGTCGGCGATGGACGTGCAGTGGAAGCCGAGCGCCGCGCCGTCGTCGGTGCGCACGGTGCCCAGGCCCCGGTCCTCGTCGAAGGACTCGACCACCCCGGTGCGGACCGTCCGGTGCACCGCCGGCATCAGTGGACGATCTTGGACAACGGCAGCTCGAGGATGTCGGTGGCGCCGGCGTCCTTGAGGGCCGGGATGAGCGTGTTGATCTCGGACTTGGCGACGACGGTCTCGACGGCGTAGCCCCGCTGGCCGAACAGCTCGTTGACGGTCGGCGACTTCATGGAGGGCAGCAGCTCGATGACCGCGTCCAGGTGCTCCTTGGCGACGTTGAGCTTGACCAGCACCTTGCCCCGGGCCTCCAGCACGCCGTCGAGCAGCACCTTGATCTGCTCCATGGCGTGCCGCTTCTCGGGGTCGGCGTAGGCGGCCGGGTTGGCGACCAGCTCGGTGTAGCTCTGCAGGATCTCGTCGATGACCTTCAGCCCCGCCGCCCGCAGCGCCCGACCGGTCTCGGTGATCTCGACGATGCAGTCGACGATGTCGGGCACCTTCGCCTCGGTCGCGCCGTAGCTGAGGCGGATGTCAGCGGTGATGCCCTTCTTCTCGAAGTACCGGCGGGTGGTCTCCGGGTACTCGGTCGACACCCGGACGCCCTGGGGCAGGTCCTCGACCCGCTCGACCGGGCTGTCCTGGGGCACGGCGACGACCATGCGGATCGGGCGGGTGGTCGCCTTCGAGTAGCGCATCTCGCCGAGCGACACGACGTCGGCCGCGGTCTCCTCCACCCAGTCGCGGCCGGTGATCCCGAGGTCGAACAGGCCCTCGGCCACGTAGCGGGGGATCTCCTGCGGGCGCAGGATGCGGACCTCGCCGATGCGGGGGTCGTCGATCGTCGCCTTGTACTCGACGCTGGACGAGCGGTTGACCGTCAGGTCGGCGGCCTCGAACAGCTCGAGGGTGGCCCGCTCGAGCGAGCCCTTGGGGAGGACGAGCTTGAGCACGCCCCGAAGGGTAGGCACCACGGGCCCGGGGCCGGGAATCCGATACGGCGCGCCCGCTCGCCGCGGCCGGCCGCCCGGCGGGTCAGCCGGCGCCGAACCGCCGGCGCAGCAGCGCCATCTCCACGGCCACCGCGGCGGCCTCCTCGCCCACGTTGTGCCCCCCGGGGCCCTCGGAGCGGGCGAGCGCCTGGCGCTCGTCCTCGGTGGTGAGCACGCCGAAGGCCACCGGCACACCGGTCGTGAGCTGGACCTGCTGCACGCCCCGGGCGCACTCGCCGGCGACGATGTCGTAGTGGGTGGTCTCGCCCCGGATGACCGCCCCGATGCAGACGACCGCGTCGACGTCGCCGGCGGTGGCCAGCGCCCGGGCGCCGAAGGGGATCTCGAAGGAGCCCGGCACCTCGACCTCGACGACGTCGCCGGGGTCGACCTCGAGCGCCTTCAGCGCCCGGTGCACGCCGTCGGCCAGCCGCTCGACGATGTGCGCGTTCCACCGGGCCCGCACGACGCCGATCCGCAGGCCGCGGCCGTCGAGGCCCTCGGGCACGCCGGCCCGTCCCGTCCCCGCCGCCACCTCAGGCCCCCGTCGTCCGGTCGTCGCCCCGGCGCCGGTCAGAGGACATCGTCCAGCCCCTCGAGCAGGTGCCCCATGCGCTCCCGCTTCGTGCGCAGGTAGGCGATGTTCTCCGGGTTGGGCTTGGTGATCAGGGGGACCCGCTCGGTGATCTTCAGGCCGAAGCCCTCGAGGCCGCCCCGCTTGGCCGGGTTGTTGGTCAGCGTCCGCATCGTCGTGATGCCCAGGTCGACGAGGATCTGCGCGCCGATGCCGTACTCGCGGCTGTCGACCGGCATGCCGAGCGCGAGGTTGGCGTCGACGGTGTCGTGGCCCTGCTCCTGGAGGGCGTAGGCCCGCAGCTTGTGGGCGAGGCCGATGCCCCGGCCCTCGTGGCCCCGCAGGTAGACGACGACGCCCAGCCCCTCCTCGGCGATGCGGCGCATCGCCTCCTGGAGCTGGGGGCCGCAGTCGCAGCGCAGCGAGCCGAACACGTCGCCGGTGAGGCACTCGCTGTGCACCCGGACGAGCACGTTCTCCTGGCCCTGCACGGCGCCCCGGACGAAGGCGACGTGCTGGCGGCCGTCGAGCACGGACTCGTAGGCGTAGGCCGTGAAGTCGCCCCACCGGGTGGGGATGCGGGCCTCGGCCACCCGCTTGACCAGCTTCTCGGTCTGGCGGCGGTAGCGGACGATGTCGGCGATGGAGATGAGCAGCAGGCCGTGCTCCTCGGCGAACCGCTCGAGCTCCTCGCCCCGGGCCATGTCGTCCTTGGTCTCGTTGACCAGCTCGCACAGCACGCCGGCCGGGTAGAGGCCGGCCATGCGGGCGAGGTCGACGGCCGCCTCGGTGTGGCCGGCCCGCACGAGGACGCCGCCGTCCCGGGCGGCCAGCGGGAAGATGTGGCCGGGCCGCAGCAGGTCGGAGGGCCGGGTGGCGGGGTCGACGAGCGCCCGGATCGTGGCGGCCCGGTCGTGGGCCGAGATGCCCGTCGTCGTGCCGTGGCGGTAGTCGACGCTGACCGTGAAGGCCGTGCGCATGGCCTCGGTGTTGTTGGCCACCATCAGGGGGAGGTCGAGCTCCCGGGCGCGCTCGGCCGTGATCGGGGCGCAGATGACGCCCGAGGTGTGGTGGAGGAAGAAGGCGATGGCCTCGGGCGTGGCGAACTCGGCCGCCATGATGAGGTCGCCCTCGTTCTCGCGGTCCTCGTCGTCGACGACGATGACGATCTCGCCCCGCCCGATGGCGGCGATGGCCTCCTCGACCTTGGCGAACGGCATCAGGACTCCTCCGGCGAGGCGCCGCCGGCCGGGCCGGTGCGCCAGGTGAGCAGGCGTTCGACGTACTTCACGGTGACGTCGACCTCGAGGTTGACCCGGTCGCCCGGGCCCTTGCGCCCGAGCGTCGTGACCTCGGCGGTGTGGGGGATGACCGCGGCGGTGAAGCCGTCGTCGAGCACGTCGACGACGGTGAGGCTGACGCCGTCCACCGCGATCGAGCCCTTCTCGACCACGTAGCGGAGCAGCTCGCGGGGCACCCGCACCCGCAGGTCGGGCGCCGGATCGACGATCTCGCCGACACCGTCGACGTGCCCCTGCACGATGTGGCCGCCGAGCCGGTCGCTCACCTTGACCGGGCGCTCGAGGTTGACGGGGTCGCCGGGCTGGCGGTCGCCGAGCGTCGTGCGCTTGTAGGTCTCGTCGGACACGTCGGCGTCCCACCAGCCGTCCCCGGTCTCGACCACGGTCAGGCAGCAGCCGTCGACGGCGATCGAGTCGCCGGTGCTCGCGTCGCCCAGCACCTCGCGGGCGCCGATGCGGATGCGCCCCGGGGAGTGGGACACGACGGAGCCCAGCTCCTCGACGATGCCTGTGAACATCTGGCTAGGTACTCCTCGGTCGCAGGTCGACGCGGATGTCGTCGCCCAGGGGTGTCACGCGGACGATCCGCCCGCGCCAGACGTCCGCCATGGTGGCGGCTCCCGGACCGGAGAACAACCCGCGGGCGTCGTCGCCGCCGAACAGGACGGGGGCCAGGTAGAGCACGTAGGCGTCGACCAGCCCGGCCCGGTGGAAGGCGCCGGCCACGGACGGCCCGCCCTCGACGAGCAGCTGCACGACACCCCGGGCGCCGAGGTCGTCGAGGACGTCGCCGAGGTCGCCCTCGACCTCGAGGCACGGGTGCACCTTGGCGCCGGCCGGCGCCCGGCCGAGGACGACCCGCAGCGGGTCCGGCCCCTCGACGTGGCGGACGGTCAGCTCGGGGTCGTCGGCCCGGACGGTGCCGGCCCCGACCAGCACGGCGTCGCTCTCGGCCCGCAGCCGATGGGCGTCGGCCCGGGCCTCGGGCCCGGTGATCCAGCGGCTCGTACCGTCGGGCGCCGCGGTGCGCCCGTCGAGGCTGGCCGCCAGCTTGAGCACGACGTGGGGCCGGCCGGTCGTGCGGTGGGTGACGTAGGCGGCCAGCTGCTCGCCGACGACGTCGGCGGCCACGCCCACGGTGACCTCGACGCCGGCGTCCCGCAGCCGCTCGACGCCCCGGCCCCGCACCCGGGGGTCGGGGTCGAGGATGCCGACGACCACCCGGCCCACGCCGGCCTCGACGAGGGCGTCCGCGCAGGGCGGCGTGCGCCCGTGGTGGCTGCAGGGCTCGAGGGTGACGTAGACGGTGGCCCCCTCGAGCGGCAGGCCGGCGGCGCGGGCGGCGTCGAGCGCCACGACCTCGGCGTGGGGCCCGCCGGGCGGCCGCGTCGCGCCCTCGGCGGTGCGCCCGTCGGGCGCCACGACGACGCTGCCCACCCAGGGGTTGGGCGACGTCGTCGTCCGCACGCCCGCCGCCAGCTCGACGGCGCGCAGCATGTGCCGGTGGTCGGCCGCGGCCGACGCCTGCGGGCTCACGTCGGGCAGCGTACGGGCGGCCGCGGGCACGTCCGAAAATTAGAACGTGTTCTAATCCCGGTCAACGCCGCCCGCCCGCCGGCCTCAGTGCGGCCGCCCGCCCGACAGCAGCTCCAGGGCGTGGGGCACGACGTCCAGCACGGCCTCCAGCGTCTCGACGGCCCCGGCCGAGGAGCCCGGGGTGTTGAGCACCAGCGCCCGGCCCACCGTCCCGGCCACGGCCCGCGACAGCCGCCCCAGCGGGTTGGCCATCCGCATGGCCTCGGCCAGGCCCGGGGCCTCCCGCTCGATCACCGCCCTCGTGCCCTCCGGCGTGAGGTCGCGGGGGCCGAAGCCCGTGCCGCCGGTCGTCACCACCAGCCCGGCGAACCCGTCGGTGAGCTCCCGCAGCGCCGCGGCCACCGGCTCGGCGCCGTCGCCCGTCACCCGCCGCTCGACCACCTCGAAGCCCGCCGCGGCCAGGCGCTCGGCCAGCGCGGCCCCCGAGCGGTCCTCCCGCGTCCCGGCCGCCACGCCGTCCGAGACCGTCAGCACCTTCGCCGGCCAGCGCCGCTCGTCGCTCACCCTCGCGCCTCCTCGTGCTCGTCCGCGCGCTCGTCGTCGTGCCCGCCCCCGGGCCCGCCGCCGGCCCCACCCGCCCGCCGGTAGCGGAACATGCACATGCCGTCGGTCCCCGCCGCCTGGGGCAGCAGGATCGCGCCCCGGCCCCAGGGCTCCCAGGGGGCACCCGGCGGCGGCAGCGGCTCGAAGTCCGGGCGCTCCCCCGCGAACCACTCGTCGACCCCGGTCGACTCGGCGACCGTCAGCGTGCACACCGAGTACACGAGCACGCCGCCGGGCCGGACGGCTTCGGCGGCCGCCGCCAGCAGCCGCCGCTGCAGCTCGGCCAGGCGGGCCACCGCCGCCGGCTCGACCCGCCACCGCAGGTCGGCCCGGCGCCGCAGCGTGCCGAGCCCGGTGCAGGGCGCGTCGACGAGCACCCGGTCGACGCACGCCGGGCGCCACGGCGGGGCGGTGCCGTCGGCCACCACGACCGCGACCTCGCGCCCCAGGCCCAGCCGCTCGGCGTTCGCCCGCACCAGCCCGGCCCGGGTCGGGTTGACATCGGCCGCCACCACCCGGGCGCCGGCGCCGGCGAGCGCCGTCGCCTTCCCGCCCGGCGCCGCGCAGGCGTCGAGCACCAGCTCGCCCGGGCGGGCGCCGACCGCCCCCGCCACCGCCTGCGACGCCGGGTCCTGGACGTAGCCGTCCTCGCGCTCGGTCACCGTCGCCGGCTCGTTCATGGCCGCCAGCGCCGCGAGGGCCCGCTCGCGCCCGAGCGACGCCGTCAGCTCGTCGAGCACCCAGTCGGGCACGCTCAGCCGGGTGGCGTCGTCGGGCCAGTCGACCGGCGCCTCCGCCACCCGGCGCAGCACGGCGTTGACCAGGCCCCGGGCCGGCCGGGGCGCGGCCGCCACCGTCTCGGACACCGCGGCGTGGGCGGGGACGCCGGCGAAGGCCAGCTGGTAGGCGCCCAGCCGCAGGGCGTTGCGGGCCCGGCCCTCGACCGGGCGGGCGAGGAACCGGTCGACGAGGTGGTCGCAGGCCCGCCGCATGCGGGTCGTGCCGTAGACGAGGTCGGTGACGAACCGGCGGTCGGCCGGCTCGAGGCCCGACCGCTCGAGCGCCCCGGCGAGCGCGAGGTTGGCGTAGGCGCCGCGGGCGTCGATCCGGTCGAGGACGTCGAGGGCGACGGCCCGGGCGCTGCGCCCGCCCCCGGCGGCCCGCCCCGCCCGCCGGGGGACCGGGCCCCCGCGGCCGCGCGGCCGGCGGGGCCGGCTCACCGCCCCAACCCGGCGACCGGGTCGCCCCGCACGCCGTTGGCCCACGCCGCCGCCGGCATCCGGCGCCGGCCCTCGGGCTGGACCTCGACCAGCCACCGCGGCCCGCGCCCGGCCGAGACCCCGACCGCGTCGGGCCCCCCCGGGTCCCCGCAGGTGCGCCACACCTTCAGCCGGGTGCCGTCGTGGGTGGTCCAGGCGCCCCCGACCCGCACGACCCGGTGGATCACCTCGGCCGGGGCCGACCAGTCGATGCGCAGCTCCTCGGGGGTGATCTTGTGCGCGTACGTCGGCTCGCCCTGCTGGGGCACGGGCTCGCCGAGCCCCCGGGCCAGGTTGTCGACCAGCAGCCGGGCGCCCAGCTCGGCCAGCCGGGCCCGCAGCTCGTCCGCGGTCTCGTCCGGACCGATGTCCACCTCGGCCCGGTCGTAGATCGGGCCCGTGTCGAGGCCCTCCTCGACGGCCATGAGGTCGACGCCCGTGCGCTCGTCACCGGCCAGGATCGCCCGCTCGACCGGTGCGGCGCCCCGCCACCGCGGCAGCAGCGAGAAGTGCAGGTTGACCATCGGCAGCCGCTCGAGCACGTGCGGCTTGATGATCTGGCCGAACGCCACGACCACGCCCAGGTCGGCGCCGACCTCCAGGGCGTCGTCGACCGACGCGGTCACCGGGAGGCCCGCGTCGAGCGCCGCCTGCTTGACCGGCGACGGCGACGGGCGCCCGCCCCGGCCCCGCCGGGCGTCGGGGCGCGACACGACGAGCACGACGTCGTGGCCGGCGTCCAGCAGCGCCCGCAGCGGCACCACCGACGTCGCCGGGGTGCCCAGGAAGACGAGGCGCTCCGGGTGCCGGGGCGGCCGCGCCGGGGTCACCGACGCAGCGAGAGGCCGCCCAGCGGCTCGGCGTCGGCGAGCACCGACGGCGAGATGCCGCGCTCGCGGATGGTGCGCAGCGCCTCGCGGCGCGTGTCGGGGTCGAGCCGCTCGATCAGCAGCACGCCGTCGAGGTGGTCGACCTCGTGCTGGAAGCAGCGGGCCTCCAGCTCGTCGGCCTCGATCTCCAGCTCGTTGCCGTCGAGGTCGAGGCCCCGGAGCAGCACCTGCTTCGGCCGGGTGATCGGCCACGACAGCCCCGGCACCGACAGGCAGCCCTCCTCGTAGGTCCACTCCCCCGTCGCCTCGACGATCTCGGGGTTGACGACCGTGCGCGGCCCCTCGCCCACGTCGTAGACGAACAGGCGCTTCTCGACGCCGACCTGCGGGGCCGCGAGGCCGACGCCGGGCGCGTCGTACATGGTGGCGATCATGTCCTCGGCCAGCTTGGCCAGGCGCCCGTCGATCTCGGTGACCTCGGACGCGCGCTGGCGGAGGACCGGGTCGCCCACGACGCGGATGCGGTAGGGAGCCATGCCGACCAAGGCTACCGTCACCGCCCGTGGGCGCATCCGGCCAGCCGCACTACTTCTCCCCCTCGCCGGCCGCGCCGTCACGGCCCGGCACGGTGCGCCTCGCCCTGCCGGACCTGACGCTCGACCTGCGCACCGACCGCGGCGTGTTCTCGCCGGGACGCATCGACCCCGGCACCAAGGTGCTGCTCCTCGGCGCCCCGCCCCCGCCACGGCGCGGGCACCTGCTCGACCTCGGCTGCGGCTACGGGCCGATGGCCCTCACGCTTGCGGCGCGGGCACCGGAGGCCACGGTGTGGGCGGTCGACGTGAACGAGCGGGCCCTGGAGCTCGCCCGGCAGAACGCCCGGGCCGCGGGGTTCGCCGACGTGCGGGTCGTGCGGCCGGAGGAGGTCCCGGAGGACGTGCGCTTCGCGGCGATCTGGTCGAACCCGCCGGTGCGGATCGGCAAGCGGGCGCTGCACGAGCTGCTCGAGCACTGGCTGGCGCGCCTCGAGCCCGACGGCGCCGCCGTCCTCGTGGTGCACAAGCACCTCGGCTCCGACTCGCTGCACCGGTGGCTGGCCGGCCGGGGCTGGCGGGTGGCCCGGCTGTCGAGCCGGCTCGGCTACCGGCTGCTCGAGGTGCGGCCCGGCCCGCCGGCCGAGGACGGGCCCGGGGACGGCGGGGAGCGCCCCGCGGGGGCGGGCGAGGGATGAGCCGCCCGCTCGACTCGACCGGCCTGAAGCGCCTCCACCGGTCGTGGCGCCGCCGCACGACCGGGCGGGTCGCCCTCGTGCTCGTCGACGTCCAGTCGCCGTTCAACGTCGGCTCGATCCTCCGCACGGCGGCGGCGCTGCGGGTCGACCACCTGTGGCTGGTCGGCGACACGGCGCCGCCGACCGGCGCCAGGACCGCCAAGACCGCGCTCGGCACCGAGCGCTACCTCCGCTGGTCGCGCCACGACAGCGTCGCCGAGGCGGCCGACGCCGCCCGGTCCGCCGGCTACTGGGTCGTCGGCCTCGAGCTCGCCGAGGGCGCCACCCCGCTCCCCGAGCTGCCGCTGCCGGACGCCGTGTGCCTGGTCGTCGGGCACGAGGACCGGGGGCTGCCGCCCGCCGCGCTCGCCGCCTGCGACGACGTCGCCTACATCCCCCAGCTCGGCCGGGTCGGCTCGCTCAACGTGGCCGTCGCCACCGCCGTCGCCCTCTACGAGGTGCGCCGGCGCGAGTGGGCGCCCGAGCGCCCCGGCCGGGCGGACCCGAGTTCGGTGGGTGGTGCCGCCCCCGGTCCCTAGCCTCGAACCGTGACCGCACCCGCCGTCCGGCCGATCGCCCCCGACGAGCTGCACCGCTTCCTCGACGTCGTGGGGACGGCGTTCCTGTCCCCGCCGGTCACCCCGGCGGCCGTCGAGGCCCGGCGCAGCCTCTTCGACATCGAGCGCTGCCTGGCGGCCTTCGACGCCCGGGGGCGGATGTGCGGGGTCGCGCGCTCGTTCGCCACGCCGCTCACCGTGCCCGGCGGCGAGGTCACCGCCTCCGCGGTCAGCAGCGTGGGCGTGCTGCCCACCCACCGCCGCCAGGGCCACCTCACCCGCCTCATGCGGCACCACCTCGACGACGCGGTCGAGCGGGGCGAACCGGTCGCCGTGCTGATCGCCGCCGAGTACCCGATCTACGGGCGCTACGGCTACGGGCCGGCGACGGAGGCGACGACGCTGCGGGTCGACACCCGCGCCGCGTCCTGGCTCGACGAGCCCCGGGGCGAGGTCGAGCTCGTCGACGGCGAGACCTTCGCCAAGGTGGTCGAGGAGCTCTACGACCGCATCCGCCCCAGGACGCCGGGCCACATCGGCGCCTCGACCCAGCGCTGGCAGGTGCTGGCCGGTGTGCTCGACGTCCACGACGGCGAGCACGAGCGGCGCCGGAACGCCCTGAAGGCGCTGTGGCGCGACGGCACCGGCGAGGTCCAGGGCGCCGTCACCTACACGGTCGACGGGACCTGGAAGGCGAACCGCCCGGCCGGCAAGGCGCACGCCGAGCTGCTCGTGGCGGCCACGCCCCGCGCCGAGGTCGAGCTGCTCCGCTACCTCACCTCGATCGACTGGATCGCCTCGGTCGGCGTCGCCCTGCGGCCCGTCGACGACCCCGCCCCCCTCGCCCTGGTCGACGGCCGGGCGGCGCAGCTCGTCGACCGGTCCGACCACACCTGGGTGCGGGTCCTCGACGTGCCGGCGGCCCTGGCCGCCCGCCGGTACGCCACGCCGGTCTCGCTCGTGCTCGAGGTGCGCGACCCGGCGGGCCTCGCCGCCGGGCGGTACCGCCTGGACGCCGGGCCCGACGGCGCCGACTGCGCGCCGACGACCGCCGAGCCGGACCTGACCGCCGGCGTCGGCGCCTTGGGCGCCGCCTACCTCGGCGGGCACACCTGGCGGCGGCTCGCGGACGCCGGGTGGGTCGACGAGCACCGCCCCGGCGCGGTCGCCAGCGCGTCGGCGGCCTTCGCCACCGCCCGGGCGCCGTGGTGCGCCTTCACGTTCTGACGCCGAGCCACCCGGTGCCCCCGGGACGGCGCGCCCCGGCGGGAGCCGCC
>PKRH01000068.1 GCA_017577565.1 Thermoanaerobacterales bacterium | reverse complement strand
GGCAGCCGGTGGCCCTCGGCGGCGAACAGCTCGAACCCCAGCTCGACGAGGCCCTCCTGCAGCAGCCGGCCGCACTCCTCGTGGCGGGCGATCGCCGCGTCGAGCCCCTCGTCGAGGATGGCGCCCAGGCCGGCGTGCAGCGACATGACCATCGACACCGGCGCCGTGTGGTGGTAGGTGCGGGCGCCGGAGGCCGGGCCCGTGTACCGACCGATCATCCGCAGGTCCAGGTACCAGCTGGGGCTGCGCTCGACGAGGCGCTCCCGGGCCCGCTCGCTGACCGTGAGCGGCGCCAGGCCCGGCGGCACGCCCAGGCACTTCTGCGTGCCCGAGTAGGCGATGTCGACGCCCCAGCCGTCGACGTCGACCTCGATGCCCCCGAGGCTGGTCACACAGTCGACCAGCAGCAGGGCGTCGCCCTTGCCCTCGGCGATCGGCGCGATGTCGGACCGGACGCCGGTCGAGGTCTCGGCGTGCACGACGGCGATGACCTTGGGCGAGGGGTGGGCGGACAGCAGCTGCTCGGGGTCGACCGGCTTGCCCCAGGGCACCTCGACGGGGACGACCTCGGCACCGCAGCGGGCGGCCACGTCGCACATGCGGGCGCCGAACACGCCGTTGACGCCGACGACGACGGGGTCGCCCGGGCGGACGACGTTGACGAACGCCGCCTCCATCCCGGCCGAGCCGGTGCCGGAGATGGGCAGCGTCATGGGGTTGCGGGTGCGGAAGACCGTCCGCAGGCGGTCGCAGGTCTCGTCGAGCAGGGCCACGAACTCGGGGTCGAGGTGGCCGAGCATGGGCCGGCCGAGGGCCTCGACCGCCTCGGGGTAGGGGTTGCAGGGCCCGGGGCCCATGAGGACGCGGTCGGTGAGCGGCATGCGACCCAGACGGTAGCGACGGGCGGGGCGTCCGCGCCGACCGAGGCGCGCCGCTACTCGACGGCGGGCTGGACGAGGCTCAGCGCCAGGCCGTCGAGGATGTCGGCCTCGGACACGATCATCTCGTCGAAGCCGAACCGCCGGAAGACGGCCACGAGCACGCAGCAGCCGCCGACGATGACGTCGGCCCGGGCGGGCTCCAGCCCGGGGTTGTGGACCCGGTCGGCGAGCGCCTCGGTGGCCAGCGTCCGGAACACGTCCTCGGCGGCGTCGCGGGTGAGCCGGAAGTGGTGGATGCGGTCGCGGTCGTAGGTCTCCAGGCCGATCTCGACCGCCGCCACCGTCGTGACCGTGCCGGCCAGCCCGACCAGCGTGCGGGCGCCGGTCACCGCCGGCACCTCGCGCACGACGTCGTCGAGGAAGGCGTCGGTGTAGCTGATGCAGGCGGACAGCTCCTCGGGCAGCGGGGGGTCGTGCTCGAGGAACCGCTCGGTCAGGCGCACGCACCCCACGTCGACCGACATCACGCCCTCGACGTCCTCGTGGCCGACGATGAACTCCGTGGAGCCGCCGCCGATGTCGACCACGAGGAACGGGCCCAGGGACGGGTCGAGCTCGCCGGTGGCGCCGACGAAGGACAGGTGCCCCTCCTCCTCGCCGCTCAGCAGCTCGGGGCGCACGCCGACGACGTCCTCGACGGCGTCGAAGAACGCCTCCCGGTTGGCCGCGTCGCGGGCGGCGGAGGTCGCGGCCGCCCGCAGCTGCTCGACGCCGTGGGCGTCGAGCACCTCCCGGTAGCTGCGCAGGCAGGCCAGCGTGCGCTCGACGGCCTCGTCGCCCAGGCGACCGGTCGCGCCGACGCCCTGGCCGAGCCGGGTGATGGTGTTGCGGCGGTCGAGGGTCTCGAGCCGCCCGCCGACCGACCGGGCCACCAGGACGCGGGTCGAGTTCGTGCCCAGGTCGAGGGAGGCGATCACGCTCATGGGCCGGACGCTACCTGCCGGCGGGCGGCCAGCTGCTCGTGGACCCAGCGGCCCACCGGGTCGTCGCCGCCGGCCAGGAACCAGGCGTAGTGCGCGTGCAGGCACTTCACGCCCTTCCGGGTGCCCCCCACCCCGCCCGACGGGCGGGGGCCGGTGTGATCCGGGGGGAGGGCGGCGTCGCGCTCGGCGGCGTAGCGGGCGTGGGCGGCGGCCAGCTCGTCGGGGTCGACCGCGGCCTCGGCGGCCGCGACCCCGCCGTCGCTCTCGAGCTGCGACACCAGCGTGCGCTCGGGCTCGCCGACCAGCCAGTAGCGGGTGGGCATGGGCGTGCCGTCGTCGAGCAGCGGCGCGTTGCGGATGACGAGCGGCGACCCGTCCGGGTGGCGGGCGACGACCTCCCAGTCGCCCCGGGGCGGGCGCCCGAGCAGCCGCTCGACCTCGGCGGCGTCGTCCTGTCGGCGTGTGTCGTCTCGGCGTCTGTCGTCCACGGCCCCCGCAGTCTCGCACGGGGCGAACGGGTGTGCCCCTCGACGCCCTACCGACTGGTCGGTAGGGTTCCCCTGTGAACAACGAGTTGATGGACGCCGGCGAGCTCCTCGCCGAGCTCGAGCCCGTCGCCGCCAGGCTGCTCGACCGGCACCTGGCGCAGTCCAAGGAGTGGTTCCCCCACACCCTGGTCCCCTATTCGCGCGGGCGGGACTTCGAGCCCGACTACGAGTGGTCGCCCGAGGAGGCCGGCGTGCCCGCGGAGGTCCGGTCCAGCCTCTTCGTCAACCTGCTGACCGAGGACAACCTCCCCTACTACTTCCGCACGATCGAGTCGATGTTCGGGCGCGAGTCCGCCTGGGGCGAGTGGAGCCGCCGGTGGACCGCCGAGGAGGCCCGGCACTCGATCGTCCTGCGCGAGTACCTCACCGTCACCCGCGCGATCGACCCCGTCGAGCTGGAGCGGGCCCGCATGGCCCAGATGTCCTGCGGCCAGGTGCCCGAGCCCGACACGCCCCAGGACGGGCTGGTCTACGTCAGCCTCCAGGAGCTGGCCACCCGCATCGCCCACCTCAACACCGGCAAGCTGGTCGGCGACCGGGTCGCCTACGACATCATGAAGCGGGTGGCGAGCGACGAGAACCGCCACCACCTCTTCTACCGCGACCTCACCGCCGCGGCGCTCGAGGTCGACCCCTCGGGCATGGTCATCGCCATGGAGCGCCAGGTGCGCGAGTTCGAGATGCCCGGCACCGGGATCGTGGACTTCGACCGCCACGCCCGGGCCATCGCCCGGGCCGGCATCTACGACTTCCAGATCCACCACGACCAGATCCTCGTGCCGGTCGTCCTGCGCCACTGGGGCGTCGAGGAGCTGACCGGCCTGAGCGACGCGGCCGAGCGGGCCCGGGAGTCGCTGCTCAAGCGCATCGAGCGCATCGGCCGCGCGGGCCGGCGCATGGCCCGCCAGCGCGAGGAGCAGGCCCGGGCCGAGCAGGCCGAGGGCAAGGTCCCGGCGCAGGTCTGAGGTCCCCGGCGGCGCGGGCGTCAGCCCTCGGGCGCGGTCGTCGTCGTCGAGGCCGGCCCCTCCTGGGGGGCGGGGAGGATGCCGAAGGACTCCTCCCCCGGCAGCACCAGGCCCATCTTCCGGGCCTCCTCCTCGATGCGCTCGTCGGTGCGGAGGTCGCGCCTCTCCTGCTCGAGCAGCTCGATCTCCCGCTCGAACACCTCGGCGCGCTCGCGGGCCCGCTGCTCGGCGGCCCGCTGGTCGATCCAGGTGCGCACCGGGAAGACGCCGTAGACGGCCAGCGCCACGGCGGCGACGGCCGCCACCCGGGTCGTCACCCAGCGCAGGGCGGCGGACCGGCGGGCGCGGGCCTCCTCGTCCGGGGGCACGAGGCGGTCGAAGCTGAGGTTGGCCAGCGCGGCCCGCACCCGCTGGGGCCGCGACCGCGGCCGCCCGGCGGCGCCGTCGCGGCCGGTGCGGAGCAGCCGCAGGTGCGGCCGGGACGCCTCGTCGCCGGCCGCGGCCGGCAGGTCCGGCGCCCCGGACCGGACCGGCAGGCGGCGCACCTCGGCGCCCGCCCGGCGCCGGCGGCGGGCCTCGCGGTCCTCACCGACGTCCAGGCGCGTCGGCCGCAGGAGCACGGCCCCGGGCGCGCCGGGGATCCGGCGCGGGCGCACCCGGGCGCGCGCCGTCGTGCCGGGGCGGGGTCCCGCCGAGACCCCGCCGCCCTCCGGTCGTTCGCCGTCCCGCCCCCGGCGACCGGTCACCCCGCGCCGCCTCCTCCGCGGGCCAGCGCGCCACGGCCCCGGAAGGCCGCCTGCTCGTCGAGCTCGTCCTCGATCCGCAGGAGCTGGTTGTACTTGGCGACGCGGTCGCTGCGGGCGGGCGCGCCGGTCTTGATCTGGCCGCAGTTGGTGGCGACGGCCAGGTCGGCGATCGTGGTGTCCTCGGTCTCGCCCGAGCGGTGCGACATCACGCTCGTGTAGGCCGACGACGTGGCCAGCGCCACGGTGTCGAGCGTCTCGGTCAGCGTGCCGATCTGGTTGACCTTGACCAGGATGCTGTTGGCCACGCCGCTCTCGATGCCCCGCTGCAGGCGCTCGACGTTGGTGACGAACAGGTCGTCGCCGACGAGCTGGACCCGGTCGCCGAGGGTCCGGGTCAGCTCGGCCCAGCCGTCCCAGTCCTCCTCGGCGCAGCCGTCCTCGATGGACACGATGGGGTACTTCCCGCACAGCTCGGCCAGCAGACCGACCATCTCGGCGGGCTTCAGCTCGCGGGCCTCGCCGGCGAGCGTGTAGGTGCCGTCGGAGTACAGCTCGGTGGAGGCGACGTCGAGCGCCAGCGCCACGTCCTCGCCCGGCGTCAGGCGGGCGCGCTCGATGGCCTCGACGAGCAGCTGCAGCGCCTCCTCGTTGGAGCCGAGGTCGGGGGCGAACCCGCCCTCGTCGCCGATGGCGGTGGACAGGCCCCGGTCGCGCAGCACCGCCTTCAGCGCGTGGTAGGTCTCGACGCCCCAGCGCAGCGCCTCGCGGAAGCTGGCCGCGCCGACGGGCATGATCATGAACTCCTGGAAGTCGACGTTGTTGTCGGCGTGGGCCCCGCCGTTCAGGACGTTCATCATCGGCACGGGCAGCACGTGCGCGTTGGTGCCGCCGACGTAGCGGTAGAGCGGCAGCGCCAGCTCGTCGGCCGCCGCCCGGGCGACGGCGAGCGAGACGCCGAGCAGCGCGTTGGCGCCCAGGCGCCCCTTGTTGTCGGTGCCGTCGAGGTCGAGCATCTGGCGGTCGATCTCGCGCTGGTCGAGCGCGTCGAAGCCGACGAGCGCCTCCCGGATCTCGCCGTTCACGTGGTCGACGGCGACGGAGACGCCCTTGCCGCCGTAGCGGTCACCGCCGTCCCGCAGCTCGACCGCCTCGAACTGGCCGGTCGACGCGCCCGACGGGACGATGGCCCGCCCCTCCGCCCCCGAGGCCAGGTAGACCTCGACCTCGACGGTCGGGTTGCCGCGGGAGTCGAGGACCTCACGGCCGACGATGTGCTCGATGCTCGACATCGTTGTCAGATGCTCCTGTCACGCATGGGGTTCACGTTACTTGCGGGAGTGGTCGGGAGAGCGGGCATCGGCCGTCCACCGACGCGCCGGGTGTCAGGACGACCGAGTCGCGTCACCGTCCGCGCCCGCCGACGACTCCAGGGCGCGGAAGCGGTCGCGCAGGCGCTCGGCGGCGATCCGCAGCTCGGTCTCGGGGTCGTCGCCGGCGGCGCGGGCGGCGTCGACGACGTCCAGCAGGCGGCGGCCGGTCTCGCTCAGCGCGGCGTCGCCGGCGACCAGCGTGCGCCAGTCGACGCCCTGTGACGCCGCCTTCTTCTGCACCTTGGTGGCGTAGAGCAGCGCGGGGAGCGCGGCGGGGATGCCGTCCATGACGCTGGCCCGCCCCTTCTCCGCCTTCTTCAGCTGCTCCCAGCGGGCGGCGACCTCGTCGGCGTCGGCCACCTCGACGCCGGCGAACACGTGCGGGTGGCGGCCGATCAGCTTCGTGCTGATGCCCCGGGCCACGTCGGCCAGCGTGAACTGCCCCTCCTCGGCGGCCAGCGTGGCGTGGAACACGACCTGGAACAGCAGGTCGCCCAGCTCCTCCTCCAGGGCCTCGAAGCCCTCGCCGGCCTCGACGTCGAGGTGGTCGATCGCCTCCAGCACCTCGTAGGCCTCCTCCAGCAGGTGGCGGCGGAGGCTGTGGTGCGTCTGCTGGCGGTCCCACGGGCACTCGGCCCGCAGCCGCCGCACGACCTCGGCGAACGCCGCGACCTCCCCCGCCACCGGGGCGGCCAGCTCCGGCACGTAGACGGAGGTGAGGTGGTCGGGCTCGACGGCCCGGTCCAGCTCGTGCCACGGCAGGGTGACGACCGACTCGTCGGGCAGCCCGAGGCGCTGCAGGACCGTCACCGCGAGCTCGCCGCCGCCCTCGCCGGCCGTGGCGTCGACCACCTCACCGACGGCCAGCTTCACCTCCGACAGGACGTCGGGGGTGTCGCACTGGGCCACGAGCAGCGGCCCCCGCTCCCCCGCGGCCTCGGTGGCGAAGCGGTGGCCGTCGACCAGGCGGACGCCCCGCGCCAGCGGGTCGACGCCGAGGCGCACCCAGGCCAGGTCGGCGAACGACAGCGCCGGCACCAGCTCGACCGCCACCCGACCGTCGGCCTGCAGCAGCTCGACCGAGCGCTCGGCCACGACCGGCGACCCGGGGACGGCGTAGAGCACCTCGCCGTCGCGCTCGGCCGCCGCGACGAGGGCGTCGACGATGCCCGCGTAGACCTCGTCGAGCGACTCGGCCCGCTCGTAGAGGTGGTCGAAGCTCTCGGCCCCGCCCACGACGGGCGCGGCCGGGTGGCGGCGGGTCCGCAGGAAGCGGCGGCCGACGCGGGCGATCGCCTGCGTGGCGGCGGAGGTGACCAGGTCGGGGCCCGCCGGGCCGAGCCCGACGACGACGACGGTCGGGCGGCGGCCGTCCTCGGGCATCACCCGACGAACGACCCCGTGCCGCCGTCGCCACGGGGCCCCGGCGGCGGCGTCACCCGGAGCGTGTCGGGGTCCCACGAGCCGTACCGGGAGCTCACGGACACGTCGGCCTCGATGAGAACGGCCTCGATCGCCGCCTGCACCTCCACGTTGCCGCCGAGCTCGTCCGACAGCCGGCGGAAGCCGGCGATGTAGTCGACGTACTCGTCCCGCGGCCCCGCCGGCAGGTCGTCGAGGTCGCCGACGACCTCGGCCAGCTCCTCCCGCACCGGCTCACGGTCGTCGTCCGTGATCTCGATCCCTTCGTCGTCGAGGACCTGCTGCATCGCCATGACCCAGGCGAGGAAGCTGGCCATCTCGCCGACGTACGCCTGCGTGTACGTGCCCTCGGGCGCGTCGTCCGGGCGCAGCACGCTCCGGTCGACCGGCGCGAACACGGCCCCGCGCAGGTCGTCGTTCTCGTACACCAGGTCGAGGTGCTCCTCGAAGTCGCTGCGCGACATCGTGCGGTCGTTCACCCGCACGGCCGCCGCCTGGTCGGCGCAGCCGGCGACGGCGAGGCCCGCGAGCCCCAGGGCGATCAGCGACGTGGCGAGGCGTCGGTTCAGCACGGCCCCCGATCGTAGGGACTCGCCGGCGCGGCCACGAACCGGCGGGCGCTCAGCTGGTGACCGGCTCGCGGACCTCGATCTCCGGCTCCTCCGGCAGCGTGACCTCGGTGGTCGCCGGGCGCGTGGCCCACCGCCCGGCCGCCGCGTGGACCAGGGCGAACAGGTAGCACGCCGCCGCCACCAGCGACGCCGCCCGGTAGCCGAAGTTGATGGCCACGACGACCCCGAGCACGGAGGCCAGGACCGAGGCGATGCCGTTGACGCCCCAGGCGTAGGCGATGCTGCGCGGGTAGAGGTCGGTGAAGCGGGCGAGGCCCAGCGGCATCGGCATGCCCAGCGCGACGCCGATCGGCGCCAGCAGGGCGATCGACAGCGCCACCCGGAGCGGGAACGGCTGGTCGATCAGCCCCCGCAGCAGCGGCTGCAGCGCGAACGCCGACACCGCGACGAGGCCCACCGCCGCCGCGAGCACGGTCACGAGGGTGCGCCGGCCCTTCGGCAGCTTCCCGGAGAGCGCCGAGCCGACCCCGGTGAAGACGAGCAGCGCGAACAGGACGACCGACAGCGAGTAGGTCGGGAAGCCGAGGAAGAGGACGAAGCGCTGGATGAGGACCGACTCGAGCAGCATGAAGCCGAGGCCGATGGCGGCGAAGAACAGCAGGCTCGGCACCCTCGGCTTCTCCTCCGAGCGGGAGAGCCGCAGCGGCAGCAGCAGCCCGACGACCGACAGCACGACGAGGATGCCGAGGGTCAGCAGCAGCAGCTGGTAGGGGTCGACGCCGTAGTGGTAGCCGGACTGGGAGTCGAAGATGCTGCCGAGCCGGCGCATGTTGAAGAAGAACGGCCGGTCGTCGGTCGGTGGGCAGACGTCGAGCGGGTAGTCGTTGCAGAAGGCCCGCCAGTCGCCCGCCTCGGCCAGGTCCTCCCAGGCGCCGTAGTACGGGCCGCCGGCCGCGTAGGCGATGCCGTCGCCCCGCTCGTCGGCCAGCTCGCGGATGCGGTCCAGCTCCTCGTCGGTGAACGGCTCCAGCCGGGCCAGCGTCGTCATGTAGGGCGCCTGGGCGCTGCCGATGGCGTCGGTGCCCCGGATGACGACGACGTGGCGGGACGGGTCCTCGATCCCCTGCCGCTCCAGCGCCGCCATCACGAGGACGGTGGCCCGGATCGCCTCGTCGCCGACCAGCCGCTCGAGGCGGGAGACGTTGAGGATGCCGCGGGGGTTGAGGTGCTCGAAGTACTCGTCGAACGCCTCGAGCGTGTAGAGGTTGTTCTCGCTCAGCGCGAAGCCCTGCGCGGCGTTGGCGCTGAGCGTGTCGGTGAAGCCGATGTGGATCTGGTCGTAGGTCTCGTCCGAGTCGGCGAGGATGGCCCGGCCGTCACCGATGGTGGTCGACACGCCCTCGCGGGAGTACGGGCGCTGCGACCGGTGCCCCAGGGCGTCGTCGACGGCCTCGACGATGGCCGAGTTCAGCTCGATGACGTCGACGGTCTGGCCCGAGGTCAGCGCGTTGTAGATGTCGCGGCCCCCGCCGCCGCCGATGATGAGCGCCTTGCCCGGGCCGGTGATCTCGTAGCCGATGCTGGCCGGGCCGAGGCGCAGGTCCTCCCAGTCCGGCAGCTCGTCGCCGACGTTGGGCACCGGCGCGAAGACCCGGTCGTAGAACAGCAGGCTGAACGGCGCCCCGGGGGCGTCCTTCGCCTGGACCCGGCTGAGCGGGTGCCAGATGTCGGCGGCGAGGCCGTTGCGGTCGTTGGGCGGCATGCGGATGAAGAGGATGGTGTTGGCCGTCGAGGCGACGATCAGCACCACCCCGACCGCCGCGAGGCCGGCGGCCCGCCACCGGAACCGGCGGTCGCCCCAGCCGAACAGCGCGGCGGCCACGCAGGACACGACCCCGAGGCCGACGAGCAGCGCCGGCGCCGGCTGGTAGAGCAGGGGCACGACGACGAGCGCGCCGAGGCCCGCCCCCATGAGGTCCCAGGCGTAGACCCGGCCGAGGTGGTCGGTCCAGCCCCGGATGGCGACGGTCACCACCGCGCCGGCGACGGTCGACGGCGCCGCGGCCAGCAGGCAGGCCACGGTGAGGTTGAAGGCGAACCGCTTCGTGACCCCGTCGGCGATCGAGTAGTCGAGGTCGACGAGCAGCAGGGGGGTGGCGATGAGGAGCACGCCGTACAGGGCGCTCCACCGGGCGAGCGTGCCCTCCAGCGGGTGGCGGTCGAACAGCTCGGGGCGCAGGTAGACGAGCAGCGCGCCCGCCCCGGTGCCCAGCAGCGCCAGCGAGATCGCCAGGAAGCTGAAGTGGTACGCGAGCACCGACGACAGCATCCGGGTGAAGACCACCTGGTACGCGAGCGTGCAGGCGGTCACGAGTGCCAGTGCGCTGAGCGCCCGCGCCGACGGCCGCCCGTCCCTTCCCCCCAGCGAGGTCACGGCGCGTGACCCTAGCAGCGCGTGTGACAGCGGGCACGCCCGCGCGCGCCGCCACGCGGCGCGGCGACACCGGCGCCGGCCGCGCTCAGGCGGCGGCGTCCTTGGCCGGGAAGAGCTTGGTGAGCAGCTCGACCAGCTCGAGCGCCACCCCCCGGCCGCCCTTGACCGGGAGGACGAGCTGGTCGAGGTCGGCCTTGAACAGGCCCTTGGGGACCAGGCGCTTCAGCCGCATCTGCTCGGAGGCCTTGAGCTTCACCGGGCTGAGGCGGGCGGTCCAGACGGCCGCGCCGATCCCGGTCACCTTCACGACGTTGACCTCCCGGATGCCGAGGCGGGCGGCCTCGGCCCGCAGCCGGGCGACGTCGAGCAGCGCGGCGGCCGCGTCGGGGATCGGGCCGTAGCGGTCCTCCCACTCGGCCCGGATGTCGTCGACGTCGGCCTGGCTGGTGACCACGGCGAGGCGCCGGTAGGCCTCGAGCCGCAGCTCCTCCTTCGGCACGTAGTCGGTCGGCAGGTGGGCGTCGAGCGGCAGGTCGAGCTTGATCTCGGCGGGCTCGCGCACCTCCTCGCCCTTCAGGCCGGCGACCACCTCGCTGACCATCTGGCAGTAGAGGTCGTAGCCGACGGCCGCGATGTGGCCCGACTGGCCGGTGCCGAGCAGGTTGCCGGCGCCCCGGATCTCCAGGTCGCGCATGGCGATCTTGAAGCCCGAGCCCAGCTCGGTGGCCTCGCCGATGGTCCGCAGCCGCTCGTAGGCCTCCTCGGTCAGCACCCGGTTGGGCGGGTGGAACAGGTAGGCGTAGGCCCGCTGGCCCGAACGCCCCACCCGGCCCCGGATCTGGTGCAGCTGGCCGAGGCCGAGCAGGTCGGCCCGGTCGACGACCAGCGTGTTGACCGTCGGCATGTCGATGCCCGACTCGATGATCGTCGTGCAGACGAGGACGTCGTACTCGCCCTCCCAGAAGTCGAGCACGACCTTCTCCAGCGAGCCCTCGTCCATCTGGCCGTGGGCGACGGCGACCCGGGCCTCGGGCACGAGCTCCCGCACGTGGGCGGCGGTCTGCTCGATGTCCTGCACCCGGTTGTGGACGTAGAAGACCTGGCCCTCCCGCAGCAGCTCCCGCCGGATGGCCTCGGCGACGGCCCGGTCGTCGTACTCGCCGACGTAGGTGAGGATCGGCTGGCGGTCGGCCGGCGGCGTGTTGAGCAGCGTCAGGTCCCGGATGCCGGTCAGGCTCATCTCCAGCGTCCGGGGGATGGGCGTGGCCGTCAGCGTCAGCACGTCGACGCCGACCTTGAGCTTCTTGATCTGCTCCTTGTGGTTGACGCCGAAGCGCTGCTCCTCGTCCACGACGAGCAGGCCGAGGTCGCGGAAGCGCACGTCGTCGGAGAGCAGCCGGTGGGTGCCGATGACGACGTCGACCTCGCCGCTGGCCAGCCCCTCGACCACCTTGCGGGCCTGGGCCGGCGTCAGGAAGCGCGACAGCACCTCGACCCGCACCGGGTAGGGCGCGAACCGCTCGCTGAAGGTCTGGTAGTGCTGCTGGGCGAGCAGCGTGGTCGGCACGAGCACCGCCACCTGCTTGCCGTCCTGCACCGCCTTGAACGCGGCCCGGATGGCCACCTCGGTCTTGCCGAAGCCGACGTCGCCGCAGATCAGTCGGTCCATGGGCCGGGGCGCCTCCATGTCGGCCTTGACGTCGGCGATGGCCTTCAGCTGGTCGGGCGTCTCCTGGTAGGGGAAGGCGTCCTCGAACTCCCGCTGCCAGGGCGTGTCGGGCGAGAAAGCCGTGCCCGGCTCCTGCAGCCGCTTCTGGTAGAGGACGACGAGCTCCTGCGCGATCTCGACGACCGCGGCCCGGACCTTGGCCTTCGTACGCTGCCAGCCGTCGCCGCCCAGCCGGCTGAGGGTGGGGCTGTCGCCGCCGGTGTAGTGGCGGACGGCGTCGATCTGGTCGGAGGGGACGTAGAGCTTGTCGTCGCCCTTGTACTCGAGCAGCAGGTAGTCGCGCTCGACGCCGCCGATCGACCGCTTGACCATGCCGCCGTAGCGGGCGACGCCGTGCTGGTGGTGGACGACGTAGTCGCCGACCTTCAGGTCGTCGAAGAACCGCTCGGCGTCCCGCCGGCGGGGCCGGGCCCGGCGGTGGGCGCGGCGGCGCCCGGTGAGGTCGGACTCGGCCAGCACGGCCAGTCCCACGCTGCGGACGACCGCGCCCCGCTCGAGCGGGGCCACGACGACCTCGGCGGCGATGCCCTCGGAGGCCAGCAGCTCCCGCAGGCGCGCCGCCGACCCCTCACCGTCGGCGCCGACGACGATGCGGACGCCCTCGCGCTGCAGCGAGGCGAGCCGGGACAGCAGGCCGGACCCGTCGCCGACGACCGGGTCCCACCCCGACGCCTGCACCTGGGGGGTGTCGGGGCTGTCGGGCACGGCGACGACGTGCCAGGCCGCCGCCCGGGTGTGGGCCAGGAGCCGGTCGAAGCCCAGGTGCAGGCGGGGGAAGTCGTGGTCCTCGCCCTCGCCGTCGACCGCGCCCCAGGTGACCGCCAGCGTCGCCGCCAGGTCGGCCTCCTCGGCCAGCAGGTCGGCGGCCCGGTCGCGCATCCGCCGGGGCTCGCACAGCAGGACCTGCGCGTCGTCGCCGACCACGTCGAGCAGGGCGCGCTCCTCGGCCGTGAGCCACGGCAGCCACGACTCCATGCCGTCGAAGACGAGCCCCTGGGCCAGGCGCTCCCACTGCTCGCGCCCCCAGGGCTCGAGCGCCACCAGCTTCTCGGCCCGCGCCCGGACCTCGGGCGTCGGCAGCAGCTCGCGGCACGGGAAGACGAGCACCTCGTCGAGGTCGGCGACCGAGCGCTGGTCGGCGACCGAGAACTCGGTCAGGCGGTCGACCTCGTCGCCCCACAGGTCGATCCGCACGGGGCTGTCGGCCGTCGACGGGAAGACGTCGACGATGGAGCCCCGCACCGCGACCTCGCCCCGGTGCTCGACGACGTCCTCCCGCCGGTAGCCGGCGGCCACGAGCGTGGACACCAGCTCGTCCCGGTCGAGCTGCTGGCCGGGCGCCACCCGCACCGGCTCGACGTCCTCGACGTGGGGCCCGAGGCGCTGGACCAGCGCCCGCACCGAGGCCACGACGACGTCCGGCACCCGCTCGGGGTCGCGCAGCCGCCACAGCACCCGCAGGCGGCGCCCCATGGTCTCGACCGCCGGGCTGACCCGCTCGAACGGCAGCGTCTCCCAGGCGGGGAACAGCTCGACCCGGTCCTCGCCCAGGTAGGCGGCGAGGTCGTGGGCCAGGCGCTCGGCCTCGGTCGAGGTGGGCACGGCCAGCACGACGGGCCGGCGGGAGGTCAGGCGGGCGAGGCCGGCGGTGACCAGGGCGCGAGCGGCCTCCGGCACGGCGAGGGTGGCCGAGGCGCGACCCAGCACCTCGGCCAGCGCCGGCTCGTGCCGCAGCAGGTCGGGGAGGTCGGCCAGGGGCGCGCCAGAGCGCGCCTCTGCGGTCGCAGGGGCGGGTGTCATAAGCGGTTCAACGCTACCGGGCCGGGGTGCCGGGCCGGTCGGGCGGCGCCCGGTGGGCCGGGGCCTCAGGCCGCGCAGGCCAGGCCGCTCGGCAGGTCGCGCAGCACCTCGGCGACCCGCGGCAGCAGCTCGCGGTAGACGCTGGCCGGCCGCCAGAACATGCCGATCTGGCGGCGCGGCACCGGCTCGGCGATGCGCAGCAGGCGCACGTCCGGCGACGGGGGCACCGGCGGCTGCACCGACAGCTGGGGCAGCAGCGTGACGCCCACGCCCGCCGCCACCATCTGGCGCAGCGTCTCGAGGCTGGTGGCGCGGAAGCCGCTGCGCTCGGACGCGCCGACGAGCTGGCACACGGCCAGGGCCTGCTCGCGCAGGCAGTGCCCCTCCTCGAGCAGCAGCACGTGCTCGTTCTCGAGGACGGACAGCTCGACCGGCTCCGCGACGGCGGCCAGCCGGTGCTCGGCCGGGACCGCCAGCACGAAGTCCTCCTCGAAGAGGGGCTCGACGTGGAGCTGGTCATCGTTGACCGGCAGCGCCATGAGCGCGGCGTCGAGCTGCCCCTCGCGGAGGCGCCGGTGGATGACGTCGGTCTTCTCCTCCACCAGGTGCAGCTCGAGCTTCGGGAACCGCTGGTGCAGCTTGGGCACGACGTGGGGCAGGAAGTAGGGCGCCAGCGTCGGGAACAGGCCGATGCGCAGGCTGCCGGAGTCGGGGTCGGCGGCCTGCCGGGCGATGCCCCGGATGTTCTCGACCTCGGCCAGGATGACCTTGGCCCGCTCGACGACCTGCCGTCCCGCCTCCGTCAGCAGCACGTGGCGCGGGTTGCGCTCGACGAGCTGCACGCCGAGCTCCTTCTCCAGCTTCTTCAGCTGCATCGACAGCGTCGGCTGGCTGACGTAGCTGGCGTCGGCGGCCTTGCCGAAGTGGCGGTGCTCGGCGACGGCGACGAGGTAGTGCAGGTCACGCAGGTTCATGACTGGTGCCTCCGTGGGCCGGGGCCGTCGGCCCCCAGAGGTTACGCAACGGCCATCGCGCCGTCCGCCCGCGCCTCGGCCGGCGGGGCCGAGGTCCGCACCAGGTGCTCGAAGGCGCTGAGGGCGGCGGTGGCGCCGGCGCCCATGGCGATGACGATCTGCTTGTAGGGCACGTCGGTGCAGTCGCCGGCGGCGAACACGCCGGGGACGGAGGTCCGGCCGTGGGCGTCGACCACGATCTCCTTGCGCGGCGTGAGCGCCACGGTGCCCTCGAGCCAGTCGGTGTTGGGCAGCAGGCCGATCTGCACGAAGACGCCGTCGAGGTCGAGGCGGTGCAGCTCGCCGGTCGCCCGGTCCTCGTAGGTGAGGCCGGTCACCGTCCGGCCGTCCCCGTGCACCTCGGTGGTGCGGGCGCTGAGCAGCACGTCGACGTTGGGGAGGCTGTGCAGCTTGCGCTGCAGCACGCCGTCGGCCCGCAGCCGGTCCTCGAACTCGATGACGGTCACGTGGGCCACGACGCCGGCGAGGTCGATGGCGGCCTCGACGCCCGAGTTGCCGCCGCCGATCACCGCCACGCGCTTGCCCTTGAACAGCGGGCCGTCGCAGTGCGGGCAGTAGGTCACGCCCTTGTTGCGGTACTCGGCCTCGCCGGGCACGCCCATCTGCCGCCAGCGGGCCCCGGTGGCGAGCACGACGGCCCGGGCCTGCAGCGAGGCGCCGCTGGCCAGCTCGACCGTGGCCAGCCCGCCCGGCTCGGTCGCCGGCACCAGCCGGGTGGCCCGCTGGAGCTTCATGACGTCGACCTCGTAGTCACGGACGTGCTCCTCGAGCGCGGCGGCCAGCTTCGGCCCCTCGGTGCGGGGCACCGAGATGAAGTTCTCGATGGCCATGGTGTCGAGGACCTGGCCGCCGAAGCGCTCGGCGACCACGCCCGTGCGGATGCCCTTGCGGGCCGCGTAGATGGCGGCCGCGGCGCCGGCCGGACCGCCGCCGACGACGAGCACGTCGAAGGGGTCCTTGGCGTCGATCTCGGCCGCCGCCCGCTCGGCGCCGGAGGTGTCGAGCTTGGCGAGGATCTCCTCCAGGCTCATGCGGCCCTGCTCGAACGGCTCGCCGTCGAGGAAGACGGACGGCACGGCCATGACCTGCCGCTGCTCGACCTCGTCCCGGTGCGCGGCGCCGTCGATGGCGACGTGGCGGATCCGGGGGTTGACGACGCTCATGAGGTTGAGCGCCTGGACCACGTCCGGGCAGTTCTGGCAGCTGATCGAGTAGTAGGTCTCGAACGAGTACTCGCCCTCGAGCCGGCGGATCCGCTCGATCACCTCGGGCTCCACCTTCGGCGGGTGGCCGCCGACCCAGAGCACGGCCAGGACGAACGAGGTCAGCTCGTGGCCGAGCGGGACGCCGGCGAAGCGCACCCGGACGTCGGTGCCCGCCCGGACGATCGCCACGGACGGGCGCCGCTCGTCGTCGTCCCGGCGGACGACGGTGATCTTGTCGGAGAGCGCGGCGATCTCGTCGAGGAAGGTGGCGAGCTGGCGCGACGTGTCGCTGTCGTCGAGCGAGGCGACGAGCTCGACGGGCTGGCGGATGTTCTGGAAGTGCGTCCTGAGCTGCGAGGTGATGGCGTCGTCCAGCATGGGTCCTCCACGTGCGGTGCGTGGCGAGGCGTGCGACAGGGGGAGAGGCGGGGAGGGAGGGAGGAGGAGAGGCCCGGGTGGCGGTGGGGCCGGCCACCGGCCGTGACCGGGGCCGGCCCCACCGTCGACGGGGTGTCGGGGGTCAGATCTTCCCGACGAGGTCCAGCGACGGGGAGAGGGTCTCGTCACCCTCCTCCCACTTCGCCGGGCACACCTCGTTCGGGTGCTCCCGGACGTACTGGGCGGCCTTGATCTTCCGGAGCAGCTCGACCGCGTTGCGGCCGACGCCCTCGGGGGTGATCTCGATCATCTGGATGACGCCGTCCGGGTCGATCACGAAGGTGGCCCGGTCGGCGAGGCCCTGGCCCTCGCGCATCACGTCGAAGTTCCGGGTGATCTCGCCGGTCGGGTCGCCGATCATCGGGAACTGGACCTTGGCGATGGTGTCCGAGGCCTCGTGCCAGGCCTTGTGGGTGAAGTGGGTGTCGGTCGACACCGAGTAGATCTCGACACCGAGACGCTGGAACTCGGCGTAGTTGTCGGCCAGGTCACCGAGCTCGGTCGGGCACACGAAGGTGAAGTCGGCCGGGTAGAAGAACACGACCGACCACTTGCCGCGGAGGTCCTGGTCGGTGACCTCGACGAACTGGCCGTTGTGGAAGGCCGTGGCCTTGAAGGGCTTGATCTCGGTGTTGAGAAGAGCCATGCGGATGGTTCCTCCGGGTGTGAGGGGTCCTTAACGCATCGAGACTCTAGATCAGACCGCGCCGTAACGATAGTTACGGTCGATTGATATTACGCAGCGGTGTGATAGACGCAACCTATCGACGCAGGTGCATGCTTCACCTGGCGTCGATGGCGAGGACCCCTCGTCACTGGTAGGAGACGAACCAGGGGGTGGGCTGGACGGCGACCGTCTCGGCCGGCGTGAAGGTGGGCTGGTCCTCGTCGATGAAGTTCTTCCAGCCCCACCACACCCCCGGTAGCGGCTCGGCCCGCAGCGCGTGCCAGGTCTCCAGCTTCTGGCCCGGGGTGCCGAAGCCGTCGGCGTGGACGAGCACCGCCAGCTCGTCGTGGGAGGTGTCGAGCCGCGCCCGGTCGGTGATCATCCCGAGCTGGAACTGGTGCAGCAGCAGGAGCTTCTGGGGCAGGCGGTGGCGCCGGGTGAGGTCGGCCAGCCAGTCGGCGACCGCGTTGACCTCGTCGACGCCGACCGAGCCGATCTGCTCCAGGTGGCGCTGGTCGGGCCCGAGGCGCCACTCGGGGTCGAGGGCGAGGCCGACGTGCGGCCGGGCGAGCAGCTCCTCGTAGCGGCGGGCCTGGGTGAGGAAGTCGGTGCGCCCCGGCTGCAGGTCGAGCACGACGTAGAGGCCCGCCTCCTCGGCGGCGTCGACCCAGGGGCGCAGGTCGGCGACCTCGAGCTCGGCCGAGTAGTCGCCGTCCGGGCCCGGTGACGCCGAGGCGACGGTGGTGATGATCTCGAAGGCGGGCACGACGGGCTCGGCGACGAGGCCCTCGTAGCCGGCGGCCACCTCCCGGGCCCGCTCGACCGCGGCTTCCACCGGCTGCTCCCCCAGCACGCCGAGCACGGGTGCGCCCGGGTGGCCGTAGAGGGCGACCATGCGCCGGCCGGGGAAGAGCACCTGTCCCCCGCCCGGCAGCTCGGTGCCGGTGGCGGCGACCTCGAGCCGCGGCCGCACCCGCTCGGCGGGTCCCAGGCCGGCGCCGAGGACGACCACCCGCTCGGGCAGCGGCGCCCCGGCGAGCGCGGCGATGGCGGCGGGGTCGGCCCGGGGGTCGCCGCCGGCGACCGGCACGACCCGGGCCCCGCTCGCCCGGGCGGTGGCCACGGCGGCGACGGCGGCGTCGCCGGCCTCGACGACCGCGAGCACCTCGTCGGGCGGGTCGGCCGGGGCCACGGCGGGCAGCTCGGGCGTCGGCTCACCGGATCGGCCGGCGCCCTCCTCCCCCGCGCCCTCCCCGGCGACTGTGGCGTCCGGCTCGCCGGCCCCGACGGCCGCGGCCTGGCCGGTCGCGGCGCCGGCCGGACCGGCGGCGGCTCCCTCGACGGTGAGCAGCGCCGGCCGCTCCCGGTCCAGCCCCGCGACCGCGGCGACGAGGTCGCCGGGCGCGACCGCGGTGTCGTCGCCCAAGGTGAGGCCGGCACCGGTCCGCAGGTCGGCGCCGTCGGGCACGGCCACGACGTCGGCCCCGTCGACCTCGGCCCGCGCCCACCGGACCGCGCCCGCCCCCACGGCGAGCACCGCCCGGGGCCGCAGGCGGTCGACCTCGTCGGCCACGGTCGGCGCGGGCGCCGCCGCCTGCGCCCGTGCGGCCTGTGGTGCGGCGCCGGTCGGCCCGGGGTCGGGCGGGGTCAGGAGCAGCGGACCGCCCACCGCCACGGCGGCCGACGCGGCCCGGGCCTGGGCGGCCGGGTCGTCCGCCGGGGCGAGCACGACGACCGGCGCCTCGTCGTAGAGGAGGGCGCTGGTGCCGGTGGCCAGCGCCACGGGGTCGGTGACGTCGACCC
>PKRH01000067.1 GCA_017577565.1 Thermoanaerobacterales bacterium | reverse complement strand
GGGGGGGGTGGACGAGGGGGGGGAGAGGGCGGGGGGGGGGTTCGGGCCCCCCCGGGGGGCCGGGCTCCCAGGGGGGTACGGGGGGGGCCCCACGTCCCGGGGGGGGCCCCCGCCGTTCGCCAAGTGGTTCGTCGGCGGCACGCTGAACGTCTCCTACAACTGCCTCGACCGCCACGTGGAGGCGGGCCTCGGCGACCGGGTCGCCTACCACTGGGAGGGCGAGCCCGGCGACCGCCGCACCATCACCTACGCCCAGCTGCTCGACGAGGTGCAGCGGTTCGCCAACGTGCTGCGGGACCTCGGCGTGCGCCGCGGCGACCGCGTCGCCATCTACATGCCGATGATCCCCGAGCTTCCGGTCGCCATGCTGGCCTGCACCCGCATCGGCGCACCGCACTCGGTGGTGTTCGGGGGCTTCTCGGCCGACTCGCTGGCGGACCGCATCAACGACGCGCAGTGCAAGGTGCTGGTCACCGCCGACGGCGGCTTCCGCCGGGGCAAGCCCCACCTGCTCAAGCCGATCGCCGACGTCGCCCTGGCGGCGACGCCCTCGATCGAGAACGTCGTCGTCGTCAAGCGGGTGACGGGGCACGAGGCCGCCGGCGACGTGCAGGTCGACATGACCGAGGGCCGCGACCACTGGTACCACGACCTGATGGCCTCGGCGGCGCCCACCTGCGAGCCGGAGCGCATGGACAGCGAGGACCTGCTCTACGTCCTCTACACCTCGGGCACGACGGCCAAGCCCAAGGGGATCATGCACACCACGGGCGGCTACCTCACCCAGGTCGCCTACACGCACCGCTACGTCTTCGACCTGAAGCCCGAGACGGACGTCTACTGGTGCGCGGCCGACATCGGCTGGGTGACCGGCCACAGCTACATCGTCTACGGCCCGCTCACCAACGGCGCGACCGGCGTCATCTACGAGGGGACGCCCGACACGCCGGGGCGCGACCGGCTGTGGGACATCGTCGAGCGCTACAAGGTGACGATCCTCTACACGGCGCCGACGGCCATCCGCACCTTCATGAAGTGGGGCCCGCAGGAGCCGGCCCGCCACGACCTGTCGTCGCTGCGGCTGCTCGGGTCGGTCGGCGAGCCGATCAACCCCGAGGCGTGGATGTGGTACCACACCCACATCGGCGGGGGCCGGTGCCCGATCGTCGACACCTGGTGGCAGACCGAGACCGGCGCCATCATGATCTCCCCGCTGCCGGGGGCCACGACGCTGAAGCCGGGCTCGGCCACCTTCCCGCTGCCCGGCATCGGTGCCGAGGTGGTCGACGACGAGGGCAACCCCGTCGAGAAGGGCGGCGGCTACCTGACGCTCACCCGGCCGTGGCCCGCCATGCTGCGGGGCATCTACGGCGATCCCGAGCGCTACCGCGACACGTACTGGTCGCGCTTCGAGGGCCGCTACTTCGCCGGTGACGGCTGCAAGATCGACGAGGACGGCTACTTCTGGCTGCTCGGCCGGGTCGACGACGTGATGAACGTCTCCGGCCACCGCATCTCGACCACCGAGGTGGAGTCCGCGCTCGTCGACCACGAGGCGGTGGCCGAGGCCGCGGTCTGCGGCGCCACCGACCCGGTGACCGGCCAGGCGATCATCGCCTTCGTCATCACCCGGGGCGGGGTGCAGGCCGACGACGCGCTGGGCGAGGAGCTGCGCCAGCACGTCGCGACGAAGATCGGCCCGACGGCCCGGCCCAAGACGATCATCTTCACCGAGGAGCTGCCGAAGACCCGCTCGGGCAAGATCATGCGGCGCCTGCTGCGCGACGTGGCCGAGGGCCGGTCGCTGGGCGACACGACGACGCTCGCCGACCCGACGGTCGTCGAGGAGATCCGCCAGCGGGCGGCCGCCCAGCCGCAGAAGGACTGACGACGGTGCCGGCGCGGGGCGTCGCGGGCACGGCCGGGCGAGGTGAGCGCTGGACGTCCTGATCCGCGCGGCCGAGCCCCGCGACGCCCCGGCCATCGGCACCGTGTGGTGCCGGGCAGCGCTCATCGCCTACGACGGGATCTTCCCGGACGACGCCCCGCCGCCCTCGGTCGAGCTGCTGACCGAGCGGGCCCGCCAGGCCATCGCGGCGCAGGGCCACCACGACGCCCTGGTGCTCGTCGCCTGCCTCCCGGGGCCCGACCGGCCGGTCGTCGGCACCGTCGCCGTCGTGCACGACCCGTCGGAGTCGATCCGGGCCCAGCTGCTGCGGCTGTACGTCGACCCCGGGCACTGGGGGCGGGGGATCGGCCGCCGCCTGCACGACGAGGCGCTCGACCACCTGCGGGCCGCCGGCTTCCGGGTGGCCGTCGCGTGGGTGCTCGAGCGCAACCTCCGGGCCCGCGCGATCTCCGAGCGGTGGGGCTGGCGGCCCACGCCGGCGGTGTCGACCGCCTACCCCGGGGTCCGGGAGGTCTGCTACCTGCTCACGCTGTGACGGCGGTGGTCGGCGGCCCGGCCCGCCCGGGCGGCGCGAGCGACCAGGTCCGGCCGACGAGGTCGACCCCGGAGCTGCGGTGGGGGCTGCTCATCCGGGACGTCCCGGTAGGTTCGAGGCGTGGCATCCGTGGCTCCGCAGGTGACACCCGAGCACTGGCGCTGGCGGGAGGCCCCGGTGCGGCCGGGGCCCGCCGTCGTGTTCGACATGGACGGCGTCCTCTCGGACGCCTCGAGCCGCCAGCACTACCTCGAGCACCCCTACCGCGACTGGGACGCGTTCTTCGCCGCCTGCGGCGAGGACCCGCTCATCGACGAGGTCGCCCGGCTGCTCGACGTCATCGACGACGACCTGCGCATCGTGCTGCTGACCGCCCGCCCGCTGCGCGTGCGGCCCCAGACCATCGGCTGGCTGGAGCGCTACGACCTCCGCTGGGACCTGCTGATCATGCGGGACCACGGCGACTACACGGCCTCACGGAGCTTCAAGCGCGAGGCCGTTCACGACCTGCGGGCCTACGGGTTCGACCTGCGCCTGGCCTTCGAGGACGACCGGCGCAACGTCGAGATGTTCCACGCCGAGGGCGTGCCCTGCGTCTACATCCACTCGGGCTACTACGACTGAGCGGGCGCGGTGGCGCGCTGGTCGGTGACCCGCGCGCCGGGCCGCCGACCGCGCCCCGGGGGACCGCTCAGCCGCCCGCCGGCCGGGACCCGTCGGGCGGGACGAGCGGCCGACCGTCCGCCAGCCACGCCTGCACGCCGCCCTCGAGGTGGGCGACGTCGCGGTAGCCGAGCTCCTGCAGCGTCCGGGCCGCGAGCGCCGAGCGCGAGCCCGCGGCGCAGTAGACGACGACGCGGCGCTCGGGCGACAGCGCGTCGAGGTGGTAGGGGGTGGCCGGGTCGGCGTGGAACTCGAGCATCCCCCGGGGGGCCAGCACCGCGCCCTCGATCACGCCGTCCGCCGTCTCGGTCGGCTCGCGGACGTCCACGAGAACGGCGCCGCGCCCGACCTCGGCGGCGACCTCGGCCGGGCCGAGGTTCTCGATGCCCGCCTTCGCGGCCGCCACCATCTCCATCGCTGTGGTCATGTCGCCTCCATGGCCGTGACCGGTGTGTGCGGGGACAGCCTCGCGCCGGCACGTTCCCGGGACGTTCCCGGCGCTCAGCCGCCGGCCAGCGCAGCGCAGCGGGCGGCGTCGAGGGGGTGGCCGGCGGCCGCGAACCCCGCCGCGGCCGCCCGGAAGGCGCGGGCGGCGCCGTCGCGGTCGCCGCCGGCCAGCGCCACGTGGCCGCGGACCTCGTCGACCGCCGCGTCCCACGCCGGCAGGCGCATGACCGCCGCGGCCAGCCGCTCGGAGGCCACGGCGTGCGCCCGGGCCCGCCCGAGGTCGCCGGCGCGGGCGGCGGCGATCGCCGCGGGCACGGTGAAGGTGATGCGGCACCCCGGGCACGTCTCGGCCGGGCCGCGGATCGACGCCTCGGCCTCCTCGAGCCGGCGGGCGGCGGCCTCGGGGTCGGGCGCGGCGGCGAGGAGGGTGCCGTGGATCCGGTCGAACAGGTGGAAGCCGACATCGGACTCGCGGGCGACGGCCAGCGCCTCGTCGAGCAGGGGCTCCGCCTCGTCGGCGCAGCCCCGGTGGAGCGCGAGCTCGGCCCGGCGCTGCAGCGCGTGGGCCTCGCCGGTGGCGGCGCCGATCCCCCGGTGCAGGGCGGCGCCGGCCTCGAGGTCGGGCGCGGCGTCGTCGAGCCGGCCGGCGAGCAGCCGGGCCTCGCCCCGCAGCGTGACCGCGAATGCCTCGCCCCGCACCGTGCCGAGGCGGCGGGCCTCGGCCTCGAGCGAGGTGGCGAAGGCGATGACCTCGTCGTAGGGCCGGGCGCCGTACAGGAAGCGCTGGGTGATGCACAGCTGGCCGTCGAACACGCTCGTCGCCAGCGTCGGGAGCGACGCCGCCTCCCGCAGGTCGAGGCGCACGCTGTCGCGCAGGACGCCGCGCGCGTGCGCGGCGGCCGCGTGGGCCCACGACGCGACGACGACGGCCGCCGGGTCGCCCGACCGCAGGGCCAGGCGCCGGCAGTCGGCGGCGAGCGCAGCGCCCTCCTCGGGGTCGCCGACCCCGAGGGCCGCCGCCCCGGCCCGGGTCAGCGCCAGCGCGAGCCGCCCGTCCAGCGACGCCGGCCGGAGGCCCTCGGCGGTGGCGAGCGCCCCATCCGGGTCGCCGGCCTTGAGCTGGGCGAGCGCCCGGCGGGCGAGGAGGTCGTCGGCCTCGTCCCGGCCGGCGGCCGCCGCGGCCGCCGCGTAGGCGGCCGGCGCCGACGGGTCGCCGAGGGCGTCCAGGGCCTCCGCCCGCAGCCGCCGGGCCGCGGCGTGGCCGGGCTCGTGCCCGAGCAGCGCGTCGAGGTGGTGCAGGGCGTCGGCGAACCCCCCGAGCGCGACGGCCCGGCGGGCGGCTTCGAGCAGCCACCCCGCCGCCTCCGCGGGGCGGCCGCCGGCCAGCCAGTGGTGGGCGACGACTGCGGTCGGCGCGCCGCCGGCGGCGAGCCGCCGCGCCGCGTCCCGGTGCACGGCGACGCGCTGGTGCGGGGCCAGCCGCTCGATCAGGGCCCGCCGCACGAGCTCGTGGCGGAACCGGTAGCCCTCGCCCTCGACGAGGAGCACGCCGGCGGCGAGCGCGGCGTCGAGGAGGGCGAACGCCTCGTCGTCGGTCAGCCCGGTGAGCGCCGCCACCGATGCCGCGTCGAGCCGGTCCTGCGCGAGGGCCAGCCGGCTCAGCATCGCGACCGTCCCCGCGTCGAGGTCGACGAAGCGGCGGGCGATCGCGCCCCAGGCGCTCGGCTGGGCCGGCGCGCCGCCGTCGCGGCCGAGCGCGGTCGCCAGCTCGCGCAGGAAGAACGGGTTGCCCTCGGCGAGCCGCACGACCTCGGCGACCGCCTCGGCGCTCGGTCGGGCCTCGGCGGCGGCGGCCACGAGCGCTGCGGCGTCGTGGTCGGCCAGCGGCGGCAGGTCGATCGTGGTCGCGCCGGCCCGGGCGAGGCGGGCGGCGGCGGCCTGCAGCGGCTCGGCCGCCCGCTCCGGGCGGTAGGCGACGACGAGCGCGACGGCTCGGGGGCCGGCCACCGGCAGGTGGGCGAGCGCGTCGACCGTCGCCTCGTCCGCCTCGTGGGCGTCGTCGAGGACGACGAGCGCACCCGGCCCGCCCGCGGCCGCGGCACGCAGCAGCCGGCGCAGGGCGCCGATGACCTGGTGGCGGGTGAGCCCGGCGGGCGGGGCGGCGGTGCCGCTGACCGCCCGCAGCGCGGCGCGCGGCGTGTCGCCCAGCCCGTCGAGCAGCCCGTCCCCGTCCCCGGCGAGCTGCCCGACCAGCTCGCCGAGCGGGGCGTAGGGCTCGACGACGCCGCGGCCGGACGTCGCGGCGACGGTCCACCCCCGTTCGCGGGCCAGGTCGGCCACCCGCCGGCAGAGGGCGGACTTCCCGATGCCGGCGGGGCCGCGGACCACGATCGTCGGCGCCGGCCCGGCGAGCGCGGCCTCGGCCCGGCCCAGCTCGACGTCCCGGCCGACGAGCTCGGGCTCGGCGGGCACGAGCCCGGCGAGGCACGCGGCGTGCAGCCGGCGGGTCTCGTCGCTCGGCTGCACGTCCAGCTCGACCTGCAGCGTGGTCCGCAGCCGCCCGTACCACCGCAGCGCGGCGTGGGGCCGGCCGCCGTCGAGCGCCGCCCGCATCAGCGCCCGGGTGGCGGGCTCGTCGGTGGGGTCGAGCTCGACCACGTCCTCCCACCGGCCGGCGGCGCGCAGGAGGTCGAGCCGGCGGGCCCGCAGGCGCTCGCGCACGCCCTGCGTCCAGTCGGCGTAGAGCGCACCGGGCAGCAGGTCGGCCCGGGTGTCGGCGACGGCACCGCAGGCCGCCGGGTCGCCGTCGGCCAGCGCCCGCTCGGCGGCGGCCTCGAACGCCCAGGCGTCGACCTCGACCCGCCGGCCCGGGAACAGGCGCACGCGCCCGCCGCGCAGCACGATCGCGTCGTCGGCCCCGAGGGCACGGCGCACGTGGTGCGCGGCCTTCCGCAGGTTGGCGGCGCCCGCCTCCGGCGCGAGGTGCGGCCACAGCGCCTCGAGGACCTGGTCCCGGAGCAGCCACCGGTCCGGGGCGAGGGCGAGCAGCTGCACGAGCTCCGCCGCCCGACGGGCCGGCCAGGCGTCGGCGGCGACGGTGCGGCCCCCGACCGCGACCTCGAACCCGCCGAGCAGGCGCACCGCGACCGGTGTGGGCTCGGGGTCGCCGTCGGTCTGTCGCTCGGGTGCCACGGTGGCGGCCGCGGGCTCGACCGGTTCGCGGCCGGTGCCTGTAGCTTCGGGCCCGTGAAGAACACATTCAAGACCTTCGTGCTGCTTGCCGGTCTCGGAGGCCTGCTGGTCCTCATCGGCCAGCTCATCGGCGGAGCCCAGGGCGCGGTCATCGGGTTCGCGCTCGGCCTGCTGTTCGTGGGCTTCTCGTACTGGAACTCGGACAAGCTCGCGATCCGCGCCGCCCGGGCCCAGCCGGTGACGGAAGAGCAGATGCCCGAGTACTACGCCATCGTGCGGGAGCTGACGCAGAAGGCGGGCATGCCGATGCCGAAGCTCTACGTGACGCCCGACCCGCAGCCGAACGCGTTCGCCACCGGGCGCAGCCCCGACCACGCGGCGGTCGCGGTCACGCAGGGCATCCTGCGCATCCTCGACTGGAACGAGCTGCGGGGCGTGCTCGCCCACGAGATCAGCCACATCGGCAACCGCGACATCCTCATCGGGTCGGTGGCGGCGGCCATCGCCATGGGCATCACGCTCATCGCCAACTTCCTGCAGTTCTCCGCCTTCTTCGGCGGGCGCGACGACGAGGACGCCAACCCGCTGGCGCTGCTGGCCATGGCCTTCCTGGCGCCGATCGCCGCCGGGCTGCTGCAGATGGCGATCAGCCGCAGCCGGGAGTTCGAGGCCGACCGCAGCGGCGCCCGCCTGATCGGCGACGGCGAGCCGCTCGCCCGGGCCCTGCAGAAGCTGGAGGTCGGTGCCCGCCAGATCCCGATGGACATCGACCCGGCCCACGCCAGCGCGTTCATCGTCAACCCGCTGTCGGGGCGGCGCATGAACTTCGCCAACCTCTGGCGCACCCACCCGACGACCGAGGAGCGGGTCGCCCGCCTGCGCGCCGGCGACTGGCGCCGCTGAGCGGGCACCGAGCGACGTCGACGGGGCGGGCCCGGAGGGCCCGCCCCGTCGCGATCAGTCCCGGAAGTTGGTGAACTGCAGCGGGATGCCGAAGTCCTGCTCGCGCAGGGCGGCGATGGTCGCCTGCAGGTCGTCCCGCTTCTTGCTGCTGACCCGCAGGCGGTCGCCCTGGACCTGGCTCTGGACGCCCTTGAGCTTCAGGCCCTTGATGAACTTGTTGATGGCGGTCGCCTTGTCGCGGGAGATGCCGGCCACGAGCTTGACGTGCTGCCGGGCCGTGCCGCCGCTCGCCTCCTCGACCTTCTGGTAGTCGAGCGCCTTCAGCGACACCTTGCGCTTGACGAGCTTCTCCTCGAGCACCTGGCGGACGGCCTTGAGCCGGTCCTCGGTGACGCTCTGCAGGGTGATCTCGCCGTCGCCCAGCTCGACGGTGCTGTTGGTCCCCTTGAAGTCGAACCGGGTGGCGACCTCCCGTCGCGCCTGGTCGACGGCGTTGCGCACCTCCTGCATGTCGATCTCGGACACCACGTCGAAGCTCGGCATGGCCCCGAGGCTAACCTCGGTCACCGGCCCCGGCGCCGTGTGGTGACGGCGGTGGCGCAGGCGCTAGCGTGATGCCTCCCCGGGTCGGTGCCCGAGCGGACAAAGGGAGCAGACTGTAAATCTGCCGGCATTGCCTTCGGAGGTTCGAATCCTCCCCGGCCCACCACGGCGTGCCCGACGGGCACGCCGTTCGCACGTTCCGGGGGCGGGGCGCGGCGGGGCCGACCCCGTGGCGGCGCGCCGCCCCGACCACCGCGACCGGCGGGCCGAGGGCGGCGAGGACCGGTGCCAGCCGGGCCGACGCGGCGACCACCCCGCCGGCGAGCGGGCCCTGCAGGAGCGCGAGCCAGGCGGTGACGACCGTGCGGGCGGCGTCGGTGGCGGCGAGCGCGACCGCCAGGACGAGCTCGGCCGCGCCGCCCACCACGCCGGGCACCGGCGGCGCGGTCAGCGGCACGGCCGTCACCGGGGGCTCCAGGGGGAGGTGGGCACGACCCGACGATGCGGGCCGCCGAGCGGGGGCGGCAATCGGGGATGCCCCTGAGCCGCTCTCCGGGTGCCCGGGCCCCGGATCGGGGTCGGTCGTGGACCGGCGTCCGGGCCGGGTCGCGGGCGGCGCCGCCGGCGGGTGCGGCGCCGCCCGGCGTCAGCCCTCGACGTCGACGGGGGAGCCGGCGGTCCGTGACGTCGAGAGCTCGACCGGCGTGTCGGTGGGGCGGGGTGCCGAGACGTCGACGAGGACGCGCCCGTCCCGGACCTCGACGGCGTAGGTGGGCTGGTAGCGGTCGCGGGCGGCGCAGTAGCCGGTCGCCAGGTCGAACTGCCACTGGTGCCCGGGGCAGACGAGCCGGCCGTTCAGCACGACGCCGCGGGACAGCGACCGCTGCTTGTGCACGCAGGTGTCGTGGAGGGCGTGGAACCGTCCCTCGTGGCACACGACGACGACGGGCCCCGAGGCGCCCTCGACGACCGTCTTGCCGGACCGGGCCAGCTCGTCGACGCCGCCGGCGTCGACCCACTGCTCGCTCACGCTGAGTCCTCCTTGGACAGCCAGATCCGGCGGAGCCGCTCGTACGCCTTGGAGTCGACGTCGAGGCCCACCTGGTCGGGGTCCCACTCCACGGTGCAGTCGCCGTCGACGTAGCTCTGGCAGGCAAGGCGGAAGCCGGCGTCGAGGAGGTCGCCGAGCCGCTCGCGCTCCCGCCGGCGGGGCTTGTCGAAGTTCTCGGCGCCCTCGACGACGCGGACCCGGTCGGTCCCGCAGTTCCCGCTCGCGCAGCGCCAGGGGATGCCGCACTCGTGGCGGATCGACACCCGCAGGAGGTTGACGGCGTCACCCCCGTCGGGGAGCTCGACGACGCGACCGGACGTCTTGAATCGGATGATCGGCATGTGCGCTCGGGTGCCCTGGCCCGCGGCCGCGCCGGGCGCGGCCGCGGGCGGTGCGGGCGGTCAGGCTGCGGCGGGCTCCTCGACCCACTCGCCGAGGTCGGGCTTCACGTAGGTGTCGTAGAGCGCCTTCGTGTAGGCGAAGCGCATGTCGGCGCCGTCGCGCACGACCTCGAGGCAGCGCTGCTGCAGCTCGGGCGTGTTCGCGTGGTCGAGGACGATCTGGTAGCCGCGCTCGCCGTGGACCTCGTCCGAGGTGATGTGGAGGTCGAAGAACTCGGCCTCCTCCTCGGTGAAGCCGTAGACGTCGGGGTCGATCAGCACCGGGTACTGCTTCCGGTAGATGCTGGGGACCTGCGACTCGAGGCCCACCACCAGGGCGGCGGTGGCCACGGCGAAGTGCTCGCGGTAGGCGACCGCGTAGCACCACGACTGCAGGCCGCGGGTCATCGGCGTCATGTTGCGGGGGTCCATCACCCGCTCGGCCGACGAGCCGCAGGCCTCGGCGAACCGGATGAGCAGGTCGGTGTGGCGCACGTCGGCGATCTCCTCCTCGTACATGTTCTGGAGGAGGAAGTCCTTGGCGTCCGTGCAGTCGTCCGGCGTGCGGGCGTAGATGAGGGCCAGGTAGTCGGCGAACGGGCCGACGTAGTGGTAGTGGTTCTCCGCCCAGCGGGCGAAGTGGTGCCGCTGCAGCTTGCCCTCGGCCCACGCGCGGCTGAAGGACGCGTCCTTCGCCTGGCGCCCCTCCATCGCCTTCTCGAGGGCGGTGCGGAACTCCTCGCGGGACAGAAGCTCGGTCATCGGTTCTCCTCCTGGTCGGGCCCCCACGGTGGCCCCTGGACCGGCGTTGTGGTCTACTGTATACAGTCGACGGAAGTCGTCAACCGGTTCCGCCGGACCGAGGGCGCGAACCGCGACACCGACAGGAGGGACCGCCACCGTGCGAACCGCCAACGTGCTCACGCTCGAGGAGGCCGAGCTCATGCTCGACGCCGCCGTCGCCGAGGCGCAGCGGCAGGGCGTCAAGTCCGTCATCTGCATCAGCGACGCCGGCGGCTGGCCCATCGCCCTGCGGCGCATGGACGGCGGCAAGCCGACGTCGGTCGAGATCGCCATCAACAAGGCGTTCACCGCCGCGTGCCACCGCCGGCCGACCCACACCTACACGAACGCCCAGCCCAACGAGGAGGCGTTCGGGATCATGACCCAGCACGGCGGCCGGTTCACCATCTTCGTCGGCGGCTGGCCCATCGAGGTGGACGGCGAGGTCGTCGGCGGCGTCGGCGTGTCCGGCGGGCACACCAAGGAGGACATCGCCTGCTGCAAGGCGGCGATCACGGCGCTGCTCGAGCACCTCGGCAAGCCGGTCGACTTCTCGAAGTGGGACGACTGGTCGCCGCCGCCGGTGGAGGGGCGGTGAGCGGCCGGGCGCACCGGCTCGCCCACGACCCGCACGCACCATGACCGTCGAGGTCCTCAACCGCATCGGTGACGAGCTGCGGCCGGCGTCCGACGGCGCGGTCGTCGAGCGGCGCAACCCGGCCGACCACCGGCAGGTGGTCAGCGTCGCCCCGGAGTCCACGGCGGAGGACGTGCGCGACGCCGTGTCGGCGGCGGTGGCGGCCCAGCCCGCCTGGGCCGCCACACCCCCCTCGGCCCGGGCGGCGGTGCTGGAGCGGGCCGCCGACATCCTCGCCGGCCGGGCCGAGGAGATCGCCCGGGAGCTCACCGCCGAGGAGGGCAAGCCCCTCGCCGACGCCCGGGCCGAGGCCTCCCGGACGCCGACCAACCTCCGGCTCTACGCCGGTGAGGCGGTCCGCCTGACCGGTGCCACCTTCCCCTCCGACGACGGCGGCGCGCTCGTCTACACCCGGCTCGACCCCCTCGGGGTCGTCGGGGCGATCACGCCCTGGAACTTCCCGCTCAACCTGGCCGCTCGCAAGATCGGGCCGGCGCTGGCCGCGGGGAACGCCGTCGTCTTCAAGCCGTCGCCCCACACGCCGCTCATGGGCGAGCGCCTCGCCGCCGCGCTGGCCGAGGCCGGGCTGCCCCCCGGGGTGCTCAACGTCGTCCACGGCTTCGCCGCGGGCGCGGCGCTCGTCGCCGACGAGCGGGTCGACGGCGTCACCTTCACCGGCTCGACCGCCACCGGCGCCGCCATCCACGCCGCCCTCGGCCCCCACCGTCGGGCCCAGCTCGAGCTCGGCGGCAACAACCCCGTCGTCGTGCTGGCCGACGCCGACCTCGACCGGGCGGCGGCGGTCGTGGCGGCCTCGTCCTTCAACCTCTCCGGCCAGGCGTGCACCGGCGCGGGACGCATCCTCGTCGCCGAGGAGGTCCACGACGAGCTCGTCGAGCGGGTGGCGGCGCGGGCCCGGGCCCTGGTGCTGGGCCCCGGCGACCGCGAGGGCGTCACCACCGGGCCGCTCGTCACCGAGGACGCCGTGAAGGCCATGGCCGCGGTCGTCGAGGAGGCGGTGGCCGACGGCGCCGAGGTCGTCGTCGGCGGGCGCCGCGGCGAAGGCCCCGACCTGGAGCACGGGTGGTTCTGGGAGCCGACGCTGCTCGTCGGGGCCCGGCCCGGCATGCGGCTCGTCGACGAGGAGGTCTTCGGCCCGGTCGTCGGCGTCGAGCGGGTCGCCGACCTCGACGAGGCCCTGGCCCGGGCCAACGACACGCCCTACGGGCTGACCGCCGCCTGCTGCACGACGAGCCTGGCCGCCGCCCAGCGCTTCGCCGCGGAGATCCGCGCCGGCATGTGCCGCATCAACCGGCCCACCGTCGGCACCGCGGCCAACGCCCCGTTCGGCGGCATCAAGCGCTCCGGCTCGGGGGCGTTCAAGGAGCAGCTCGGGCCGGGGACGATGGACTTCCACGTGACCGCCCGGACCGTCTTCCTCGGAAGCTGAGCCGGTGCGGTCCGCCCGACCCGGCGGCGCCGCGGCGGGGGCCCGGCGCCGCCGGTCACCCCGAGGCCCGGTCCTCCTCGGGGGCGTCGCCCCCGGCGGCGGGCGCGTCGCCCAGCAGCGCGGCGCGGGCGCCGGCCACGTGCCGGCGGGCCAGCTGCTCGGCCCGGTCGGGGTCGCCGTCGGCCACCGCGGCGACGATGGCGCCGTGCTCGCGCCACGAGGTGGCCATGCGGTCCCGCAGCCGCCCGGCGTAGATCCACTCGAGCAGCAGGGCGGTGCGCTCGATCTGCTCGGCGACCATGACGTTGCCCGCGGCGTCGGTCAGCAGGCGGTGGAAGCGGGTGTGCAGCACGGGCAGCCGCTCGGCCTCGCCGGTCTCCAGCGCCCGGCGGCCCTCGTCGACCACCGCCCGCAGCTCGGCGATCTGGTCGGGGCCGGCTCGATCGGCGGCCAGCCGGCACACCAGGCCCTCCAGCACCTCGCGCAGCTCGAACAGGTCGCGGCAGCGCTCGGGCGGGAACGACGCCACCCGGGCCCCCCGGCGGGGGACGATCTCGACGAAGCCCTCGCCGGCCAGCGCGCCGAGCGCCTCGCGCACGGGGAAGCGGGAGACGCCGAGGTCACCGGCGAGCTGGTCCTCGAGCAGCCGGGTGCCCGGCGCGAGCCGTCCGGTGACGATGGCGTCGCGCAGCTCGTCCAGGACGGTGTCGCGCAACGAGCGGTGCTGCACCCCGACCGGGCCGTCGGCCTCCGTCAACTCGCAACCCCCTGTTCGGATCGTAGACAGTATCCATCTTGCCGGGATCTTGCCCCAACCCCCGCTGGGGATCGCCACGAGGAGCACACCGGGACGTGAGCGGCAGCGACGTCGTCATCATGGTCATCGCCACCGGCCTCGGCGCCTGCGTCCAGGGGTCGATCGGCTTCGGGCTCGGGCTCATCGCCGCGCCGGTGCTGGCGCTCATCGACCCCTCCATGGTGCCCGGGCCCGTGCTGGCGGCCGGCGTGCCGCTGACGCTCGCGGTGCTCGTCCGGGAGCGCAAGGCGCTCGACATCCGGGCGCTGCGGTGGGCGCTGGGCGGCCGCATCGCCGGCACGGTCATGGCCGCGGCCACGCTCGCCGTCCTGCCCGAGCGGCCCCTGGGCATCCTCTTCGCGCTGCTCGTCCTCACCGCCGTCGTGCTGAGCGTCGCCGGCTGGTACGTCCGGCCCCGGCCCCGCACCCTCGCCGCCGCCGGCGTGGCGTCGGGCTTCATGGGCACCGCCACCTCGATCGGCGGCCCGCCGATCGCCCTTCTCTTCCAGCGCAGCCGGGGCAGCGAGCTGCGGGCCACCGTCGGCGTCGTGCTCGCCTTCGGGGCGGTGCTCAGCCTGGCCAGCCTCATCGCCGTCGGGCGCTTCGGGTGGGACGAGCTGCGCCTCACCCTGCTGCTCGTGCCGGGCGTCGCCGTCGGCTACCTCGTGTCCGGGCCGCTCAGCCGCGTCCTCGACCGGGGCTGGCTGCGACCCGCCGTCCTGCTGTTCGCGGCGGCCTCGGCGATCGTCCTGCTCGTCGACCAGGTGGTGGGGTGAGCCCGCGCGCCGGCGCCGCGGGGCTCGGTCGCCGGTTTCCGGCGGGCGGCGTCGGGGCCGGTACGCTCCGTGTCATCAGTCCCCCGTCCGGAGGCCCCCCACCCATGACCGTCGGTGCCGAGCACCGCACGTTGCGTCAAGCGGTCGCTGCCGAGCTGCACGGGATGATCATGCGCGGCGAGCTGCAGCCCGGTGAGCGGCTCGTCGAGGACCGCCTGGCCGAGCAGCTCGGGGTGTCCCGCAACCCCGTGCGCGAGGCGATCCGCCTGCTGGAGTCGACCGGCCTCGTCGAGGTCGTGCCCCGCCGCGGCGCGTACGTCACCCGGCTCGACCTGCAGGACGTGCGCGAGCTCCTCGACCTGCGGGGCGTCGTCGAGGGCTACGCCGCGGCCCTGGCCGCCGATCGGGCCACCGAGGCCGACCTCGAGGCCGTCGGCCGGTGGATCACCGAGGGGATCGCCGCCACCGAGAGCGGCGACAAGGTCCGCGCCGCCGAGTGCCACCGGGGCTTCCACATCGAGATCGAGCGGATCGCCGGCAACCGCTACCTCGACGAGGTCGTCCGGCCGCTCCGCAACCGCACCGAGATGGTGTTCTCGCTGCTGCTCGAGCAGCGGGGCACCTACAGCTGGAACGAGCACCAGCGCATCCGCGACGCCATCGCGGCCCGCGACCCCGAGGCCGCCCGCCGCGCCGTGCGCGAGCACCTGGACCGGGTGCTCGAGCAGATCGAGCAGCACGCGGCCCGGCGCGGCGACGCGCCCGGCTGACGCCGGCCCGCGGCCGGCCCGACGGCACCCGACCTGCCGCCGGACGGGACGACCGCCCGCCCCCCGGGGTGCGGCGGACGTCACGCGCGCGAACCCCTTGTCGGCTCTTCGGAGACTGTATACAGTCTACTCGTGGCAACGGCCACCGGGGGGAGCTGACGGACCTCGGCACCGCCGAGGTGGATCAAAGGGGGAACCGCCGATGGAGCTCACGCTGGGGCACTGGGCGTACCTGGTGGGCATGGTCGTGATCATCGGGACCATGGCCTTCCGGCGGAACGTCGTGGTGCCGGCCGTCGCCGCGACCTTCGCGGTGACGTGGGCCTACACGGGCAACGTCGTCGACGGCCTGGAGTCCATGTTCAAGGCCTCGCTGGTCGCGGCCGGCGAGCTGTTCAACATCTTCCTGATCATCGCCCTGATCACGGCGATGCTCGGGGCGCTGCAGCGGCTGGGCAGCGACAAGCGCATGGTCCAGCCCTTCCGCAAGGTCATGACCGGCGGCAGCCTCGCCTTCTGGGTGCTGGCCGCGGTCACCTTCGTCATCTCGCTGTTCTTCTGGCCCACGCCGGCGGTACCGCTGGTGGGCGCCATCCTGCTGCCGGCGGCCATCCGCGCCGGCCTGCCGCCGCTGCAGGCGGGCGTGGCCATCGCCATCGCCGGCCAGGGCATGGCGCTCGCCGCGGACTACGTGATCCAGGTGGCGCCGGACATCTCGGCGACCTCCGCCGGCATCGAGACCGCCGACGTCGCCGACCGGGGCCTCGTGCTGTCGGTCATCACCGGCGTCGTCGCCCTGGTGATCGCCTGGTACAAGGCCCGGGGGTCGATGCTGACCCCCAGCCCGTGGCTGCTGCAGGCGTGGGAGCAGGGCCACAGCCTCGAGAAGGGCAGCGGTGAGGGCGTCGACCCCGACCGCGACGGCACCTTCGACGACCAGGCCGCGCTGGCCCGGGCCGCGGACGCCATCAGCCAGGACGGCACGGCGGGGCCCGACGAGCCGGCCGGCGGGGCCGGCGGGGGCGGCACCGGCCGGTCCGGCGACCCGGTCCCCGAGGTCGGCGGGGACGGCGCCGTCGTCGGCGGCGGCCGGCCGCTGGAGGTGGCCGCGGTCGCCGAGGGCGACACGCTGGTGAAGGAGGCCGTCGCCACCGAGGTCGACGCCGCCCTCGAGGAGGACCTGGCGGCCATCGTCGACGGCAAGCGGCTCGACGACCGCAAGGTGCGGATCAGCAAGGTCGTCGCCGCGGTCGTGCCGCTCGCCTTCCTCGCCGTGGTCGCCTACATGGTGGTGGCCAAGGTCGCCGACTCGATCGACGACGTCACCGGCGGCGACGCCGCGGCGCTGGTGGGCGGGGTGGCCGCCCTGCTGCTGCTCGGCACCTCGCTCATCGCCGAGGGGCGCCAGGCGCTCGAGGACGTGGCCGACCACGTGGTCGAAGGCTTCACCTTCGCCTTCAAGGCCATGGGCGTCGTCCTGCCCATCGCCGGGTTCTTCTTCATCGGCAACCCCGACTTCGCCGGGGGCATCATGGGCCTGGCCGAGGACCAGACCCCGCCGGCGCTGCTGTTCGACCTCGTCGAGCGGGCCTACGACGTCATCCCGTCGGTCGGCATCCTCACGGCGATCGGCGTGCTGGTGGTCGGGGCCGTCACCGGCCTCGACGGCTCGGGCTTCTCGGGCCTGCCGCTGACCGGCTCGCTGTCGGGCGCCTTCGCCCCCGAGGTGGGCCTCGACCCCGCGACGCTGGCGGCCATCGGTCAGATGGGCGCCATCTGGGTCGGCGGCGGGACGCTGGTGGCGTGGTCGTCGCTCGTGGCGGTCGCCGGCTTCGCCCGGGTCTCGGTGGTCGACCTCGTGCGATCGTGCTTCGTCCCGGTCGTCGTCGGCCTCGTCGTCTCGACGATCGTGGGCGTGATCGTCTTCGGCTGACAGGGGCGGGGCCCGTCCCCGCCCGGCTCCACGGTCCCGGTGCCGGCGGCCTGCCCGCCGGCACCGGCGCGCCCGGGGCGGGGGGCGCGCACCCGGGGGGGCGGGGCCACCACAGGGGCGGCCCCGGTTCGTTTCGGCTGTTAGAACAGGCCCGTGCCGAAGGTGGACGCGAAGACCAGCGAGACGATGGTCATGAGCTTGATCAGGATGTTCATCGACGGGCCGGAGGTGTCCTTGAAGGGATCGCCGACGGTGTCGCCGACGACGGCAGCCTTGTGGGGATCCGAGCCCTTGCCGCCGTGGGCGCCGCTCTCGATGTACTTCTTGGCGTTGTCCCACGCGCCGCCGGAGTTGGCCATGAAGAGCGCGAGGAGCACGCCGGTCACGGTCGCGCCGGCGAGGAGACCGCCGAGGGCCTCGATGCTGAGGTACCCGACGACGACCGGCACGATGACGGCCAGCAGGCCGGGCGCGATCATCTCGCGCAGCGCGGCGCGGGTCGAGATGTCGACGCAGCGGGCGCTGTCGGGGCGGGCGGTGCCCTCCATGAGCCCAGGGATCTCGCGGAACTGACGGCGCACCTCGGCGACCATCCCGGCCGCGGCGCGGCCGACGGCGGTCATGGTGAGCGCGCCGATGAAGAACGGCAGCACGCCACCGATCAGGAGCCCGATCACGACGGCCGGATTCACGATGTTGAGCCCCGAATCGCCCAGGCCGACCGCGCTGGCGTAGGCGCTGAAGAGCGCGAGGGCGGTCAGCGCGGCCGAGCCGATGGCGAAGCCCTTCCCGATCGCGGCGGTCGTGTTCCCGATCGCGTCCAGCCCATCGGTGATCTTGCGGACCTCGGGCCCGAGGCCGGCCATCTCGGAGATGCCGCCCGCGTTGTCGGCGATCGGGCCGTACGCGTCGACGGTCATCGTCACGCCGACCGTGGCGAGCATCCCGACGGCGGAGATCCCGATCCCGTACAGGCCGGCGAAGTAGTACGACACCCAGATCGCGAGGACGATCAGGAGGATCGGGGCGACGGTCGACTCCATCCCGACCGCGAGCCCGGAGATGATGTTCGTCGCCGAGCCGGTCTGGCTCGCGTCTGCGATCCGGCGGATCGGCCGGGCCGCCGTGTAGTACTCCGTCGCCACGCCGATCAGCACGCCGGCGAGGGCGCCGGCGAAGATCGCCCAGAACGGCCCGGAGACCGGGTACACCCGCGCCTGGGACGGGTCGAAGATCTCGAAGCCGAGCGCGGCCACCACGAAGTACATGATCACGACGAACAGCCCCGCGGCAATGAAGGTGATGTTCCGCAGCGCCGCGGCCGGGTTCGCCCGCTCCAGGATCTTCATCAGGCCGATCCCGAGGAGCGACGTCACCAGCCCGACCATGACCGTCAGGATCGGGAGCGCGATCGCCTCCGCGCGGCTGCCGGACAGGATCGGGCTCGTGGCGCCGATCGCGATGGTCGCGATCACCGCGCCCACGTAGCTCTCGAAGATGTCGGCGCCCATGCCCGCGACGTCGCCGACGTTGTCGCCCACGTTGTCCGCGATGGTGGCCGGGTTGCGCGGGTCATCCTCGGGGATCCCCGCCTCGACCTTCCCGACCAGGTCCGCGCCGACGTCCGCGGCCTTGGTGTAGATCCCGCCGCCGACGCGGGCGAAGAGCGCGATCGAGCTGGCGCCCATGCCGAAGCCCCCGATGATCTCGGAGAAGCGGACGAAGTCGGCGTCGGAGATCGCCGCGGTGCCCAGGAAGTAGTACCAGGCGCCGATGCCGAGCAGCCCGAGCGCGGCGACGGACAGCCCCATCACCGCGCCGCCGAAGAACGCGATGCGCAACGCCTTCCCCTGTCCTTCGTCCCGGGCCGCCGCGGACGTGCGCACGTTGGCGCGCGTTGCCGCCGTCATCCCGAAGAAGCCGGCCAGAATGGAGCTGATCGCCCCGGTCACGTAGGCGAGCGCCGTCAGGCCGCCGATCATGAAGTTGAGCAGCACGGCCACGACGACCAGGAAGACGAACAGCACCGTGTACTCGCGGCGCAGGAACGCCATCGCGCCCTCGTGGATGCGGTCGGAGATCTCCCGCATCAGGTCGGTGCCGGTCGGCTGCTTCGTGATGTACAGGTACAGGACCAGCGCGCCCACCAGGCCCAACAGACCCAGCAGGGGCGACCACGCGGCCCACGTCATGAGTTGCGACACGGACGCCTCCGTTGGAGATGATCTCGATGTGTGAGGTTTATCC
>PKRH01000066.1 GCA_017577565.1 Thermoanaerobacterales bacterium | reverse complement strand
GTGCTCGCCCTGCTCCCCGTGGTCGTGGGTGGCGGCTACCTGCTCGCGCTGGCCCGGGCCCGCCCGGCGGTGGAGCGGGGGATCGAGCTGCTGGAGGCGGGCATGGAGGCCGCCCGTGACGGCGACGACGACCTCGCCACCCGGCGGCTGGCCGCCGCCGCCGACGCCTTCGACGAGGCCGACGAGCAGCTCGGCGCCTGGTACGCGGCGCCGGCCCGGGCCGTGCCCGTGCTCGGCCACAACGCCTCGGCGGTGGAGGCGATGGCCTCGGCGGCCGCCGAGGTCGCCCGCGACGGCACCGAGGTGGCCGTCGTCGCCGACGTCGACGCGCTGACCGTCCAGGGCGGGCGCCTCGACCTCGCCCGGGTGCGGGCCCTGCGGGACCCGCTCGACGACGTCGCCGACGTGCTGGCCGGCGCCGAGTCCGACCTCGGCGAGGCGGCCGGGCCCTGGCTGCTCCCGCCCGTGGCCGAGCGGTTGGACCGGGTCCGGGACGAGGTGGCGGCGGCCCGGCCCGACGTGCGGCTGGCGGCGGACGCCACCGAGGTCGTGCCGGCCATGTTCGGGGGCGACGGCGAGGCCCGCTGGCTGGTCGCGTTCGTCACCCCCGTCGAGGCTCGGGGCGGCACCGGCCTGGTCGGCAACTTCGCCGAGCTGATGGCCGTGGACGGCGAGGTCGACATGACCCGCTTCGGCCGGGCTGCCGAGCTCGAGCAGGGCGGCACGCCCGGGCCGCAGCGGACGATCTCGGAGCCCTGGGACTACCTCGAGCGCTGGGCCCGGTTCGAACCGGCCGGGACGTGGCGCAACGTGACCATGTCGCCGCACTTCCCGAGCGTCGGCCGGGTGATGGCCGACCTCTACCCGCAGTCCGGCGGCCGCCCGGTGGACGGGGTGATCGCCGTCGACCCCGTCGGGCTGGCGGCGCTGCTGCGCTTCACCGGCCCGATCGAGGTCGCCGGCGTGCCGGGGCCGCTCACCGCGGACGACGCCGCCGGGTTCCTGCTGCGCGACCAGTACGTCGTGCTGGATGACACCGAGCAGCGGATCGACGCGCTCGAGGCGCTGGCCGAGACGGCGTTCGAGCGCCTGACGACCGGCGACCTGCCCGGGCCCCGCCGGGTGGCCGACGTCCTCGGCCCGGTCGTGGAGGGCGGTCACATCCAGGCCTACGCGGTCGACGAGGACCAGCAGCGCTTCTTCGAGCGGCTCGGCCTCGACGGCGGCCTGCCCCCGGCGGAGGGCGACAGCCTCGGCGTCGTCGTCAACAACGCGGTGGGCAACAAGGTCGACCTGTTCCTCCAGCGCGACGTGCGCTACGAGGTGGCCTGGGACCCGGCCACGGGGGCGCTCGAGGCCACGGCGACGGTGACGCTGACCAACGACGCCCCGGCGGCCGGCCTGCCCGACTACGTCATCGGCAGTGCCCTCCCGCCGGGCGAGCGGCCGCCGACCGGCACCAACCGCACCTACCTGTCCGTCTACAGCCCCTGGGAGCTCGAGGGGGCCCGCCTGGACGGCGAGCCGGTCGAGCTGGAGCGCCAGCGGGAGGCGGGCCGGTACACGTACTCGCTGTTCGTCGACGTCCCGCCGGAGGGCGGCACGCGGACCGTGGAGCTCGACCTCGTGGGTGCCCTGCCGGTGGGTGCCGGCTACGAGCTGGACGTCGTGGCGCAGCCGCTGGTGCGGCCCGACCGCTGGTCGCTGGTGGTCGAGGTGGCGGGCGACGGTGAGATCACCGCGGGGGACGCCCTGGCGGTCGAGGGCCGGACCGTGCGCAGCTCGGGCGAGCTCACGGACCGGCTCACGGGCTACCGGATCGAGGTGGTCCGATGAGCAAACGTTCTGCCACGCAGTGCGCCAACTCTTGCACTATGCGCGGTCATCACTCACACTGTGTTACGACGGCGTGGCGGTTCCTTGGACGTCCAGTGACGGAGACGGAGCCATGATCAAACGTGCGTTGACCCTCGTGACGTCGGTGGCTGCGCTGGTCGCCCTGGCCACGCCGGCGCACGGCCAGCAGTACCCCCCCGGGCAGTTCGGCGTGTTCGTCAGCGACACCACGGTCGTCCCCGGCCAGACCATCACGATCTCGGCCGGCGTCTTCTCGCCGGGCTCGACGGTGACCTTCACCTTCTTCTCCCAGCCCGTGACGCTCGGCTCGGCGACGGCCGACGCCGACGGGGTGGCGACGATCGAGGCCACCATCCCCCTGAACGCCACGCCGGGCACGCACACCATCACGGCGAGCGGCGTCGCGCCCGACGGCAGCCCGCTCGAGGTGTCGACCACCGTCACCGTGCTGGCCGCCGACGACGGCGTCGCCGCGGCCGGCGCCGGCGGGACCGCGGGCGGCCTGCCCCGCACGGGCGAGGAGTCGCTGCCGCTGGCCCGCATCGCCGCCGCCCTGCTGGCCGTGGGCGGTGGGCTCCTCTTCGTCACCCGGCGCCGCCGGGCCGCCACCGCGGCCTGACGACCGCCGCAGGATCCTCCCCCAGGCACCCGGGGGTGTCCCGGCTGACCGGGGCACCCCCGGGTGCCGGGGGCGGCGCGTCAGGGCCCCGTCGGGCGCCCCGAGGCGACGGGCGGGCCGGATGGGGGAGCGGCTCGGGGGATCAGCGGCGGTCGAGCAGCTCCGCCACCTGGAAGGCCAGGTCGATCGACTGCCGGCCGTTGAGGCGCGGGTCGCAGATCGTCTCGTAGCGGTCGTCGAGGTCGTCCTGGCCCAGGGCGTCGCCGCCACCCAGGCACTCGGTGACGTCGTCGCCGGTCAGCTCGATGTGCACCCCGCCCGGCCAGGTGCCGGCGTCCCAGTGGGCGGCGAAGAAGCCCGCGATCTCGGCCAGCACGTCGTCGAAGTGGCGGGTCTTGCGGCCCGAGGCGGACGTGAACGTGTTGCCGTGCATGGGGTCGCAGGCCCACACCACCGGGTGCCCCGCGTCGCGCACGGCCTCGAGCAGCGGGGGCAGCGCCGTGGCCACCTTGTCGGCCCCCATGCGGGTGATGAGCGTCAGCCGCCCGGGCACCCGGTCGGGGTTGAGCACCTCGCACAGGGCGAGGACCTCCTCGGGCGTCGCCGTCGGCCCGAGCTTGCAGCCGATCGGGTTGCCGACGCCCCGCAGGAACTCGACGTGGGCGCCGTCGATCTGGCGCGACCGCTCACCGATCCACAGCATGTGGGCCGAGCAGTCGTACCACTGGCCGGTCAGCGAGTCCTGCCGGGTCAGCGCCTCCTCGTAGCCGAGGATCAGCGCCTCGTGGCTGGTGTAGAAGTCGACCTCGTGCAGGGTGGGCTGGCTGGCGGTGTCGATGCCGCAGGCCGCCATGAAGCGCAGGGCCCGGTCGATGCTGTCGGCCACCCGGTCGTAGCGCCGGCCCTCGGGGCTGGACGCCACGAAGTCCTGGTTCCACTGGTGGACCCGTGACAGGTCGGCGAAGCCGCCCTTGGTGAAGGCCCGCAGCAGGTTCAGGGTGGCCGCCGACTGGTGGTAGGCCTGCACGAGCCGCTGGGGGTCGGGCGTGCGGGCCGCCGGGGTGAAGGCGACGTCGTTGACCATGTGGCCCCGGAACGACGTCAGCTCGACGCCGTCGACCACCTCGACCGGCGACGACCGCGGCTTGGCGAACTGGCCGGCGATCCGCCCCACCTTGATGACCGGGACGCCGGTCGAGTAGGTGAGCACGACCGCCATCTGCAGGATGACCTTGAGCTTGTCCCGGATGGCGTCGGCCGAGAACCCGTCGAAGGACTCGGCGCAGTCGCCGGCCTGCAGGAGGAACGCCTTGCCCTCGGCCACCTGGGCGAGCTGCTCGGTGAGCGCCCGCGCCTCGCCGGCGAAGACGAGCGGCGGCAGCGTCCCGATGTGCTTGAGGACGGCCTCGAGCTCGGCCTCGTCAGGCCACGGGGGCTGCTGGGCCGCGGGTCGCTGCCGCCACGAGTCGGGGGACCACGGACTGGTCATGATGCGCCATCGTTACCGGCTGCGAGGGCGGTTGGCAAAGCGAATCGCGCAATCCGACCGCCCTGCTGCCGTGAAAGACGGCACGTCGCCGGCCCGGCGGTCCGCCGGTCAGGCGGCGCTGGCCCGGGCCAGCGCCTCTTCCCGGACGGTGTCCACGGCGCGCTTGACCAGGCGGCGGGCGGCCTCGGCGGTGACGCCGAGCTCCTCACCGACCTCCCGGTAGCTGCGCTTCCGGCCGTCGGTCAGCCCGAAGCGCTGCTCGACCGCGTACCGGGCCCGGCCGTCGAGCACGCCGAGCAGGTCGTGCAGGGCCTGCTCCTCCTCGCGCTCGATCATGACCGACTCCGGCGTCGGCACGTCGGCCGCCAGCAGGTCGACCAGTTCGCTGCCGTCGTCGTCGCCGACCGGCCGGTCGAGCGACGTCGGCGTGGTCAGCCGGTAGAGGCGGGCGTTCTCCTCGTCGAGCTCCTCGCCGTCGCCCGAGGCCTGGCGCAGCGCGGCCCGCAGCGACGCCGAGCGGTCGCCCGGCAGCCGCACCAGGCTGGCCTTCTGGTCGAGGGCCCGACCGATGGCCTGGCGGATCCAGAACGTGGCGTAGGTGGAGAACTTGAAGCCCTTCCGCCAGTCGAACTTGTCGACGGCGTGCTCGAGCCCGAGGTTGCCCTCCTGGATGAGGTCGAGCAGCTCCATCGACGGCGGCAGGGGGTAGCGGCGGGCGATGCTCACCACGAGGCGGAGGTTGGCCCGGATGAAGCGGTCCTTGGCAGCCGCCGCGGCCTCGACCGCCTTGCGGAGCTCGCGGCTGCGCTCGCCCGCGTCGATGCGAGCCTGGGCCTCACGCCCACGCTCGATGATCTGCGCGAGCTCGCGCTCCTCGTCGGCGGTGAGCAGGGGGACGAGGCCGATTTCGTTGAGGTACTGACCAACCGAATCACTCATGGCGTATCTCCTCAACCACCGCCGGAGCGGTGGGATTCCCCGTAGGATGGGGTTTTCCCGGTACACGGGGACGGGAACCGGGAAATTCGCAGGGTCGGCGCTCCACTCGGTCGTCGTCGGTGACAGGTGTCACCCTGCTGGTCGTCACGCCGGTGCGACGCAGCTGCGGCGGCCGCTTCGGCGGGCACGTCGACGACCCCCTGGGGCATGGAACCCCAGGTCAGGACCGGAGAGGTGCACGCGTCACGGCGAGCGGCGGTCGGAGCAGGCAGGGGGGCGACCTGCACCGTCGGGGATGAGAACACGAACCGGAACGGTTCTATTTCGTGAACAGGTTACGCGGTCACCCGGCACCGGTCCCAACGAGTTCCGGGCCAGGCGACCGCATCCGCTGTCCGACCGCCTAGTTTTCGAACCGTGTCCGTGCGCTACGACACACGAACGGCCCTGCTGGTCGTCGACGTCCAGAACGACTTCGCGCACCCTGACGGCTCCCTGTACGTCAAGGGCGCCGACACGGTGATCGCCGCGGCCAACCGCGAGATCGCCGCCGCCCGTGAGGCGGGGGCGCTCGTGGTCGGCACGCGGGACTGGCACCCGGAGACGACGCCCCACTTCGCCAAGGACGGGGGGACGTGGCCGGTCCACTGCGTCGGCGGCACCTGGGGTGCGCAGTTCCACGAGGACCTCGACCCCGTCGACCACGTGATCCACAAGGGCACCGGTGGCGAGGACGGGTACTCGGCGTTCTCGATGACCCACCTGCCGACCGGCGAGACCCGCTCGACCGGCCTCCACGAGCTGCTCCAGGAGAAGGGCATCGAGCGGGTGGTCATCGTCGGGCTGGCCACCGACTACTGCGTGAAGGAGACGGCGCTCGACGCCATCCGCCTCGGCTACGAGGCCGAGGTCGTGCTCGACGGCGTCCGGCCGGTCGACCTCGAGCCCGGCGACGGCGAGCGCGCCCTCGCCACCATCGCCGAGGCGGGCGCGACCCTCAGGTGACCGGCCGGTGACCGACAGCCCGTCACCGCCGCTGCGCGGCCGCCACCCCGGCCCGGTCCCGCCCGCGCTCGTCACCGACCTCTACGAGCTCACCATGGCCGCCGCCTACCAGGCGGCCGGCATCGAGCACGAGGCGACCTTCGAGCTGTTCGTGCGCTCGCTGCCCCGCGAGCGCCGCTTCCTCGTCGCCGCCGGCCTCGACGACGCGCTGAACGGCCTCGAGGAGTGGTGCTTCGCCGACGACGACATCGCCTACCTGGCCGAGCTGGGAACGTTCCCGCCGGCGTTCCTCGAGCGCCTGGCCGAGCTCCGCTTCACCGGCGAGGTGTGGGCGGTGCCCGAGGGCGAGATCGTGTTCGCCGGCGAGCCGCTCGTGCGGGTGACGGCGCCCCTCGTGGAGGCGCAGCTCGTCGAGACCTGGCTGCTCAACCGGATCTCCAGCCAGACGATGCTGGCCTCCAAGGCCGCCCGGGTGGCGCTGGCGTGCGGCGACCGCACCTTCATCGACTTCTCGGCCCGTCGCGACCACGGCGTCGACGCCGCCATGGCCATCGCCCGGACCTCGTGGATCGTGGGCTCCGGCGGCACGTCGCTCGTCGCCGCCGGCCGGCGCTTCGGCATCCCGGTCTCGGGGACGATGGCGCACTCGTTCGTCATGTCGTACGACGACGAGCGGGACGCCTTCCGCGACTACGCCCGCACGTTCCCCGGCAACGTCATCCTGCTGATCGACACCTACGACACGATCGAGGGCGCCCGCCACGCCGCCGAGGTGGCGCACGAGGTGGCGGCCGAGGGCATCACGGTCGGGGCCGTGCGGCTGGACTCGGGCGACCTCGCCGCGCTGTCGGTCGAGGTGCGCAGGATCCTCGACGACGCCGGGCTCCCCGACGTGCGGATCCTGGCCTCCGGCGACCTCGACGAGCACCGCATCGCCGCGCTGCTCGAGGCCGGCGCGCCCATCGACGCCTTCGGCGTCGGGACGAAGATGGGCACCAGCGCCGACGCCCCCACGCTCGGCGCGGTGTACAAGCTGGTCGAGGATGCCGAGGGACCGAAGATGAAGCTCGCCACCGGCAAGGTCACCTGGCCGGGCCGCAAGCAGGTGTGGCGCTGCGACGGCCACGACGTCCTGTCGCTCCACGACGAGGAGGTGCCGGGCGGCCGGCCGCTGCTCGTCCAGGTGATGTCCAACGGCCACCGCACCTTCGTCGAGCCCATCGCCCGCATCCGCGAGCGGGCCATGGCCGAGCTGGCGGCCCTGCCCGAGCAGCTGCGGTCGCTCGAGCCGGCCGACGAGCCGCTGTGGCCCGTCGAGATCTCGCCCGGCCTGCGGGACTGCGCCGAGCGCATCCGCGCCGACCTCGAGGCGGAGTCCCGCCGATGAGCGACGGCGGCGAACGCCTGGGCATCTTCGGCGGCACCTTCGACCCGCCGCACGTCGGCCACCTCGTCACGGCCGTCAACGTGCGCCACGAGATGCGCCTCGACCGGGTCCTGCTCGTGGTCAACCACCAGCCGTGGCAGAAGCTGGGCACCCGGGAGATCAGCGACGCCGAGGACCGCTACGCCATGGTGGCGGCCGCCGTCGAGGGCGTCGAGGGGCTCGAGGCCAGCCGCATCGAGATCGACCGCGGCGGGCTGTCGTACACGGCCGACACCCTGCGCACCCTGCTCGACGAGGACCCCACCCGGGAGCTGTTCGTCATCCTCGGCAGCGACGCCGCCGTCGGCCTCCCGACGTGGGAGCGGGCCGACGAGGTGCGGGAGATGGCGACGATCGTGGTCGTCGAGCGGCCCGGCACCCGCGAGGCCACCCCGCCCCCGGGGTGGTCGTGGATCCAGGTCGAGGTGCCGCGACTCGAGGTGTCGAGCACCGACCTGCGGGCCCGGGTCGTCGACGGCCGGCCCCTCGACTACCTGCTGACACCCGAGGTGATCGAGACGATCCGGCAGCGCGGGCTGTACGGCGCGCAGGTGACGGCATGACGACGGACGCCGTGGTGCCCGGGCCGGCCGACGGGACCGGCGACGAGCCCCCGCCGGCGCTCGGGACGGACGGCGCCCCGGCGGCGACGGCCGCGCCCGACGCGGGCGTGGCCGAGCCGGAGGGCGCGCCCGTCGGCGTGCTCGCCCCCGGGGACGGCACCACCCCGGCCACGGGCCCGGCACCGGTGTCCGAGCGCCGCCGCCACCCCCGGCCGACCAGCCGGCGGGGTCGGGCGGTCGCCCGGCGCGCCGGTCGGGCCGGCGTGGCGGCCTGGGCGGACGGCGTGGCGGTCGCCGGTGGCGGCCCGGGCGACGGCGGGTCCGAGCGCGCCCCGGCGCCCGCCGAGGCCGGGGCGGTCGGGTCCGGGGCGGCCCGCCGCCGGGCGGCGCTCACCCCCGAGCGCCTGCGCCGCCGGCGGGCGCTCGTGCTCGGCGCCATGGCCGGCCTGACCCTGGGCGGGGTCGCGCTGGCCGTCGTCGGCGTCACCGAGGTGCGCACGAGCACGGCGGGGCGCTACCAGGAGGAGCTGGGCCCGGACGACCCGGGCTACGAGGCCTACGTCGTGCCGAGCCCGACGCTGGCGGTCCTGCACCGGGGGGCCGACGGCTCGCTCGTGGGCGCCGCCCTCATCGCGCTGGCGCCCGAGGACCACGGCGGCTCCGTCGTCGTCGTGCCGACCTCGGCCGTCGTCGTGCGCGAGGGCGGTGAGGCGACGATCGCCGAGGTCTACCGCACCGAGGGCGCCGAGGCGGCCGCGAGCGCCGTGGGGCAGGCCGTCACCGCGGCCGCCGCCGAGCACGTCGAGGTCGACGACGCGCGCTGGCGCGACCTCGTCGCCCCGGTCGGTGGCCTCGAGGTGTCGATCGACGCCCCGGTCGGGGAGTGGGAGGCCGGCCGGGTCGAGCTGCGGCCCGAAGACGTCGGCGCCTTCCTCGCCGCCCGGGCCGAGGGCGAGTCCGAGCTCGAGCGGGTCGAGCGCCAGCTGCAGTTCTGGAACGCCTGGCTGCCCCAGGTGGCCGCCGGGGGCGAGGACGTCCTGCCCGGCGAGGTCGAGACCGGCATCGGCCGGTTCGTGCGGGGCGTGGCCCGGGGCGAGGGCTCGGCGGCCGCCCTGCCGGTCGTGCGCGACGGCGCGGGGGAGGGCGAGGACGAGCGCTTCCGGACCGACGCCGGCCGGGTCCACGCCTTCGTCTCGCGGGCCGTGCCGTACCCGACCTCGCCCGTGCCCGGGGCCCGGGTCCGGGTCCGGCTGCTCAACGGCACCGGCGACCCCTCGCTCACGCCCCGGGCCGCCCGGGCGCTGGTGGCGGGCGGGGCCGAGGTCGTCATCGCCGGCAACACCGCGACGCCCGGCGTCGAGCGGACGCGCATCCTCTACCTCGGCGAGGACCGGGCCCACCTCGCCCGCTGGATCCGGGCCAACCTGGATCTCGGGCGCGTGGAGGAGACGGCGAGCGGGCAAGATGGGAGGCGGGTGTCGGACGACGAGATCGACGTGACCGTTGTCCTCGGCGACGACGCCGAGGAGCAGATCGAGAGGTGACGGAGCGCTGACTGCCAGCAACGACCGGGCTGCGGCCCGAGAGCTCGCCTTCACGGCGGCCCGGGCCGCCGACGCCAAGGGCGGGCGCGACATCGTGGTGCTCGAGGTGGGCGACGTGCTCGTGGTCGCCGACGAGTTCGTCATCGTGTCGGCGCCCAACGACCGCCTCGTGCGCGCCATCGTCGAGGAGATCGAGCGGGTGGTCGGCGAGCGGGGGCTGGGCAAGCCGCTGCGCATCGAGGGCCTGGACGCGCTGCGCTGGGTGCTCATGGACTACGGCGACGTCATCGTCCACGTCTTCCTGGACGAGACGCGGGCCTACTACGAGCTCGAGCGGCTGTGGAGCGACGTGCCCGTGCTCGACTGGGCCGAGGCCGACGCCACCGCCTCGCCCCGGGCCGCCCCCTGACGCGCCGACGCCGGCGGGTGCGCCGCCGGCGTCGTGGGGAGTGGAGCTAGAGGGACTCGAACCCTCGGCCTCATCCATGCCATGGATGCGCTCTACCACCTGAGCTATAGCCCCGAGGGAGCGGTCACTCTACCAGACCCCCGGACCCCGACAAATCGGGGCCCGGGGCGCCGGGCCGTGGCGCGACCGCTCCTCACGCCACGACGAAGTTGACGAGGCGGCCCGGCACGGCGATCGCCTTGCGCACCGTGCGCCCCTCCAGCAGCGCCGCGACCTTCGGGTCGGCCCGGACCGCGGCCTCCAGCTCGGCCGGGTCGTCCGTGGCCGGCACGACCACCCGCTGCCTGACCTTGCCGTTGAGCTGCACCGCGACCTCGACCGTCTCGTCGGCCAGCCACGCCGGGTCGGGCTCGGGGAACCGCTCGGCGCACACCGAGCGCTCGTGGCCCAGCCGCGACCACAGCTCCTCGGCGATGTGCGGGGCCAGCGGCGCCAGCATCAGCACCAGCGGCTCGATGACCGCCCGGGGCGCGCCGCCGTCCGGCCACCGCTGGGTGATGTGGTTGTTCAGCTCGGTGATCTTGGCGATCGAGACGTTGAACCGCAGGTTCTCCATCCCGTCGCGGACGTCGGCGATGGTGCGGTGCAGCTTGCGCCGGGTGTCGTCGTCGAGCTCGCCGTCCGACACGACCAGCTCGCCGGTGTCCTCGTCGACGACGTTGCGCCAGATGCGCTGGAGCAGGCGGAAGACGCCGACCACCGCCTTGGTGTCCCACGGACGGCTCTGGTCCAGCGGCCCGGTGAACATCTCGTAGAGCCGCAGGGTGTCGGCCCCGTAGCTCTCGTACATCTCGTCCGGGGTCACCGTGTTCTTCAGGCTCTTGCCCATCTTCCCGAACTCACGGTTGACCTGCTCGTCGCCGTACCAGAAGGTGCCGTCCTCGCGCTCGACGACCTCGTGCGCGTCGACGTACATGCCCCGGCGGTCGGTGTAGGCGGCCGCCTGGATCATCCCCTGGTTGAACAGCCGGCGGAACGGCTCGAGGGACGAGACGTGGCCCAGGTCGTAGAGGACCTTGTGCCAGAACCGGGCGTACAGCAGGTGCAGCACGGCGTGCTCGGCGCCGCCCACGTACAGGTCGACGCCGCCGCAGTCGCCCTCGTGCTGCGGCCCCATCCAGTAGCGCTCGTTCTCGGGGTCGACGAAGGCCTTGTCGTTGTTGGGGTCCAGGTAGCGCAGCTCGTACCAGCACGACCCCGCCCACTGCGGCATCGTGTTGGTCTCCCGGCGGTACCTCTTCGGGCCCTCGCCCAGGTCGAGCGTGACCTCGACCCAGTCGGTGGCCCGGGCCAGCGGCGGCACGGGCTCGGAGGTGTCGTCGTCGTCGGCGAAGGTGACCGGCCGGTAGTCCTCGATGTCGGGCAGCTCCACCGGCAGCATCGACTCCGGCAGCGCCCGGGGCAGGCCGTCGTCGGGGTCGTAGACGATGGGGAAGGGCTCGCCCCAGAACCGCTGCCGGGAGAACAGCCAGTCCCGCAGCTTGGTCGTGACCGTGCCCTTGCCGATGCCCTTGGCCTCCAGCCACTCGATGATGCGGCGCTTGGCCTCGTCGATGTGCAGGCCGTTGAGGTCGACCTCGTCGTTGGCGCTGTTGATGGACGGCCCGTCGCCCGTGTAGGCCTTGCCCTCCCAGCCCTCGGGCGGCTGGACGGTGCGGATGATCGGCAGGTCGAAGACCTCGGCGAAGGCCCAGTCCCGCTCGTCCTCGCCGGGGACGGCCATGATGGCGCCGGTGCCGTAGCCCATCAGGACGTAGTCGGCGATGAACACGGGGATCCGCTCGCCGGTGGCCGGGTTGACGGCGAAGCTGCCCAGGAAGACGCCGGTCTTCTCGCGGGTCTCGACCTGGCGCTCGACGTCGGAGCGGCTGGAGGCCCGCCGCCGGTAGGCGGCGACGGCGTCGGCCGGGCGGTCGTGGCCCCCGGTCCACAGGTCGCGGGCCGAGGCCGGGATGCCGTCGTCCGGCCACTCCGGCACGGTCAGCTCCTCGACCAGCGGGTGCTCGGGTGCCAGCACCATGTAGGTGGCGCCGAACAGCGTGTCCGGCCGGGTGGTGAAGATCTCGATGCCCGGCCCCTCACCGCCGTCGGGCGCGACGGTCGGGAAGGTGATGCGGGCGCCCTCCGACCGGCCGATCCAGTTGCGCTGCTGCTGCTTGATGGCCTCGGGCCAGTCCAGCAGGTCGAGGTCGCGCAGCAGCCGGTCGGCGTAGGCGGTGATCCGCATCATCCACTGCTTGAGCGGGCGGCGGAACACCGGGAAGTTGCCCCGCTCGCTGCGGCCCTCGGGCGTGACCTCCTCGTTGGCCAGGACGGTGCCCAGGCCGGGGCACCAGTTGACCGGGGCCTCGTGCAGGTAGGCCAGCCGGTGGTTGTCCACCACGACCCGCCGCTCGGTGGGCGACAGCTCGGCCCACGGTCGGCCGAAGGGGTTGGTGCCCTCGGCGGGCTCGCGGGTGCCGGCGTCCAGCTCGGCGATCAGGTCGTCGATCGGGCGGGCCCGGTCGGCGTCGGTGTCGTACCAGGCGTTGTAGATCTGCAGGAAGATCCACTGCGTCCACCGGTAGTAGTCGACGTCGGTGGTCGCGATGGACCGGCGGGAGTCGTGCCCCAGGCCCAGGCGGCGCAGCTGGCGCCGCATGTTGGCGATGTTGGCCTCGGTCGTGACCCGCGGGTGCTGGCCCGTCTGCACCGCGTACTGCTCGGCCGGCAGGCCGAACGCGTCGTAGCCCATCGTGTGCAGGACGTTGAAGCCCAGCATCCGCTTGTAGCGGGCGTAGACGTCCGTGCCGATGTAGCCCAGCGGGTGGCCGACGTGCAGGCCGGCGCCGCTGGGGTAGGGGAACATGTCCAGCACGTACAGCTTCGGCCGGTCCGCCACCCGGTCGAACCCGGCGCTCAGGTCGCCGACCGGGTTGGGCGTGTGGAACGTGCCCTCCCGCTCCCAGCGGTCCTGCCACGTCGTCTCGATCTGCTCGGCGAGCTTCGCCGTGTAGCGGAAGGGGGGCGTGTCGGGCCTCGATTCGCTGGTGGACGACGTGGTCTGGGCCATGGCCGCCAAGGGTACCGGTCACCCCGCGGCCCCCGGGAAGTCCGTTCCGGCGCAGGTGGCGGGCCCGTCGGCCGGCGGCCGCGGCCGGTGTGTAACCCCCGGGGCCGGCCGCTGGTCGGACCGGTGATGCCGTCACTTCTCCGCCGTCTCCAGCGCGCCGCCGAGCGCGACACCGCCGTCACGTTCGTCGTCGGGGGCGACGAGGTCGTCGTGCCCTGGCGGGAGCTGCACGAGCAGGCCAAGGGGTACGCCGCCGCCCTCCAGGCCCGGGGCGTCCGGCCGGGCGACCACGTCGCCCTGCTGTCGCCGACCACCCGCGAGCTGGTCACCGCCATCCAGGCGACCTGGCTGGCGGGGGCGACCGTCGTCGTGCTCCCGCTGCCGATGCGGCTGTCGTCCGTCGAGGAGTTCGTCGCCCAGACCCGCCAGCGCGTCCGCCACGCGGACGCCGCCCTGTGCCTGGTCGACCCCGAGCTGGCGGCGTTCGTCAGCCCCGAGCCCGGTGACCCGCCGCTCGTCGAGATCGGCGAGCTGGCCGCCGGCGACCCCGCGGCGTGGGTGCGGCCCGACGACGACCCCGAGCGCCTGGTCATCCTGCAGTTCACCAGCGGGTCGACCTCGGACCCGAAGGGCGTGATGCTGCCGGACCGGGTGGTGCGGGCCAACCTCGACGCCATCGCCGAGGCGGCGAAGCTCGACGTCGACGAGGACGTCGTCGTCTCCTGGCTGCCCCTGTACCACGACATGGGCCTGGTGGGCATCCTCACCCTCACGATGTCCACCGGCACGGCGCTGGTGCTGGGCGCGCCCCAGGACTTCACGGCCCGCCCGGCCCGGTGGATGGAGTGGATCTCGAGGTACGGCGGCACGGCGACCGCCGGCCCGAACTTCAGCTACGTGCTCGCCACCCGGGCGCTGAAGCGGGCCGAGGGCCTCGACCTGTCCCGGCTGCGCATCGCCCTCAACGGCGCCGAGCCCATCGACCCCGACCAGGTCGAGGAGTTCGTCGAGGCCGGCCGCCCGCACGGCCTGCGACCCGAGGCCGTGTTCCCCGCCTTCGGCATGGCCGAGGTCGCCATCGCCGGCACGTTCCCGGAGCCGCTGTCCGGCATGCAGGTCGACTGCGTCGACCGCCGGGTGCTGGAGACCGAGCGCTACGCCGCGCCGGTCCCGCCGGGGACCGAGGGCAGCCGGCGGCTGCCGATCCTCGGCCGGCCCGTCCCGGGCCTGGAGATCCGGGTCGTCGACCCCGAGCGGGGCACGCCGCTGCGCGACCGCGAGGTGGGCGAGCTGGAGATCCGGGGCACGTCGGTGACGCCCGGCTACTACAAGCGGCCCGACGCCGACGCCGAGCTGTTCCACGACGGCTGGCTCCGCACCGGCGACCTCGCCTACCTCCTCGACGGCCAGCTGGTCATGTGCGGCCGCATCAAGGACGTCATCATCGTCGGCGGCCGCAACGTCTTCCCCGAGGACGTCGAGCGGGCCGTGGGCGAGCTCGAGGGCGTGCGGGCCGGCAACGTCATCGCCTTCGGCGTCGAGGGCGACCGGGGCCGGGAGTCGCTGGTCGTCGTGGCCGAGACCAAGGCCGAGGACCTCGCCGCCGTCCGCCGCCAGGTGGCCGAGCGGGTGCGCGAGGTGGTCGGCATCCCGGCCAAGGACATCGTGCTCGTCACCCCGGGCACGCTGCCCAAGACCAGCTCGGGCAAGCTGCAGCGCGGCCTCTGCCGCCGGCGCTACACCGAGGGCAAGCTCGTCCTGGTCGACGCCTGACGGGTGCACCGGCCGACCCGGCGTCCCTCACGTGCTCGGGCGCGCGTGAGGGACGCCGGAAGCCGAGCGCCCGGCTCGCCGCGCCGGCGTCCGGCCGAACCCGGCGTCTCCCAGGTGGTCAGGCGGACTTGAGGGACGCCATGACGGCGTCCCACCGGTCGTCGTCCGTCTCGTAGGGGGCGTAGAAGCTGAGGCGCGTCAGCGCGCCGCCCCAGCGCTCCCGCAGCGCGTCGGCCACCTCGTCGATGGGCGCCACGACGGCGAAGGTGTTCAGCACCTCGTCGTCGACGAGGTCGCCCATCTCGCCCCAGCGGCCCTCCTTGGACAGGCGGTTCAGCTCGTCCTGGAGGTCGCCCCAGCCGTGCAGCTCGAGCACCGGCCGGTAGGCGGGGGTCGAGCCGTAGAAGGCGATCTGCCCCCGCACGCCCTTGGCGGCCCGGGCCATCTCGTCCTCGTCGCGACCGGTGACCACGAACATGGGGCCGGAGATCTCGAAGCCCTCCAGCGTCTTGCCGGCCTTGGCCCGGCCCCGTTCGAGGGCGGGGCGGGTGACCTCGTCGAAGTAGCGGCGGGTGGTGAAGCCGTGGCAGATCAGGCCGTCGGCCACCTCGCCGGCGACCTCGGTCATGACGGTGCCGACCGCGGCGAGGAAGATGCGCGGCTTCCCGTAGGGGTTGGGCCCCGGGTTGAAGAACGGGGTCATGAGCGTGTGGGTGTAGAAGTCGCCCCGGAAGTCGAGCTTCGTGCCCTCGTCCCAGCACGCCCAGATGGCCCGGATGGCGAGGATCATCTCCCGCATGCGGGCCGCCGGGCGGGACCACGGCATCGAGAACCGCTTGGTGATGTGGGCCTTGACCTGGCTGCCGAGGCCGAGGATGAAGCGGCCCCTCGACGCGGTCTGCAGGTCCCACGCGGTCTGCGCCAGCGTCATCGGGTTGCGGGCGAACGCCACCGCGATGGCCGTGCCGAGGTCGACCCGCTCGGTCGACCGGGCGGCGAGCAGGAGGGGGAGGAACGGGTCGTGGTCGGTCTCCGCCGACCACACGCCGTCGTAGCCCCTCGCCTCCTGGGCGGCGGCCGCCTCGGCCGCGCCCTCGAGGTCCCCCCGGAGTCCCCCGTCGATCTTCATGGGCCCGACGCTACCCGCGCGCTTGACCGTCGGGTCAAGGAGCCGGCACGCCCCGGCGCCCGGGGGCGCCGGCCGGGGTCACTCGGGCTGCTGGCGCCGGAGGAAGTCCTCCAGCTCGGCGGCCAGCTCGTCGCCCGTCGGCAGGTCGCTCAGGCCGACGGTCCGCTCGTCGGCCACCGCCTGGTCCCAGGCGGCCTCGAGCTGGCGGAGCATGGCGACGTGCTCGGGGTTCTGGGCGATGAGCTCGTCGAGGCGGGTCCGCGTCGCCTCGGCCCGGGCGGCGAGGTCGCCGGTCGGCAGGGACAGCTCGGCCACCTGGTTCACGGCCTCGACGAGGGCGAGCGAGCCGGCCGGGAACGGCATCTGCGCCGGCAGGTAGTGGGGGATCTGGGCCCACAGGCCGATCGAGGGGATGCCCCGGTCGTGGCAGGCCTGCTCGATCGCCGCCTGGATGCCGCCGGGGAAGTCGAGCGTCCCCCGCAGCAGCGTCGCGCCCTCGGCCAGCCGGGGCGTCGATGCCGTGCACGCCACACGGGGCGGCCGGGTGTGGGGCGCGGCGTACGGGTACGCGCCCAGGCCGACGCACATGCGCACGCCGTGGTCGAGCGCCAGGCCGACGACCTCGTCGGTGAACCGGTGCCAGAGGCGGTCGGGCTCGGCGCCGGCCAGGACCAGCAGCTCGTTGCCGGCGTCGTCGACCGCCGCCCGCAGCTCGATGGACGGCCAGGTGAGACCGCGCAGCACGCCGTCGACGAGGTGGGCGATCGGCCGCCGGGCCCGGTAGTCGAGCAGCTCGTCGGTCGAGAAGCGGGCGATGGTCACGGCGTCGAGCCGCTCCTCGAGCATCCGGGCGACGCCCGCGGCGGCCAGCCCGGCGTCGATCCAGCCCTCGAGCGCCAGGACGAGCACGGGGTCCTCGAGCTGCGGCGTCTCGATCAGCTCGTACAGGGTCATCGTCGCCTCCCGCCCAGCCTGCCGTCCCGAGTGGTCACGTGCCCAGCTCCTCCAGCGTGGCCCGGGCCGCCTCGGCCAGCACCTCGACCTGGCGGGCGAAGCCCTCGTAGCCGGAGCTCTCGCCCATGACGCCGCCCTTGTAGCGGGCGTAGACGCCCTCGAGGATGCACGCCAGCTTCCAGTAGCCCAGGGCGACGTAGTAGCCGATGTCGGACACGTCGCGGCCCGAGGCCCGGGCGTAGCGCTCGACGACCTCGGCCTTGGTCGGGAAGCCCTCGAGCGTCGTCGCCGCGTCGAGCAGGGCGGCGGTGCCGTCGTCGGGGTCGGTCCAGTACACGCAGAGGAGGCCGACGTCGGCCAGGGGGTCGCCCAGCGTGCACAGCTCCCAGTCGAGGACCGCGGCGATGGTGCCGTCGGGGCGCAGCAGGCAGTTGTCGAGCCGGTAGTCCCCGTGGACGATCGTGGCCGGCCCCTGCTCGGGCACCCGGGCGGCGAGGGCAGCGTGCACCTCGTCGACCAGCGGCAGCTCCCGGGTCTTCGACTTCTCCCACTGCCCGTGCCACCGCCGGAGCTGGCGCTCGACGTAGCCCTCCTTGCGGCCCAGGTCGCCGAGGCCGACGGCGTCGGGGTCGACGGCGTGGATCCGGGCCAGGACGTCGGCGATCTGCTCGCCGGCCCGGGCCCGGGCCGGGACGTCGAGCGCCCGCGCCGCCTCGGCGTCGCGGGCCACGATGCCCTCGACGAACTCCATGACGTAGAACGGCGCGCCGTTGACGGACTCGTCGGTGCAGAGGCCGACGACGGGGGCGACCGGCACGTCGGTCGGCGCCAGCGCGGCGATGATGCGGTGCTCGCGGGCCATGTCGTGGGCGGTGGCCAGGACCTGGCCGAGCGGCGGCCGGCGCAGCACCCAGCGGCGGCCGGCGGCGTCGGTCACCCGGTAGGTCAGGTTCGAGCGCCCGCCGGCGATCAGCTCGAACGCCAGCGGCGGCTGGACGTCCCCGGCGTGGGCGAGGAACCAGTCGGTCACCCGTCCGGCGTCGATCCCCTTCGGTGCGCCGGTGTCCGTCGTCGACGCGTTCGTCATCGCCGGTTCACCGTAGAGGCCGCGGACGTCGGGGGTGTACCGGTGCGCCGGTAGCCTGCCCCCGATGGCCATCGACGTCACCGACTCCACGTTCCAGACCGAGGTGCTCGAGCGGTCGCTCACGACCCCGGTCGTGGTCGACCTGTGGGCGCCGTGGTGCGGCCCGTGCCGCACGCTCGGGCCCATCCTCGAGAAGGTCGTCGGCGAGACGGGGGGCCAGGTCGTCCTGGCCAAGGTGAACGTCGACGAGAACCCGCAGATCTCCCAGGCGTTCCGGGTGCAGGGCATCCCGGCCGTGTACGCGGTGGTCGGCGGCCAGGTGGTCGACGGCTTCATCGGCGCGCAGCCCGAGCACGTCGTGCGGGAGTTCGTCGGGCGCCTGCGCCCCAGCGAGCAGGAGCAGGAGCTGGCCCGGCTGGTCGAGGCCGGCGACGAGGCGTCGCTGCGCCGGGCGCTCGAGATCAAGCCCGACCACGAGCCGGCCATCGTGGCCCTCGCCGAGCTGCTCGCCGGCCGGCGCCAGGACGGTGACGTCGACGAGGCCCTCGCGCTGCTCGATCGCATCCCCGAGACCCCGGAGAGCCGGCGGGTCCGGGCCATGCTGCGCACCGGCGAGACCCCGCAGGCCGCCGAGGACGGCGACGAGATCACCGCCCGCCTCGACGAGCTGCTCGAGCGGGTGAAGGGCGACGACGAGGCCCGCCAGGAGTTCGTCGACCTGCTCGAGGTGCTCGGCGCCGACGACCCCCGCACCGCCGAGTACCGGCGCAAGCTCTCCCGGCAGCTCTTCTGACCCGCCCGGGGGCGCACGGCGGGGGCGTGGCGTGCGGCTGGAGCGGCGCGACGGCTACTGGCTGCTGATCGGCGTGGCCGCGCCCGGGGCCGCGGCCACGACGCTGGGCCCGCTCGTGCTCGTGCGTCGCCGGGCCGTCGGCGACGAGCGGCTGCTGCGCCACGAGCTGGAGCACGTGCGCCAGTGGCGCGAGCAGGGCGTCGTCGGCTTCCTGTGGCGCTACCTCGGCGCCTACCTGCGGTGGCGGCTGCGGGGCTACCCGCACTGGGCGGCGTACCGGCGCATCCCCCAGGAGATCGAGGCCGAGTGGATCGCCCGGCGGGCGGAGGTCGGGGCCGCCTGAGGGGGCGCCGCGGGCGGCCCCGGGCGGTCGGCGCGGCGCGCTAGCCTCGGCCCGCCGTCCTCCGGCGGGGGAGGGGGACGGCCTCGCCGCCGCAGGTGGCCGCCCGGTGCGTCGGCCCGCCCGACGCCGGCTCGCCGTGCCGCCG
>PKRH01000065.1 GCA_017577565.1 Thermoanaerobacterales bacterium | reverse complement strand
GAGCCGACATCCGGGCCGGCACCTTCGCCCTGACCTGGCTGTCCCCGGTCCGGTTCCGGACCATCGTCGTCGGGCGCTGGCTCGGGGCCTGGCTCGTCGCCCTGGTCACGCTCGTGCCGGCCATGGTGCTGGCCACCGTGGCGGCAGGTCTGCCCGACGGCGCCGCCCCGATGGCGCTGGCGACCATCACCGGCTCGGCCGCCTACCTGGGCCTGTTCGTCATGATCGGCGTGCTGGTCCGTCGCTCCGCCGTGTGGTCGCTGGCGGTGGTGTTCCTGGTCGAGCGGCTCCTGGGCGGCGCGGTGTCGGGCATCGCCCAGATCTCGCCGATGTGGGAGGCGCAGCAGGTCTACGCCGGGCTGGCCGACGACGCCGGCGGGTGGCGCCTCCTCCGCGACGGCACGCCGAACGGCGCCGGCGCCGTCGTGCGCCTGGCGCTCATCCTGGTCGTGACCCTGGCGGTCGCGACCTGGCGGATGGGGCGACTGCGCCCCGCCGACGGCGACGAGTAGTCGGAGGGCGCCGGCCGGCGCCCTCCGACGGGGGCGCGCTGCCGGCGCACCGGGAGGTCACCCGAACGTCACCGCGCCGGGCTCGCCGAGCGCGACGACGCGGATGTCGGGGTCGAGCCCGGGGGCCGTGAAGCCGAGCAGCGCGGCGCCCTCGGCGACGACCTCGTCCCGCTCCCGCCGGGACAGCGGCCGGAGGGCCGTGACGACCAGCGTCGCCGTCCCCTTCCGCCTGGTCAGCACCCACAGGGCGGCCACCCGCCCGTCGACCAGCACGTGGCCCGGGTAGGCGCCGGTGACCCGGGCGATCCGCCGCCGGTCCTCGTCGTCGACGACCCGGCGGCGGTCGGCGTGGGACACGAGCAGGTTGTCGAAGTCGGGCAGGAACCGGACCGGCGCCGGCGTGTCCGGGTCGGGCCGGGGCGCGTCGGGCAGGTCGAGGAGCTCGCGCCCGTCCTCGTCCCGGAAGCGGACGACCCGGTCGCCGAGCCGGTCCGCCACCTCGCCGAGCCGGGTCAGGCCGCACCAGGTCTGGGCGTCCATCACCGAGGCCGGCCCGAAGGCCGCCAGGTAGCGCAGCAGCATGCGCTCCGGGTCGGGCGCCGGGTCGAGCGGCCGGCCCAGCCAGGCCTCGGCGGTCGTCACGACGACCTGACCGGTGCGGCCCCACACCGCCCGGGGCGGCAGCTGGACGAGCGGCACCCGGGCGCGGGCCAGCTGGGCCAGGGTGGCCGGGTCCCGGCCCGGCCACCGCTCGGCCAGCGCGAGGCCCAGCTGCCGGAACGTCATCGGCTCCTCCTCGACCAGGCGGCGGGCCGCCTCGGCCACGGCGTCGTGGTCGAGGTCCTGCAGGCCGCTGCGCCACGGCGAGGTGAGCAGCGCCCGCTCGAGGAAGCCGGCCAGCAGCGGCCGCAGGAACAGGCAGTCCTCGGCGGTCACCCAGTGGACGGTGCTGCGCATGAGCACGATGCGCACCGTCCGCCGCTTGGTGAGCAGGGCGCCGAGCTCGTGGGGGTCGAAGCCCTCGAGCCGCGCCCAGAGCGCGTGGTAGGGCGACCAGGGGGCCTGGGCCTGCAGGCCGACGAGGTGGTGGACGGCGTCCAGCACCGGCATCGTCGACCGCTCCAGCAGCAGCTGGCGGGCGAGCAGCGCCCGGTTGAGGGCCCGCCGCGACAGGACCGGCGGGCGCCCGGTCGTGGCGGCCACGGCGTGCCGCCCCTCAGCGGACCGTGCGGAAGAAGTCCCGCACGTCCCGGACGAAGAGCTCCGGCGCCTCCATGGCGGCGAAGTGCCCGCCGGCGTCGAAGTCGGACCAGTGGGTGATCGTGTTGGCCGCCTCGGCGTGGCGGCGGATGGCCACGTCGGTGCTGAAGGCGGCCACGCCGGTGGGCACCGGGCTGCGCTCGACCGTGCCGCCCCAGCCGCCGGCGTGGGCCACCTCGTAGTACATGTTGGCCGAGGTCGCCGCCGTGCCGGTGAGCCAGTAGAGCGTCACGTTGGTGAGGAGGTGGTCGACGTCGACGGCGTCCTCGGGCAGGGCGGCCGCGTCGTCGGTCCACTCGGCGAACTTCTCGACGATCCAGGCCAGCTGGCCGACCGGCGAGTCGGTGAGCCCGTGCCCGAGGGTCTGCGGCCGGGTCGACTGGATCTGGGCGTAGCCCATCTGCTCGGCCATGTACCGCTGGAGGCGGGCGACCCGGGACCGCTCGAGGTCGGTCAGCTCGGCGAGCTCCTCCTCGCTCGGCGGGCGGAACGAGATGAAGCCCCCGGTGGCGGCGTTGACGTGGACCCCCACGACCCGGTCGGGCGCCAGCCGGCCGACCGCCGGCGAGATGATGGCGCCGTAGTCGCCGCCCTGGGCGCCGAAGCGCTCGTAGCCGAGGCGGGTCATGAGCTCCACCCAGGCGGCGGCCACCCGGTCGGGCGTCCAGCCGGGCGAGGACAGCGGCATCGAGAACCCGAACCCGGGGATGGACGGGATCACCAGGTGGAAGGCGTCGGCGGGGTCGCCCCCGTGGGCCCGGGGGTCGGTCAGCGGGCCGACGACCTCGAGGAACTCGACGAACGACCCCGGCCAGCCGTGGGTCAGCACGAGGGGCAGGGCGTCGGGCTCGGGCGAGCGCACGTGGAGGAAGTGGACGGTCTGCCCGTCGATCTCGGTCGTGAACTGGGGCAGCTCGTTGATGCGGGCCTCGTGGTCCCGCCAGTCGTAGGCGGTCGCCCACCGCTCGGCCAGCCCCCGCAGGTAGCTGGTGGGCACGCCCCGGGCCCACGGGTCGTCGCCCGGCAGGTCGGCGCCCCAGCGGGCGCGGGCGAGGCGGTCGGCGAGGTCGTCGAGGGCCGCCTGGGGCACCTCGATGCGGAAGGGGCGGATCTCGGTGGTCGTCGTGGAGGTCATGGCCCGCACGGTACGGGTGATCGAGGACAGCTCTTGTCCTCGATGGCGGAAGGCTCGAAGATCTTCGGACATGTGGGGCACGTCGGGCCGGCTGCTGCGCCTCCTGTCGCTGCTGCAGGTCCAGCGGGACTGGTCGGGCCGGACGCTCGCCGAGCGCCTCGAGGTCGACGTCCGCACCGTCCGGCGGGACGTCGAGCGCCTGCGGTCGCTCGGCTACGCCATCCGCTCCACCCCCGGCGTCGCCGGCGGCTACCGGCTGGAGCCGGGCGCCGACCTCCCTCCCCTGCTCCTCGACGACGACGAGGCCGTCGCCGTCGTCGTCGGGCTCCGCAGCGCCGCGGCCGGCGGCTCGGTGGCCGGCATCGAGGAGGCCGGCGAGCGGGCCCTGGCCAAGCTCGAGCGCCTGCTCCCCGCCCGCCTGCGGGGCCGGGCGGGGGCGGTGTCGGCGGCGACGGTCACGCCCCGGAGCGCCCGCCAGGGCGTCGACGTCGAGGTGCTGGCCACGGTGGCCGCGGCGTGCCGGGCCCACGAGGTCCTGCGGTTCGACTACGCCCGCAACGACGGGGAGGTCGGGCGGCGCACGGTCGAGCCGCTGGGGATGGTGCACACGGGCCGGCACTGGTACCTCGTCGCCTGGGACGTCGACCGCCGCGACTGGCGCACCTTCCGCGTCGACCGCCTCGCCAGCCGGCCGGTGGCCGTCGGCCGGTTCACGCCCCGCCCGCCCCCGGCGGAGGACCTGGCGGCCTTCGTCGCCCGGGGCACCGCCGTCGCCGCCTACCCGGTCCACGCCGAGGTGGTCGTCCACGCCCCGGTCGAGGTCGTGGCCGAGCGCCTCTCCCCCGGCGGCGGCATCCTCGAGCCGGCCGGCCCCGACGAGAGCCGGCTGACGACCGGCGGGTGGGACCTCGACGTGCTGACCTTCCACCTGCTCACGCTCGACCTCGACTTCACCGTCGAGGAGCCGCCCGAGCTGGTCGAGCGCATCCGCCGCCTGGCCGGCCGGCTCGACCGGGCGACGCGGGCGGGCGCGCCCGGGGCCGCGGCCGGCGACTAGCCTGGGGGCCCGCTGACGACCCCCGTTGGGAGAGACCCGCCGCCGCCCCGACCGGGTCGGCGGGGGGCGCCGAAGGGGCAACCACCCCGGAACCTCTCAGGCACCAGGGACCATCGGGGCGAGGCAGCTCTGGAGCCCGCCGGGCGACAGAGGGGGAACCGCCGGCGCCGCCGGCGCCGCCGACCAGCGACCCCACCTCGAGACCGGAGCCGCACCGTGAGCACCAGCGCCGAGAACTTCGCCGACCGCCACATCGGGCCGTCGGCCGACGACATCGCCCGCATGCTCGAGGTCGTCGGGGCCGCGAGCCTCGACGACCTGCTCGACCAGGCGGTGCCGCCGTCGATCCGGGACGACAAGCCGCTCGAGCTCGACGAGGCGATCTCCGAGCCCGAGGCCCTCGCCCGCCTCCGGGCGCTCGCCCGGCGCAACCAGGTGTTCACCTCGCTGATCGGCACCGGGTACTACGGCACGCACGTGCCCGGGGTCATCAAGCGCAACGTGCTCGAGAACCCGGCCTGGTACACGGCCTACACGCCGTACCAGCCCGAGATCAGCCAGGGCCGGCTCGAGGCGCTGCTCACCTTCCAGACGATGGTGTGCGACCTCACCGGGCTGGAGATCGCCAACGCCTCCATGCTCGACGAGGGCACGGCGGCGGCCGAGGGGATGACCCTCGTCCGCCGGGCGACGAAGCACGCCGGCACGACGTTCTTCGTCGACGCCGAGTGCCACCCGCAGACGATCGCCGTCGTCGCCACCCGGGCCGAGCCCCTCGGCATCGAGGTCGTCGTCGGCGACCCGGCCACCGACCTCGACCCCGGGTCGGCCTTCGGCGTGCTGCTCCAGCACCCCGGCACCTCGGGTGTCGTGCGCGACCTGCGGCCGGTCGTCGAGGCCGTCCACGCCGCCGGCGGGCTGGTCGTCGTGGCCACCGACCTGCTCGCCTGCACGCTCCTCGTGCCGCCGGGCGAGCTGGGCGCCGACGTCGCCGTCGGCTCGGCCCAGCGGTTCGGCGTCCCCATGGGCTTCGGCGGCCCCCACGCCGGCTTCCTCGCCACCCGCCACGAGTTCCGCCGGTCCCTGCCCGGCCGCCTGGTCGGCGTCTCGGTCGACACCGCCGGCCGCCCCGCCTACCGGCTGGCCCTGCAGACCCGCGAGCAGCACATCCGCCGGGAGAAGGCGACCTCCAACATCTGCACCGCCCAGGTGCTGCTGGCGGTCATGGCCGCCATGTACGCCGTCTACCACGGCCCCGACGGCCTGCGGGCCATCGCCGAGCGGGTCGCGGGCACGACGACCCGGCTGGCCGGCGCCCTGCGGGCCGCCGGCTACGAGCTGGCCAACGACACGTGGTTCGACACGCTCACGCTCCGGGTGCCGGGCCGGGCCGACGAGCTGGTCGAGCGGGCCCGCGAGCAGCGCATCAACCTGCGCCGGGTCGACGCCGACACGATCGGGCTCTCGCTCGACGAGACGACCGATCGGGACGTGCTCGCCCGGCTGGCCACCGCGCTCGGGCTGGCCGGCGACGGCTGGCTCGACGAGCCGGTGGGGGCAGGCGAGGGCGGCGCGGCCACCGGCATCCCCGCCGGCGAGCGGCGTACGAGCGAGTACCTCACGCACCCGGTCTTCCACGAGCACCGGTCCGAGACCGAGATGCTCCGCTACCTGCGGCGCCTGGCCGACAGGGACGTCGCCCTGGACCGGGCCATGATCCCGCTCGGGTCGTGCACGATGAAGCTCAACGCGACCACCGAGATGGAGCCGATCACCTGGCCCGAGTTCGCGGACCTGCACCCGTTCGCGCCGCTCGACCAGGCCGCCGGCTACCTCGAGCTCATCCGCGACCTGGAGACGACGCTCGCCCGCATCACCGGCTACGACGCCGTCTCGCTCCAGCCGAACGCCGGGTCGCAGGGCGAGCTGGCCGGGCTGCTGGCCATCCGGGCCTACCACCAAAGCCGGGGCGACGAGCAGCGGGACGTCTGCCTCATCCCGGCCTCGGCCCACGGCACCAACGCCGCCTCGGCGGTCATGGCCGGCATGCGGGTCGTCGTCGTGGCCTGCGACGACGACGGCAACATCGACGTCGACGACCTGCGGGCCAAGGCCGCCGAGCACGCCGACCGGCTGGCGGCGCTCATGGTCACCTACCCCTCGACCCACGGCGTGTTCGAGGCCGCGATCACCGAGATCTGCGACGTCGTCCACCGCCACGGCGGCCAGGTGTACATCGACGGGGCCAACCTCAACGCGCTGGTCGGCGTCGCCCGGCCGGGCTGGTTCGGCGGCGACGTCAGCCACCTGAACCTGCACAAGACGTTCTGCATCCCCCACGGCGGCGGCGGGCCGGGCGTCGGCCCGGTGGCGGCCCGCGCCCACCTGGCGCCGTTCCTGCCCAACCACCCGGCGGTGCCCGAGGCGGGCCCCGAGACCGGCCCCGGCCCGGTGTCGGCGGCGCCGTGGGGCTCGGCGTCGATCCTCCCGATCAGCTGGACCTACACCAAGCTGATGGGGCCGGACGGGCTGCGCCGGGCCACGGCGGTGGCCATCCTCAGCGCCAACTACGTCGCCACCCGGCTGGCCGACCACTACCCGGTGCTCTACACCGGCCAGAACGGGCGCGTCGCCCACGAGTGCATCATCGACCTGCGGCCGATCACCCGGAGGACGGGCGTGACCGTCGACGACGTGGCCAAGCGGCTCATCGACTACGGCTTCCACGCCCCGACGATGAGCTTCCCGGTGGCCGGCACGCTGATGATCGAGCCGACCGAGTCGGAGCCGCTCGAGGAGCTCGACCGCTTCTGCGACGCCATGATCGCCATCAAGGGCGAGATCGACCGGGTGGCGTCGGGCGAGTGGTCGCACGACGACAGCCCGCTGGCCCACGCCCCGCACACGGCCGAGGACCTGCTGGTCGACGACTGGGACCGGCCGTACCCCCGGGAGCTGGGCGCCTACCCGGTGCCGGGTCTGCGCCGGGCCAAGTACTGGCCGCCGGTCAGCCGCATCGACGGCGCCTACGGCGACCGCAACCTCGTGTGCGCCTGCCCGCCGCCCGAGGCGTTCGAGTCCTGACCGCCCGGTCGCCGGTCGGCGGTGCCCGGCCGCCGACCGGTCAGCCGTGCACCAGCTCGGCGATCTGCCGGAGCAGGTCGGGCGGCCCGGAGACGAGCAGCGTGGTCACGCAGGTCTCGCGCCAGCGCTCGAGGTCGTCGCGGATCTTCTCCGGCGGGCCGACGAGGTAGACGTCCTCGACCATCTCGGTGGTCACCGCCGCGGCGGCGTCGGCCTTGCGCCCGTCCAGGTAGGCCTCCTGGATCTTCTCGCACTCGGCGGCGTACCCCAGCCGCTCGAAGACGTCCTTGTGGAAGTTCCGCTCGCGGGCGCCCATGCCGCCGATGTAGAGGGCGAGCGTGGGCCGCAGGACGTCGGCGCACGCCTCGACGTCGTCGCCGGGCACGATCGGCACGACGCACGCGACCTCGAAGTCGTCGGGGCTGCGCCGGGCGCCGGGGCGGGCGAAGCCCTCGGCCAGCGCCGCCCGGTAGAAGTCGTCGGCCCGGGGCGAGAAGAACATCGGCAGCCAGCCGTCGGCGATCTCGGCCGCGAGGGCGACGTTCTTCGGGCCCTCGGCCCCCAGGTAGATGGGGATGTCCGTGCGCAGCGGCCGGACGATCGACTTGAGCGGCTTGCCCAGGCCGGTGCCGCCCTGCAGCGGCATCTGGTAGTGCTCGCCGGCGAAGGAGACCGGCTCCTCGCGGGCGACGATGCGCCGGACGATCTCGACGTACTCGCGGGTGCGGGCCAGGGGCTTGGCGTAGTCCTGGCCGTACCAGCCCTCGACCACCTGGGGGCCGGACACCCCGAGGCCCAGGATGAACCGCCCGCCCGACAGGTGGTCGAGGGTGATGGCGGTCATGGCCGTCGAGGCCGGCGTGCGGGCGGAGATCTGGGTGATGGCGGTGCCCAGCTTCACCCGCCGGGTCTGCGAGCCCCACCAGGCCAGGGGCGTGAAGCAGTCCGACCCGTAGGCCTCGGACGTCCAGATGGAGTCGAACCCGAGCTCCTCCGCCGCGGCGATCTGCTCGGCCGCGTCGGGCGGCGGCCCGCTGGAGGGCCAGTACCCGATGATGAGGCCGAGCTTCACCGCGTCACCCGGTCACCTTGACGTCGGAGGAGCCGTTGGCGTCGGTGCCCGACGCGCCGTCGCCCTCCTCCTCGTCCTCGTCGTCCTTGCCGTCCTTGGCGTCCTTGCCGTCCCCGACGGCCTTGGCGGCCTGGTCCAGGGCCGTCTCGGCGCCCGGCAGGTTGCCGAGGCCGGCCAGGCCCGAGAGCATCTCGCGCAGCTGGGTGAGCTGGCTGGTGACGGCGTCGCGCTGGCGGGTCAGCTCGGCGACCTCGCGCTCGGCGGCCTGCTTGGTGACCTCGGCGTGGGTCTTGGCCTCGAACACGAGCTGCTCGGCCTCGGCCTTGGCGTCGGCGACGGCCCGCTCGGCGAACGCCTTGGCCTTCTCGATGATCTCGTTGGCCTCGGCCTCGCTCTCCTTGCGGCGCTGCTCGGCGGCCCGCTCGATCTGCTTGGCCCGCTCGTCGGCCGCCTTGGCCCGGGCCTCGGCCTCGGCCACGAGCTTCTGGGTCGCGGCGATGGCGGCCTCGTGGCGCTCGCTCTCCTCGCGCTCGGCCCGCTCACGGCGCTCGGCCAGCTCGAGCTCCAGCGCCTGCAGCTCGGCCTCGCGCTTCTCCTTGGCCTTGCTGAGCAGCTTGGAGGCGGCCGCCCGCTTCTCCTCGGCCTCCCGGGCCGCGACGTTGCGCATCTCGATGATCTCGCGCTCGGCCGTGGCCCGCATGGTGGCGATCTCGCGCTCGGCGGTTGCCCGCATCTCGGCCACCTCGTGCTCGGTGGTGGCCCGCAGCTGGCTCGTCTCGCGCTCGGCCTCGGCCCGCATCGTCTCGGCCTCGCGACGGCTCTGCTCGCGCAGGTCGTTGGCCTCGCGCTCCGCGGAGTCCAGCGTCGCCTTCGCCTCGCGCTCGGCGGCGGTCTTCACCGCCGTGGCCACCGCCCGCGCCTTCTCGACGACCTCCTTGGACTCGAGGTGCGCCGCGGCGATGAGCTTCTCGGCCTCGCGCTTGGCCTCCTCGCGGTGCTCGTTGGCCTGCTCCTCGGCCAGGCGGAGCAGCTGCTCGACGCGGGTGCCGAGCCCGGACAGCGTGGGCTGGGCCCGCTCCTCCAGCTGCTTGGCCTGCTCCGCGACCTTGCGCTCGAGCTCGGCGATGCGCTCGCGGGCGTCGCTGGTGCCGTTCTTCGCCTTGGACGCTGCCTCGGTCAGCTCGTCGATACGAGCGTGCAGGCGTTGGATGTACATGTCCACCTGCGTGCGCTCGTAGCCCCGAAGCACGATGGTGAAGTCGGGAGTTCCGCCACTGGCGGGAGACGGCGACGAGGTTGTGCCCATAGGCCCCCAACTATGTCAGACCCACGGGGGTCTCTGAGCCGTTCGCGGGCATTCCGTCCCAGGTCGCGCGCTGCCCGTAACACTGGTGGGCTCCCGGGGTGGCGCCGCGGCGACGGAGGGCGTCGCCCGGGCGCCGGTCGACCAGAACTGAAACACGTTCTAGTGTAGGGCCGGTGGCCGCACGGCACCGCGGCGACGCGTGAGGAGCCCGAGATGACCAACCGCTACCCGTTCCCGATCCCGTTCGGCTGGTTCTGCGTCGGCTACCCGGAGGACTTCCCGGCGGGCCGCGCCCGCCCCCTCTACTACTGGGCGACGCACCTGGTCGGCTGGCGCGACGAGTCCGGCGAGGTCCACGTGCAGGACGCCTTCTGCCCCCACCTCGGGGCCCACCTCGGGCACGGCGGCACGGTCGAGGGCTGCGAGATCCGCTGCCCCTTCCACGGCTGGCAGTTCGACGCCGACGGCAACAACACGCTCATCCCCTACAGCGAGCGGTTGAACCGCAAGGCGACCCTCCGCACCTACCCCACCGTCGAGCGCAACGGCCTCGTGTTCGCCTGGTACCACCCCCACGGCGAGGAGCCGATGTGGGAGGTCCCGATCGTGCCCGAGCTGGAGGACCCCGACTGGTCGTTCGTCGGCCGCACCGAGTACACGATCGACGCCTGCTGGCAGGAGATGGCGGAGAACGCCGTCGACGCCGCCCACTTCCGCTACGTCCACAACACCGCCACGGTGCCCGAGCTGGACGAGTACACGACCGGGTTCCCCGAGGCGGTCATGCGGTCGTCGCAGAAGTTCCCCACGCCCCGCGGCGTCGTGGAGGGGCGCATCGACAGCCACGCCTGGGGGCCGGGGATCTCGGTCGTCAACTTCAGCGGGATCGTCGACACCGTCAACCTCGCGGTCACGACGCCGATCGAGGCCGACCGCTGCGTCGTGCGGTTCAACTTCAGCGTGAAGACGATGGGCGACGACGAGACGACCCGCCGGGTCGGCGAGGCCTTCGCCGCCGAGGTCGACAAGCAGGTGCGGGAGGACATGCCCATCTGGGAGCACAAGGCCCACCTCGTGCGCCCGGCCCTGGCCGACAGCGACGGCCCGTTCATGAGGTTCCGCCGGTGGGCGGCGCAGTTCTACGCCGAGCCCGTCGCCGACGAGCGGCTCGTCTACCCGCCGCCGTTCTGGCCCGACCGCGTCGACGAGGCCCCGGCGAAGGCGACCGCCGCGGCCCGCTGGACGGGCGAGGCGGGCGACGGGGGCTGACGTCCCGGCCGGGCCGCCCGGGCCGGGCCTCGCCGGCGCCGGCGGTCGGTAGCGTCCAGGACGTGCCCGCCCTGCACGACAACGGGCCCGAGCCCGCCCTGGAGGCCGCCACGGCCGCCGACCCGGCCGTCGCCGTCGAGGTGCTCGCGGCGCTGGCGGGGGCCGTGCGGGCCATCACCCTCGGCTCCTCGCTCGACCGGGTGCTGCACCGCCTGGCCGCCAGCGCGCGCGACCTGGTCGGCGCCCGCTACGCGGCCATCGGCCTGCCGGAGCAGGAGGGCGACCAGTTCGCCCGGTTCGTGACCGTCGGCATGAGCGACGAGCTGATCGCCCGCCTGGGGCCGCTCCCCCGCACCCACGGGCTGCTCGACGCCATGCTGCGCGACCCGTCGCCGTACCGGACCGACGACATCACCCGCGACCCCCGGTTCCGGGGCTGGTGGCCCGAGGCCCACCCGCAGATGCGGTCGTTCCTCGGCGTGCCGATCGTCTCGGCCGGCGACATCGTCGGCGCCTTCTACCTCACCGAGAAGCTGGGCGCCCCCGGGTTCACCGCCGCCGACGAAGCCGCCGTCGTCCTGCTCGCCTCGCACGCCGCCATCGCCATCGACCAGGCCCGGCTCTTCGAGGACAGCCGGGAGCTGGCCCTCGCCCAGGAGCGCGGCCGGCTGGCCCGCGAGCTGCACGACGCGCTCGCCCAGACCCTGTTCAGCCTGCGCCTGGCGGCCGAGACCGCCGCCAGCCTCCAGGCCGACGACCCGGCGGGGGCCGCGGCCCAGGTCGAGGTCGTGCGGCGGCTGGCCGGCCAGGCGGCCGACGAGCTCCGCACGATCATGGACGGCCTCCGCCCCGCCGACCTGGAGCGCGACGGCCTGGCGGCGACCGTGCGCTCCCACGTCGTGCTGGCGGCGCGGGCCCACGGCGTGGAGGTCGACCTCGACGTCGCCGAGCTGCCGGAGCTCGACCCCGACGTCGAGCACCAGGTGCTGCGGATCGCCCAGGAGGCGGTCACCAACGCCCTCCGCCACGCCCGGGCCGACCGGGTGGCCGTCCGGCTCGGCCCCCACGAGCGGCGGCCCGAGGAGCGGGTCGTCCTCACCGTGCGCGACGACGGGCGGGGCTTCGACCCCGACGCCCGCGGGCTGCGGTCCCGGCGGCTGGGGATCACCTCGATGCACGAGCGGGCGGCCTCGGTGGGCGGGGTGCTGCGCATCCGCTCCGCGCCCGGCCGGGGCACGACCGTCGAGCTGGAGGTCCCCCGGTGAGCGGCCCGGGGCCCGGCGGGCGCGGCGACGGGGACGGCCCCATCCGGGTGGTCGTCTCCGACGACCACCCGGTCGTGCGCCAGGGCCTGCGGTCGTTCCTCGAGGCCCAGGGCTTCGAGGTCGTCGCCGAGGCCGGCGACGGGGAGGCCGCGGTGCAGGCCGTCCTCGAGTCGGCCCCCGACGTCCTGCTGACCGACCTCGTCATGCCGGGGATCGACGGCATCGAGGTCATCCGGCGGCTCCGGGCCGCGGACGCGCCGGTCGGCATCCTGGTGCTCACCAGCTTCAGCGGCGCCGACCAGGTCATCCCCGCCATCAAGGCCGGCGCCGACGGCTACCTGCTGAAGGACGCCGGGCCCGGGGCGCTGGCCGACGCCATCCGGGCCGTGCACCGCGGCGACGCCATGCTCGCCCCCGAGGTGGCCGCCGTCGTCATGGCCCGCCTCGCCGGGGGCGAGGACGGCGACGACGCCGCCGGTCCCGCCGCGCCGGCGACCGCGGCGCCGGCGGCGGAGCACCCCGACCTCGCCCGCCTGACGCCCCGGGAGCGCGAGGTGCTCGCCGGCCTCGGGCGGGGGCTGACCAACCGCCAGCTGGCCGAGGAGCTCTACGTGTCGGAGAAGACCGTGAAGACCCACGTGTCGAGCATCCTCGCCAAGCTGCGGCTGACCGACCGCACGCAGGCGGCGCTCTTCGCGGTCCGCGCCGGCCTCGCCGACCCCCGCCGGCCCTAGGTCCCCGGTCCTAGGTCGCGCGACGGAGGCGGGCCGGCCCGGAAACCGGTCCGCGGGCCGATGGCGGCGTGCCGGGCCGTCCGTAGCGTCCGAGCTACACGGACGCAGGAGGACTCGCGATGCGAAGGACCGCGCTCATCACCGGCGGCAGCCGGGGCCTGGGACGGGCGCTCGCGCTGGGGCTCGCCCGGGAGGGCTGGAACGTCGTCATCGACGCCCGCGACGCCGAGGCGCTCGAGCGGGCCCGGGCCGAGGTCGACGCCGCCGGCCCGGGGGACGTCGTGGCCCTGCCGGGCGACGTCACCGACCCGGTGCACGTGGCGGCGCTGGTCGGCGCCGCCGCGAGCGAGGGCCGCCTCGAGCTCCTGGTCAACAACGCCGGGACGCTGGGGCCCTCGCCGCTCCCCTCCCTCGCCGCGCTGCGGGCCGACGACCTGGAGCGCACGCTCCGCACCAACCTGGTGGCCCCGCTCCGGCTGGTGCAGGCGGCGCTCCCCCACCTGCGGAGCTGCGGGGGCGCCGTGCTCAACGTGACCTCGGACGCCGCCGTCGAGGGCTACCCCGGCTGGGGTGCCTACGGGGCGTCGAAGGCGGCGCTCGAGCAGCTCAGCCGGGTGCTGGCCGCCGAGGAGCCGACGATCCGGGTGTGGTGGGTCGACCCCGGGGACATGCGGACGCAGATGCACCAGGACGCCTTCCCCGGCGAGGACATCTCCGACCGCCCCGACCCCGCCACCCGGGTGCCGGCCCTCCTCCGGCTGGTCGAGGCGCGCCCGCCCAGCGGCCGCTACACCGTCGACGAGCTGGCCCCGGCGGCGACGGCGACCGGGGAGGCGGCGCGATGAGGGTGCTCGACCGCGAGGCCTGCGGGGGCGGCGCCGCGCCGGCCGCCTGCCCGGTACCCGCGGCGGCCGCCTGCCCGCTACCTGCACCGGCCGGGGCCGCGGCCGCGGGCGGCGCCGGGACCGTCCGGGCGACGGACCGGGCCCGCAGCTCGCTGCGGGCGTTCCGCATCCCCGAGGGGGCCGAGGCCGGCACCCCCGCCGAGGTGCTGGCCGGCGAGCCCCTCGGCTCGGACGCCCGGGCGGGCGTGCGCCTGATGGTCGCCCGGCGGGCGGCGGGCGCCGTCGACCACCACCGGTTCACCGACCTGCCGGACCTGCTCGCCCCGGGCGACGTGCTCGTGGTCAACGCGTCGGCGGTCGTCCCGGCGGCGCTGGACGCCACGGCCGAGGAGCCCGCGGGCGGGGGCCGGGACGGCCGGGGCGAGCCGATCCGGCTGCACCTGTCGACCGAGCAGCCCGGCGGCTTCTGGGTCGTCGAGCCCCGCCACCCGGCGGGGGCCGGCAGCGACCGCTACGAGGGGCGGCCGCCGACCCGGCTGGCGCTGCCCGGTGGCGGCCGGGCCGAGCTGCTCGCCCCCTACCCCGCCGGGACCTCCGTCCCCCGGCTGTGGCTGGCCCGCCTGGACGTGCCCGGCGAGCTGCTCGACCACCTGGGGGCCCACGGCCAGCCCATCCGCTACCGCCACACCGACGGCGCCTGGCCGCTCGCCGCCTACCAGTCGGTGTTCTCCCAGGTGCCGGGGTCGGCCGAGATGCCGAGCGCGGCCCGGCCGTTCACCGAGGCGCTCGTGACCGCGCTCGTCCGCCGGGGCGTCGCGGTGACGCCGATCGTCCTGCACACGGGCGTCTCGTCGCAAGAGGCGGGCGAGCCGCCCTACGCCGAGCGCTTCGAGGTGCCGGCGGCCACGGCGGCGCTGGTCAACGCCGCCCGCCGCGACGGGCGGCGGGTCGTCGCGGTGGGCACGACGGTCGTGCGGGCGCTGGAGACCACCGCCGACGAGCACGGCCGCTCGCACCCCGGGCGGGGCTGGACCGACCTGGTCGTCACCCCGGAGCGGGGCGTGCGGGTCGTCGACGGGCTCGTCACCGGCTGGCACGAGCCCGAGTCGTCGCACCTCGCCCTGCTCGAGGCCGTCGGCGGGGCCGACCTCGTCGAGGCCTCCTACGACGCCGCCGTCGCCGGCGGCTACCGGTGGCACGAGTTCGGCGACAGCCACCTGATCCTGCCGTGACCGGCGGCGGGGCGGCGGTCAGGGGCGGGCGGACGGCCAGTCGTCGCCCCGGGCCGCGGCCTCGCCGCCCCCGTCCACCGGCAGGAAGGCACCGACGACGTAGGACGCCTCCGGCGACAGCAGGAAGGCGATGACCGCCGCCTGCTCGTCGGCGGTCGCCATCCGCCCGATCGGCACCGGGTAGACGTCCCCCAGGTCGAGCACGGGCACGTCGAGGTCGGCCGTCATGGGCGTCGCCGTCGGGCCGGGCCCGACCGCGTTCAGCCGGATGCCCGCGCCGATCCACGCCTCGGTGGGCGCCGCCCGGCGCACCCAGCGGGCCAGCGCCAGCTTCGACGACGGGTAGTCGACGACCGAGCCGGCCGCCTCGGCCGCCGCGGCGGCCGCCGCCTCGTCGCCGGCCAGGCAGGCGTCGACGACGGCGGGCACGACGCCCTGCATGGTGGTGGCCGAGTTGGACGCCACCACCACCGCGGCGGCGTCCCGTCCCCGGGCCAGCAGCGGCCGGAGGCCCTCGAGGGTGGCGACGGCCCCGAAGTAGTTGACGGCGACGACGAGCGACGGCGCGCCCCGGTTGACGCCGGCACCCACGACCAGGCCGTCGAGCACGCCGCCGCAGGCCTCGGCGACCTGCTCGACCATGGCGGAGCGGCCGTCCGGCGTGGCCAGGTCGGCCTCGACCTCGGCGTCGCGCAGGTCGACCCCGATCACCCGGTGGCCGGCGCGCTCGAGGCGGCGGCGCGTCGCCGCGCCGATGCCGCCCGCGGCGCCGGTGATGCAGATCGTGCCCACGTGCCTCAGCTCATGATGGCGTGGTCGCCGCAGGTGGCGCCGCCGTCGACCGCCAGCTCGGCGCCGGTGACGTAGCTCGACTCGTCCGAGGCCAGGAAGAGCACCGCCCGGGCCGCCTCCTCGGGCCGCCCCATCCGGGGCACCGGCAGGCGCTTGTAGAACGGGGCGTCCGCGGGCGTGCCGGCCACCATGGGCGTGTCGATGCCCCCCGGGTGCACGGAGTTGACCCGGATGCCCTTGGGCCCGAGGTCCATGGCCGCGGTCTTCGTCAGGCCCCGGACGGCCCACTTGCTGGCGACGTAGGCCCCGAGCGACGGCAGGCCCTGCAGGCCCGCGGTGGACGAGATGTTGACGATCGAGCCGCCGCCGGCCCGGACCATCGAGGGCGTCACCGCGCGGATGCCGAGGAAGACGCCGTGGACGTTGACCCGCAGGACCCGCTCGAAGTCCTCGGGGTCGGTGCGGTCGATCGGCGCGAAGTGCAGGATCCCGGCGTTGTTGACGAGCACCGACACCGGCCCGAACCGCTCCTCGGCGTGCGCGACCGCGGCCTCCCACTGGGCCGCGTCGGTGACGTCGAGGTGGACGTAGGCGGCGGCGTCCCCGAGGTCGGCGGCGACGGCCTCGCCCTCCTCGTCGCGGATGTCGGCGAGCAGCACCCGCGCGCCCTCGGCCACGAACAGGCGGGCCTCGGCCTCGCCCTGGCCCCGGGCCGCGCCGGTGATGATCGCCACCTTGCCCTCGAGACGTCCCATCGTCGTCCTCCTCCGCTGCCGTCGGTGGCCGGGCCCGTGGTCACGACGTCGGCTTGTCGGCGCCGACGACCCACATGGCGAAGAACTGCGAGCCGCCACCGTAGGCGTGGCCCAGGGCGACCCGGGCGCCGTCGATCTGGTGCTCGCCGGCCCGGCCCCGGACCTGCAGCGCCGCCTCGGCGAAGCGGATGAGGCCCGACGCGCCGATGGGGTTGGACGACAGCACCCCGCCGGAGGGGTTCCAGGGGATGTCGCCGTCCATGGCCGTGGCCCCCTCCTCGACGAGCTTCCAGCCCGCGCCCTCCTCGGCGAAGCCGAGGTTCTCCAGCCACATCGGCTCGTACCACGAGAACGGCACGTAGACCTCGGCGACGTCGATGTCCCGCCGGGGGTCGGTGATGCCGGCCTGGCGGTAGACGTCGGCGGCGCACTCCCGGCCGGCCCGGGGGTTCACCTCGTCGCGGCCGGGCGCCATCGTGGGCTCCGACCGCATGGCCCCGCCCAGCACCCACGCCGGCGAGTCGGCGGCGTCGCCGCCGGCCTCGTCGGTCAGGACGACGGCGCAGGCCCCGTCGGACGACGGGCAGGTCTCCGAGTAGCGGATCGGGTCCCACAGCATGATCGAGTCCCGCACCGACTCGAAGGTGATGCCCTCCTCGTGGAGGTGCGCCTTGGGGTTCTTCAGGGCGTTGGTGCGGTCCTTCAGGGCCACGAGGATGCCGATGTGGTCCGGGGCCCCCGAGCGCCGCATGTAGGCCCGGACGTGGGGGGCGAAGTAGCCGCCGGCCCCGGCCACCAGCGGCGGCGAGAACGGGATGGGCAGCGTCAGCGCCCACATGGCCTCGCTCTCGGACTGCTTCTCGAACGCCACGGCCAGCACCCGGCGGTGGATGCGGGCCTGGATCAGGCTGGCGGCGACGAGCGCCGTCGAGCCGCCGACCGAGCCGGCGGTGTGGACCCGGAGCAGGGGCTTGCCCACCGCGCCGATGGCCTCCGCGAGGTAGAGCTCGGGCATCATCACGCCCTCGAAGAAGTCGGGCGCCTTGCCGAGGACGACGGCGTCGATGTCGGCCCAGGTCATCTGGGCGTCCTCCAGGGCCTCGACCACCGCCTCCCGCACGAGGCCGGCGATCGAGACGTCGCCGCGGGTGGCCTGGTGCTTCGTCTGGCCGATGCCGACGACCGCGACGCGCTCCTTGCCCATCAGTCGCTCCCCTCCAGGACGCACACGAGGTTCTGCTGCAGGCACGGTCCGTTGGTGGCGTGGGCGACGGCCCGTCGGGCCTCGCCCCGGGCGATGCGGGCGGCGGCCTCGCCGATGCGGATCAGGCCGGCGGCGATGAGCGGGTTGGCCGCCAGGGGCCCGCCGGACGGGTTGACCACCACGTCGTCGCCGAGGCCGAGCGCCCGGCGGAGGACGACCTCCTGGTGGGTGAACGGCGCGTGGAGCTCGGCGAGGTCGACGGGGCCGTCGGCGACGCCGGCCCGCTCCGCCGCCAGCGCGGTCGAGGGCGAGGCGGTGAGGTCGCGCACGCCGAGGGCGTGGGCGTCGATGCGGTGGTCGATCCCCCGGATCCACACGGGCCGGTCGGTCAGCTCGCGGGCCCGGTCGCCGGCGGCGAGGACGACCGCGGCTGCGCCGTCGCTGATCGGCGGGCAGTCGTGGCGGCGCAGCGGCGGGGCGATCTCGGGCTCCTCCAGCAGGACCGACGGGTCCTCCGACCCCCGCAGCTGGGCGTAGGGGTTGCTCTCGGCGGCCCGGCGACTGCGGGCCGCGATCTCGGCCATCTCCTCGACCGTCGTGATCCCGGCGTCGAGGCAGGCCCGGGCCTGCAGGGCGGCGAGGGCCACGCTGTCGGGCCACAGGGGCGCGACGTAGTAGGGGTCGAGCTGGCGGGACAGCACGTCGCGCAGCGAGCCGGGCGACGACTTCCCGTAGCCGTAGACGAGGGCGGTGTCGGCCTCGCCGGTCTGGATCTTCACCCAGGCCTCGTAGAGGGCCCAGGCGGCGTCCATCTCGACGTGGCTCTCGACGATCGGCGGCCAGGCGCCGACGGCGTCGAGGGTGGTGACGAAGCTGAACGCCGTGCCGGCCAGGTAGTCGGTGCTGCCCGAGCAGGTGAAGTCGATCTGGGACTGGTCGATGCCCAGCTCCTCCTTCACCTGGTGGAGGACGGGCATGAGCATCTCGACCTCGTTGAGGGCCTGCTGGCGGCGCTCGTGCCGGGTCTGGGCGAAGGCGACGACCGCGACCTCCCGCATCACGCTCCCCTCCCCTCGTCGACCTGGACGTCGGGCTCGCCGGTCGGCCGCCACCACTTGATCGAGGCGAGGTCGGGGCGGGGCTCGTCGTCCCACACCGCCTCGACCCGCATGCCGATGCGGATCCGGTCGAAGGGGATCTCCTGCACCATGCCGAAGAGCCCCATGTCGCTGCCGTCGGGCACGACGGTGGCGCAGACGTAGGGCAGCTCCATGGCCGACCCGGAGAACTTCACGTTCACCACGCAGAAGGTGGTGATCGTCCCCCGGTCGGGCAGCTCGACCTGCTCGTGGGTGGGGACGCCGTCGACCGGGCAGGCGCCACGGGGCGGCAGGATGACCTTGCCGCAGACGTGGCAGCGCTCGCCGAGGATCTTCCGCTGGGCGATGCCCCGCAGGAAGCGCGAGGTGGCCTGGCCGGCCGTGTACGTGTACTCGAGCCGGGCGGGGGTGCGGATGCTGCGGACGGGCTCGAGGTCCCGCAGGCGCTCGGGCAGGACGAGCCCGCTCATGCCCCGCCCTCCCCGTCGTCGCCGGCGGGCTCGAAGCAGGCGATGTCGGTGATGGCCCCGGCGCGCTCCTCGGCCCAGCGCACCCGCACCCGCATGCCGGTGGAGACCGCGTCGGGCGAGCCGGCGTCGAGGGCGTGGAGCATGCTGGTGTCCGCCCCGTCGATGCGCACCAGCACCCAGGCGAAGGGCCGGTCGAGCGGCTGGTTCGGGCGGGGCGACGGCTCCCACGA
>PKRH01000223.1 GCA_017577565.1 Thermoanaerobacterales bacterium | reverse complement strand
CGCCCGGCGTCGGCGGGGCCGGTCGGCCCGGCGGCCCGGTGCCGGGCCCGGCGACGCCCGCGGGCTCGCCCCCGGGCCGGCCCGCGCCCGGCGGTGACGGCGGTGACGGCATGACCCCGAGCGGCCTCCCCCGCCGGGTGCGGGGTGCCCAGATGCCCAACCTGACGCCCCTCAGCCTGCGCCGCGGGACCGGCTCGGGCGACGGTCAACCGCCGGCGGACGGGCAGGGCGCCGCGCCGACGCCCCCGCCCGCACCGGCGCCCGGTCCGGCCGGCCCGGCGGCCGGCGACGGCGGTGCCGCGCCCCGGTCCGGCGCGCAGGACGTCTACGACCTGCTCTCCCGCTTCAGCGCCGGCGTCCGCCGGGGTCTCGAGGAGTCCGGCCGAAACCACTGATCGCTGCACCTCGGCACGCACCGTCGCACATCGTCCGCACGGTGCGTGCTGACGCGCGCGGGGCGCGGTGACACGTGACTCCGCCCCTGCTCGTCCGCGAAGATGGCCCCAGCGACTGTGATTGCTGGGGATCTCACGGACCGTCACCCACGCGTGCAAGCCGTGTGCGCGCGTGGCCCGCGCTCCGTGCTGGCAGTCGCAGGGCGCCCTCGTTCACCGTCCCACGGGGAGGCACGATGCGCCGGATCCCGATCCGCATGAAGCTCGCAGGGGCCCTGACCGTGCCCCTGTTCGCGCTGGTGGTCGTGACCGTCCTCGAGGTCGTCAAGTCGTCGCAGGACGCCGACCGGGCCCGCCAGCAGGCGGCGCTGGCCGAGGCCTCCATCGGGCCGACCAGCCTCCTCAGCATGCTGGAGAACGAGCGCAACGCCGCCGCCGTCTACCTCCTCGGCGCCGAGGACGACTTCGCCCTGCCCGTCGAGGACAACGCCGAGGCCCGCCGGACGGTCGACGAGGCGCTCGCGGTCCTCCGCAACGAGGTCGAGTCGCGGGGCGGCGAGGTCGAGGCCGCCTACCGCCCGGCCATCGAGGCCATGGCGGCGCTCGACGACCTGCGCCGGCAGGTCGACAGCGCCCCCGAGGAGTCCCGCAACCTGCAGAACATCGACGTCGTCAGCGGCATCTTCGACGGCTACACCGAGCTCATGGCGGCGTTCTTCGACGCCAACAAGCGCGTCTCGCTGGCCGTGGACGACCCCGAGCTCCGCCGGGGCGCCGAGCTGGTCGACCTCAGCGCTCGCCAGACCGACCTCATCGCCATCCTCGTCAAGCACCTGCTGCTCGCCCAGGTGGGCGGCAGCAACCCCGACGGCCTCAACACCCCGCAGGAGCTGGCCGAGGTGGCGAGCCACCTCGGCCAGCTCCGGATGAACGAGCAGCTCATCGTCACCAAGGGCACCGGCCGCTACCGGGAGCACGTCGAGGCGCTGTTCGCGGCCGAGGAGATCCAGCGCTTCCCCCAGGTCGTCGACGAGGCCATCGCCACCGGCACCGTCGACCTGGTCGGCGTCATGACCTACTCGGCCGGCGAGGACCCCGACACCTTCGGCTACACCGTCTTCCGTCGCAACGTCAGCGACACGCTCACCGAGCACGCCGACGAGCTGGTCGACGCCGCCGTGGCCCGGCAGCGGTGGTTCATCGCCCTCGCCGCGCTGTCGGTGCTCATGGCCACGACCGTCACGTGGCTGGTGTCGCGGTCGATCACGCGGCCGCTCCGGGCGCTGACGCGGCAGGCGAAGGACATGGCGGAGCGGCGCCTGCCCGAGGCCGTCATGGAGATCCTGCAGACGCCGCTCGGCGAGGACGTGGTGGTGCCCGAGGTCGAGCCGATCGCCGTCACCACGCGCGACGAGGTGGCGGACGTCTCGGCCGCCCTGAACACCGTCCAGGACACGGCGCTGGATCTGGCGGTGGAGCAGGCGGTGCTGCGCCGCAACATCGCGGACAGCTTCGTGAACCTCGGCCGCCGCAACCAGAACCTGCTGGGCCGGCAGCTGGACTTCATCACCGAGCTGGAGTC
>PKRH01000064.1 GCA_017577565.1 Thermoanaerobacterales bacterium | reverse complement strand
GGTCCGCGCCGAGCTCGCCGAACGAGATCGGGAGCCGGCCGGCGGCCTGGGCGGCGTCGACGTGCACCAGCACCCCGCGCTCGCGGCAGCGGCGCACCACTTCCTCGACCGGTTGGCAGGTGCCGACCTCGTGGTTGCCCCACTGCACGTGCACCAGGGCGGTGTCGGGGCGGATGGCCGCCACCAGCGCGTCGAGGTCGACGGCGCCGTGCCGATCGACCGGCACGACGGTGACCTCGCCGTGGCGGGCCGCCGCCCGCCGCACGGCCGAGTGCTCGACCGCGGCGGCGACCTGGTGGCCCCGCCCGTCGGGGGCGGCCGCCCGCTCGCCGGTGCGGCGGGCGGTGCCCCGGGCCGCCGCCCCCCAGCACGCGGCCGCGATGGCCTCGGTGGCGCCGCTCGTGAACACGACCTCGCGGGGGCGGGCGCCGAGCAGCCCGGCCACCTGCCCCCGGGCCTCCTCGAGGGCGGCGCGGGCGGCCATGCCCTCGGCGTGCACCCGCCCCGGGTCCCCGGGCAGGTCGAGGGCGGCGACGAGGGCGGCCCGGGCCTCGGGGCGCAGCGGCGAGGTCGAGGCGTGGTCGAGGTAGGTGCGACCGGTCACGGCCCGCTCCGCCGCCGCCTCAGGTGCCGGGGGCGGCCGGCTCGACGTCCTGCACCGAGGTCACGCAGCGCTCGCCGCCGGTGGGCAGCGAGAGCGCGGTCTCGGTGACGAGCTCGTGGCCGTAGAGGCCGGCGAGCATGCCCCGGACCATGCCCCGGTCGACGGCGCAGATGACCGGGTGCTCGATGGCGGCGCCGCCGAACGGGCAGTGCTCGCTGACGATGCGCAGCTGGTCGCCGTGGCGCTCGGCGTGGGCGGCGAAGCCGTGGGCGGTGAGGGCGTCGGCGACGGCGTGCAGCGCGGCCTGGAACGACCGGTGCGTGTCGGACCCCGGGGACATGGAGGCGGCGAGCGCCCGCCCGTAGTCGACGCCGACGTCCTCGGCCAGCGCCTCGGCGCGCTCGTGGCCGAGCTCGGCGAGCGCCCGGCCGAGCAGCTCGACGAGGACGTCCGCGTGGCGCAGCGGCAGGTCGAGGGTGATCTCCGGCGTGGCCACCCGGTAGACCTTCGAGGGCCGTCCCGCGCCCCGGCCGGCCGGGCGCTCCAGCGCCACCTCGACGTAGGCGCCGGCCACCAGCTTGTCGAGGTGGTGGCGGGCGACGTTGGGGTGCAGGTCGAACCGCTCGGCCACCTCGGCCGCCGTCACGCCGTCGGGGTTCTCGTGGACGTAGAGGTAGATCTCCCGGCGGGTGGGATCGCCGAACGCCGACGTGATCGCGCTCACCGCGGAGGCGAAGTCGGTCGGGGAGAGGGGCGGCCGATCCACGGCCGGTATTGTACCTACGCCCGTAGTGGTAATCCCTCGGGCGCCCGTCGCGGTGCCTCGGGCGCCCGGCCAGCACGTCTGCCCGTCAGGAGCGCCATGCCCGTCGCCGAAGACCAGGTCCTCGAGGCCCTCCGCCCGGTCACCGACCCCGAGCTGCACCGCAGCATCGTCGACCTCGACATGGTGCGCCGCGTCGAGGTCGACGGCGGCCGGGTGGCCGTCACCGTGGCGCTCACGGTCGCCGGGTGCCCCCTCCGCAACGAGATCGACAGCCGGGTGCGGTCCGCCCTGCGCACGCTGGACGGCGTCACCGACGTGGACGTCGAGTTCACGGTCATGACCGACGAGGAGCGGGCGGCGCTGCGGGAGCGGCTGCACGGCGACCCGGCGGCGACGGCGGGCAGCCGGCCGGCCCACGGCCACGCCCAGGGGCGGGCCATCCCCTTCGCCGAGCCGGGCAACACGACCCGGGTGCTGCTCGTCGCCTCGGGCAAGGGCGGCGTCGGCAAGTCGTCGATCACGACCAACCTCGCCGTCGCGCTGGCCCGGCGGGGCAAGGACGTCGCCGTGGTGGACGCCGACGTGTGGGGCTTCTCCATCCCCCGCATGCTCGGGGTCGACCGCCCGCCGGTCGTCATCGACCAGATGCTCGTGCCGCCGGAGGCCCACGGGGTGCGCTGCATCTCGATGGGGTTCTTCGCCGCCGACGACCAGCCGGTCATCTGGCGGGGGCCCATGCTCCACAAGGCGCTGGAGCAGTTCCTCACCGACGTGTACTGGGACGACCCCGACTTCCTCGTCATCGACCTGCCGCCGGGCACGGGCGACATCTCGCTCAGCATGTCGCAGTTCCTGCCCCGGTCCGAGGTCTACGTGGTGACGACGCCGCAGCCGGCCGCCCAGCGGGTGGCCCAGCGGGCCGCCTTCATGGCCCGCAAGGTCAACCTCGAGGTCAAGGGCGTCATCGAGAACATGTCGTGGTTCACCGGCGACGACGGCAAGCGCTACGAGCTGTTCGGCGCCGGCGGCGGGGCCGACCTGGCACGGCGCCTCGGCGTCCCGCTGATCGGCCAGGTGCCGCTCGTCCCGGCGCTGCGCGAGGGGGCCGACACCGGCGCCCCGATCGTGGTGACCGAGCCCGAGGGTGAGGCCGCGCAGGCCTTCGCCCGGATCGCCGAGGCGATCGACGTCGAGCTGGCACCGACCCGCATCTACCACTCCGAGCTGCGCATCGGTTGACCGCCGTGGGCGCGGGGGCCGAGGGCTGGTTCGCCGCCCAGCGGGCGCTGTTGCGGGCCCGGCTCGAGCACGGGCCGGTCGCCCGCCACCGGGTCAAGATCCAGTGGTGGCCGGCCCCGGCCGGGGGTCGGGGGCCGGACGTCGTGGGCTGGCTGGCGCGGCTGTTCCCGGCCCGGCGCAGCCCGGGGAGCGGCGGGTACGTCGTCGCGGTGTACGAGCCCGACGCGCCGGTCGGCGCCGCGCCGTTGGTGCTCGTGCGGGCCGGCTCGGCGTCGCCACCCGCCGAGCGGGGTCGGGGGGTGGCGACGGCGCTCGGCGACGTCGAGCCGGCGGGGGCGCTGGTCATCGAGGCCCGGGGCTGGGAGGCGGTGCCGGTCGAGCCGCCGGCGGCCCCCGGCGAGGGCGCGCCGCCCTGGACCGAGACGGGCGCGCCCGGCCCCGACTAGGCCGCGGCGCCCGCGGCGGCCCGGGCCCGGCGGTGGGTGATGACCTGGTCGACCAGGCCGTAGGCGACGGCCGCCTCGCCGCGGAAGATGTGGTCCCGGTCGATGTCGGCGACGATGCGCTCGCGGGGCTGGCCGGTGCGCTCGACGAGGATGTCGACCATCCGCTCCCGCATCTCGACCATCTCCCGCACCGCGATCTCCAGGTCGGCCGCCTGGCCCTGGGCGCCGCCGTGGGGCTGGTGGATGAGCACGCGGGCGTTGGGCAGCACGCTGCGCTGGCCGGGCTCGCCGGCGGCGAGGAGCACGGCGGCCGCCGAGGCCGCCTGGCCGACGCACACGGTGTGGATCGGCGGGCCGAGGTACTGCATGGCGTCGTAGACGGCGAACAGGGCGGTCATGTCGCCGCCGGGGGAGTTGATGTACAGGCTGATCGGCCGCGCCGGGTCCTCGCCCTCGAGGTGGAGGAGCTGGGCGATGACGAGGTTGGCGACGCTCTCGTCGAGCGCGCCGCCCAGGAAGACGATGCGCTCCCGCAGCAGCCGGGAGTAGATGTCGTAGGCCCGCTCGCCCCGGGCGGTGGTCTCGATGACGGTGGGGATCAGCACTGCTCGGCCTCCTGCCTGCCACGTGCGTTCGCGCAACCGATTGGTTGCGGATCAGGCTAGGGGTGGGCCGGGGGACGCGCAACTGTAGAGTTGCGGTCATGCCGGAGGAGACGCCCGGGACCCCACCGCCCACCGACGCCGCGCCGGCCGTCGTGCGCCGGGCCGTCGAGGTCGAGGCCCGGCCCGAGGAGGTCTGGCACGCCGTCGCCGACCCCGACGAGCGGGCGCTGTGGCTCGACGACCCCGACGCCGCCGCCCGCACCCTGCGCGTCGACGAGGTCGTCGCGCCCGAGCGGCTCGTGTGGACCTGGTGGCGCGACGACGACGGTGGCGACGCGTCCACCGTGTCGGTCGTGCTCACGCCCCTCGACGACGGCGGCACCCGCGTCGAGGTCACCGAGGTCCGGCTGGCCGCGCCGCGGGCCCCGGTCGGCGCCCCGGCCCGGGCGCCCGGGTGGGCCCGGTGCGCGCTCGACCGCTGGGACCGCCGCCTCCTCGGCCTCGAGCTGCTGTTCGTGGCCGCCCGTGCCGGCGTCGCCTGAGCCCGCCGCCCCGGGTGCCGAGCACCCCGACGAGCCGGACGACGCCGTCTTCGCCGCCCTGGCCGACGCCACCCGCCGGCGCGTCCTGCGCGCCGTCGCCGAGGAGGGGCCGGTCACGGCCACCGCGCTGGCCGACCGCCTCCCGGTCACCCGCCAGGCGATCGCCAAGCACCTCGCCGTGCTGCGGTCGGCCGGGCTGGTCGAGGCCACCCGCGTCGGGCGCGAGACCCGGTTCACGGTCGTGAGCGCGCCCCTCGACGAGCTGGCCGCCTGGGCGCAGGCCGCCGGGCGCCGCTGGGACGCCCGCCTGGAGCGGCTGCGCCGCCGCTTCTCGTGACGCCGCCCGGGGCCCGGTCTCGGTGATCGGGCCGGGCGGGCCCTACGATGACCGCCGCCTGAGACAGGAGGAACACGTGGACGTCCGCATCGGGGTCAAGAACTCACCGCGGGAGATCGAGGTCTCGCTCGCCCAGGACGCCGACACCGACGCCGTGCGCGAGCACATCGACGCGTCGGTCGCGGACGGCGGCATGCTGTGGTTCACCGATCGCCGCGGCCGCCAGTACGGCGTGCCGGTCGACAAGATCGCCTGGGTCGAGATCGACGCGTCGCCGACCAGCCGGCGCATCGGCTTCGGGACCTGACCCCGCCGGCCCGACGGGACGTGCCACCGCCTCGCACCCGCTGATGGTCGCCCTGCTCGATCGCCGTCTCGTGTTCGTCACCGGCAAGGGCGGTGTGGGCAAGACGACCATCGCCGCCGGCCTCGCCCAGCTCGCCGCCTCCCAGGGGCGGCGGACGCTGCTGTGCGAGGTCGACGCCAAGGGGCACGTGGCCGACGCGTTCGAGACCGAGCCGACCGAGTTCACGCCCCGGGAGGTCGCGCCCGGCCTGTGGGCCATGTCGATGAACACCGAGGCCTCGCTGCGCGAGTACCTCGGCCTGCAGCTCAAGCTGCCGCTGCTGTCGCGCATCGGCCCGCTGGCCCGCACGTTCGACTTCGTCGCCAACGCCGCTCCGGGCGTCAAGGAGATCCTCGTCGTCGGCAAGCTCGCCTACGAGGTCCGGGAGCGGCACTACGACATCGTCGTCGTCGACGCCGCCGCCTCCGGGCACATCGTCGGCCAGCTCGCCGCCCCCCAGGCCATCAACGAGCTGGTCCGGGTGGGCACGGTGCGCGACCAGACCGGCTGGATGCTCGAGATCCTCTCCGACCCGGCCCAGACCGGCGTGGTCGTCGTGGCCACGCCGGAGGAGATGCCGGTCAACGAGACCCTCGAGCTGTCGGCCCGACTGGCCGAGGAGACCACCGTCGACCTCGCCGCCGTGGTCGTCAACCGGGTGCTGCCCGAGCTGTTCACCCGGGGCGAGGAGGAGCTGTTCCGGGAGCTGCGCACGCCCGAGGGCACCGCCGCGCTGCGGGAGGCCGTCGGCGGGGAGGTGGACGTCGTGCTGGACGGCGCCGAGCTGGCCGTGCGCATGCGCCGCACCCGGGCCGAGCACCTGGCCGACCTGCGGGCCGGCCTGCCGCCCGGCGTCGACCTGCTCTACGTCCCCGAGCTGTTCCAGCGGACCCACGGCGTGCGGGCGACGGCCAAGATCGCCGAGGCCCTCGGCGCCGAGCTGGGGTACTGACCGTGGCGGCCGACCGCGCGAGCCCCGTGGCCACCTCGCTCGAGCCGCTGCTGGCGGCCAAGGAGATCGTCATCTGCTGCGGCGCCGGGGGCGTCGGCAAGACGACGACGGCGGCGGCCGCCGCCGCCATGGCCGCCGCCCACCTGGGCGGTAAGGTGCTGGTCATCACCGTCGACCCCGCCCGGCGGCTGGCCAACGCGCTGGGGCTCGAGCGGTTCGGCAACGTCGAGACCCGCATCCCCGACGAGCTGTTCGCCGCCGCCGGCGTCGAGCCCCGGGGCGAGCTGTGGGCGGCGATGCTCGACACCAAGCAGTCGTGGGACGAGCTGGTCCGCAGCCACGCGCCCGACGCCGCCACCCGGGACGCCATCCTGGCCAACCCGCTCTACGAGAACATCACCGGCCGGTTCGTGCAGAGCCACGACTACATCGCCATGGAGCGGCTCTACGAGATCCACGCGTCCGGCCGCTACGACCTGATCGTCGTGGACACCCCGCCCACCCGCAACGCCATCGACTTCCTCGAGGCGCCCGAGCGGATGGCGGACTTCTTCTCCAGCCGGCTGCTGCGCTGGCTCACCGTCCCGGCCCGCAGCCGGGCCTTCACGGTGGCGTCCCGGCCCTTCTACACGGTGGCGGACCGCATCCTCGGCACCCAGTTCCTGCAGGACATCGCCGAGTTCTTCCTGCTCTTCCAGACGATGTACGACGGCTTCGTCGAGCGGGCCCGGGCCGTCGAGCGCACGCTGTCGGACAAGCGCACGACCTTCGTCGTCGTCTCGACCCTCGAGCCCTCCCCGGCGCGGGAGGCCGACTTCTTCATCGAGGCGCTGCGGCGGCGGCGCTTCTCGCTGGGGGCGGTCGTCCTCAACAAGGTCCTGCCGACCTGGTTCCTCGACCGCGACGCCACCCGCGTCGCCCTGCGCCTGGCCCGCGACCCCCGGCCGCTGGCCGAGGCCGTCGCCGCCGCCGTGCCCCGGACCGGCGACCCGGCCCAGGTGGCCCGGGTGCTGGCCGAGGTGGGGGAGAGCTTCCTCAACTTCCAGGTCGTCGCCACCCGCGAGGCCGAGCAGCGCCACGAGCTGTCCCGGCACGCGGACGTCGTGGCGACCGTGCCCTACGCCGACCACGACATCACCGACCTCGCGGGGCTGCTCGAGCTCGGCGCCGCGCTGTGGCGCTGAGCGCGCGCCGGGCTGCCGGATCAGCTGCGAGAATCGACGCCGATGGCCAGCCTCGCGGAGCTCGCCCGCTTCTTCACCCGCCTCGACCCCGAGGCGATCGCCCACCTCCAGCGCCTGGCGGCGAGCTGGGGCCTGCTGGCCGACTTCTGCTTCGCTGACCTGCTGCTGTTCGGCGTCGTGGGCGAGCCCCGCGAGAACGGCGGCAACCGCTTCGTCGTGCTGGCGCAGGTGCGCCCGACGACCGCCCAGACGGTGTACCGGGCCGACTGGGTCGGCACGGTGCTCGAGGAGGAGGAGCGCCCGCTCGTCGCCCGGGCCTACCGGCTGGGCGAGATCATCGAGGGCGAGATCACGATCTCACCGCTGAAGGAGCGGGTGCGGGTGCTGTGCATCCCGGTCCGCCACAAGGGGCGGGTCGTCGCCGTCATGACCCGGGAGTCGACGCCGTCGTTCGGGCGCCAGCCGGGCGAGCTGGAGCGGACCTACGTCGACGTGTTCAACCGCTTCGCCCGCATGATCGCCAACGGCGACTTCCCGTTCGCCGCCGAGGACGTCGAGACGGAGGAGGCGCCCCGGGTGGGCGACGGCGTCATCGTGCTCGACGCCTCCGGCCGGGTGGAGTACTCGTCGCCGAACGCGGTGTCGACGCTGCACCGCCTGGGCGTGCACGCCAACGCCGAGGGCCTGCGGTTCTCCGAGCTGGGCCTGGACGAGACGGTCGTGAGCAGCGTCTTCGCCACGGGGCTGCCGGTCACCGAGGAGCTCAACCGGGGCCTCGACATCACCGTGCTCATGCGGGGCATCCCGCTGCTCGACCACGGTGCCGTCTCCGGGGCGGTCGTCCTGCTCCGGGACATCTCCGAGCTGCGCCGGCGCGACCTGCTGCTGCTGTCCAAGGACGCCACCATCCGGGAGATCCACCACCGGGTGAAGAACAACCTGCAGACGATCTCCTCGCTGCTGCGCCTGCAGGGGCGGCGCCTCGACAGCGCCGAGGCCCGCACGGCGATCGAGGAGTCGGTGCGGCGCATCCGGTCGATCGCGCTCGTCCACGAGATCCTGTCCCGGGAGGCCGGCGACGACGTGCCCTTCGTCGACGTCGTCAAGCCGGTGGTCGCGATGGTGGCCGACAGCATGATCTCGCCCGACCACCCCATCCGCTTCGAGGTGCGGGGCGACGGCGGCATCCTGCCGGCCGGCATCGCCACCCCGCTGGCCGTCGTGCTCAACGAGCTGCTGCAGAACGCCGTCGACCACGCCTACCCGCCCGAGCTCGACCTCACCGAGGACGAGCCCGGGCGGGTGACGGTCACGATCGACCGGACCGACGACGCGCTCACGCTCGAGGTGGCCGACGACGGGGTCGGCCTGCCCGAGGGGTTCGACCTCGACAACGCCACCGGGCTCGGGCTGTCGATCGTGCGCACGCTCGTGACCAGCGACCTGGCCGGCGAGATCACGATCCGGTCCGGTGACGGGGAGGGCGGGCGACCGGGCACGCAGGTGGCGCTGCGGGTGCCGGTCGCGCCCTGAGGTGTCCGCCCGCCTCAGACGGCGTGCGCCCCGCGGCGGGGGCTCCCCAGCGTCCCCAGCTTCCCCAGCTCGTCGTCAGGAGGACCTCAGGCCGAGGCCCGGCGCTGCCGCGCCACCCACTGGCGGCGCAGCGCACGGCGCTCCTCCTCGGAGGTGCCGCCCCAGATGCCGCTGTCCTGGTTCGTGGCGAGGGCGTAGTCGAGGCACTGCTGCTGCACCTCGCACACGCGGCAGACGGCCTTGGCGTTCTCGATCTGCTCGATCGCCGGGCCGGTGGTGCCCACGGGGAAGAACAGGTCGGGGTCGGTGTCACGACAGGCGCTGTGGTCGCGCCAGTCGTCGCGCTCGATGGACAGGGACAGACTGCGGCTCTGCGTCAGGGCCACGGGACCTCCACGGCGGAATCGGGTCACCGAGATTTGTGACGAGTTTCACATGCCACCGCAGACAACACCGGAGAAAGTGCGTGTGGCTGTGACGGAGCAACGATAACGGCTGTTTCGACCGGTGGGCAAGGGTTTTTTCCACCGTCAAAGAAGGAGTTTGCCAGTGGCACACGTGATCGGACACCGCGGCGCCCCCCGTCGCGCCCCGGAGAACACGCTCGAGTCCTTCCGCGCCGCGGCCGCCCTCGGGGCCGACGGGGTCGAGCTCGACGTGCGCCGCACCAGGGACGGTCGCCTCGCGGTCCACCACGACGCCCACCTGGCCGACGGCCGGGCCATCGTCGAGACGCCGTGGTCGGCGCTGCCCGACGAGGTGCCCGACCTGGCCGCCGCGCTCGACGCCTGCGCCGGCCTCGACCTGGTCAACGTCGAGATCAAGAACTGGCCCACCGACGTCGACTTCGACGAGACGGCCGCGCTCGCCGACGCCGTCGTCGAGGTGCTGGCCTCCCGGCCGGCCGCCGAGCGCGCCCGGCTGCTCGTGTCGTGCTTCCACCTGCCCACGCTGGACCGCGTGCGCAACCTCGACCCCGGCCTCGCCACCGGCTGGCTCGTCTTCGGCCCCCTGCCCGGGGGCCCCGGCGACGACCCGGTGGCCGCCCTGGTCGCCGAGGCCGCCGACCACGGCCACGGCGCCCTGCACCCCCACCACAGCGCGGTGACGCCCGAGCTGGTGGCCGCGGCGCACGAGGCCGGCGTCGCCGTGAACACCTGGACCTGCAACGAGCCCGACCGCATCCGCTGGCTGGCGGAGGTCGGGGTCGACGGGGTCGTCACCGACGTGCCCGACGTCGCCCTCGCCGCGCTCGGCCGGGCGCCCGCCGCCTGAGCCCGCGCCGGCCGGCCCCCGCCGGCGTGCCCGGTCAGGGGATCACGAGGTCGAGCACGTCGGGCTCGTGGCGGAAGTCGAGCTCCTCGGCGTCGCCGAGGTGGTCGCCGTCGACCTGGTAGGGCACCGGGCCGTAGGCCCGCACGGTGAGCCCCGGCAGGTCGGTGCGGTGGTCGACCCAGCGGCTGCGGCGCAGCAGCGCGCCCCGGCCGAGCGCCGAGGCGATGATCGGGAGGAAGCGGGTGAAGGCCATCGTCCGCACGGTGACCGCGGCGAGGCCCCGGTCGAGGGTCGCCTCGGGTGCCAGGTCGAGCGGGCGGTTGCCGAGGAACGTGTAGGGGTTGGTGTTGAGGACGATCGTCAGGTAGGCGTCGTCGATGACGTCGTCCCCGGCCTCGGGCGGGAACGAGACCGCGAACCGGGGCCGGCTGCGGTCGTAGTGGCGGATCCAGGTGTCGACGCCGGCGTAGACGAAGAGCGGGTGGCCGGCGTAGCGCTTGAGCCCCGAGCGGCGCTCGACCTGCTCGACGACCGCGGCGTCGAAGCCGACGCCGGTGTGGAACAGGAAGTAGCGGCCGTTGACCGAGCCGAGCCCGACCCGGCGGATCGAGCGGCCGGCGAGGGCGTCGAGCAGCACGCCGGTCGCCTCGATGGGGTCGTTCGGCAGGCCGATGGTGCGGGCGAAGACGTTGGTCGACCCGCCGGGCAGCGGCGCGAGCGCGCAGCCGGTGCCGGCCAGCCCGTTGGCCGCTTCGTTGAGCGTGCCGTCGCCGCCCAGCGCGACGACGACGTCGACGCCCGAGGCCGCCGCCCCCCGGGCCAGGCGGGTGGCGTGGCCCCGCCGGCTGGTCTCCACCACCGTGACCTCGTGGTCGGCCGACAGCGCCTTGCCGATGACGACGCGGGCGCGGGGCGTCACCGACGAGGCCCGGGAGTTGACCAGCAGCACGAGCTTCACAGCGGCCGGAACCTACTGCACCGCCCGCGACCAGCCGGTTACCGCGCGGTCATTTGCACGCGGGGCGATTTGGTCGGGTGGCCGGACGAGGGGCACGATGGCTGACCATGAACGTGGTCGTATGCGCGAAGCAGATCCCGGATCCGGCCGAGCCCGGGAAGCTCGAGGCGGACAACACCCTCGATCGCAGCGGCAAGCTGATCCTCGACGAGTCGGACAGCTACGGCGTCGAGATGGCGCTGCAGCTGGTCGACGCCGCGGGTGGCGGTGAGGTCACCCTCGTCTCGATGGCGCCCAACGGCGAGACCGGTGGTCTGCGCACCGCGCTGGCCATGGGGGCCGACAAGGCGATCCTGGTGTCGGACGACGCGCTGTCCGGCGCCGGCGCCCTCGACACCGCCAAGGTGCTGGCCGCCGCCATCAAGCGCGCCGAGCCCGACCTCGTGCTGGCCGGCACCGAGTCGAGCGACGGCTACACCGGCACCGTGCCCGAGCAGATCGCCGCGCTGCTCGGCGTCTCGTCGATCACGTTCGCCAAGCACATCGAGATCGACGGCGAGACCGTCAAGGTCCACCGCCAGACCGAGGCCGGCTACGACGAGGTCGAGACCACGCTGCCGGCCGTCGTGTCGGTGACCGCCGGCGTCGTCGAGCCCCGGTACCCCAGCTTCAAGGGCATCATGGCCGCCAAGTCGAAGCCGGTCGAGCAGCTGACGCTCGCGGACCTCGGCATCGACCCCTCGACCGTCGGGGCGGCGGGGGCCGGCCAGGAGATCGTGTCGGTCGAGGACGCCCCGGAGCGTGAGGCCGGCGAGATCATCGAGGACGACGGCGAGGGCCACGCCCGGATCGTCGCCTTCCTCGAGAACCTCAAGGTCATCTGACCCGGGCACGGACCGACGCAGGAGAGAGGACGAACATGGCTCTGAACCGCATCTGGGTCTACGCCGAGGCCACGGACGGCACGGTCGCCCCCACCACCCTCGAGCTACTCACCAAGGCCCGGGAGCTCGCCGGCACCGTCGAGGCGGTGTACGGCGGCGACGCGTCGGACATCGCCGGCACGCTGGGCGAGTACGGCGCCACCAAGGTCTACGCCACCGGCGACCTGCAGGGCAGCCTGCCGGGCGTGCCGGTCTCGTCGGCGCTCGCCAAGCTCATCACGGAGGGCGGCGAGGCCCCCGACCTGCTGCTGTTCGGCACCACCTACGAGGGCCGGGACGTCGCCGCCCGCCTGTCGGTGGCGCTCGACCGGCCGGTCATCACCAACAACACCGACATCGCGGTCGAGGGCGACGACGTCGTGCTGACCGAGCCGGTGTTCGGCGGCACCAAGCTGGTCCGCACGAAGTTCACGACGCCGGGCCCCAACATCGCCCTGATCCGGCCCAAGTCGTTCCCCGCCGAGCCGGCGGGCGGCGGCCCCGCCGAGGTCGTCACCATCGAGGTGCCCGACTACGGCACGGCCAAGGTCACGAACCGCCACGTGGAGGAGACCACCGGCCCGAAGCTCGACGAGGCCGACGTGGTCGTCTCGGGCGGCCGCGGCCTGGGCGAGGCCGAGAAGTACCAGATGATCGAGGAGCTGGCGAAGCTTCTGAAGGGTGCGCCGGGCGCCTCCCGCGCCATCGTCGACGCCGGCTGGGTGCCCTACAGCTACCAGGTCGGCCAGACCGGCAAGGTGGTGAAGCCCAACGTCTACATCGCCGCCGGCATCTCGGGCGCCACCCAGCACCTCGTGGGCATGAAGGGCTCGAAGCACATCATCGCCATCAACAAGGACCCCGAGGCGCCGATCTTCTCGGTCGCCGACCTCGGCATCGTGGGCGACGTCCACAAGGTCCTGCCCAAGCTCATCGAGGCGCTCCAGAACCGGTGACCGTCTGAAGCGACGCGCGACGGCCACGATCCCGCGGTACGGTGCCGGGCCCGGGGGCCCGGCACCGTCGCGTCTTCCCGCACGGTGCGACCGGATCCGTGTCATCTTGACCACTGTGCGTGGGATCTGCCGGAAATCTTGCTGATCCGGGGCGAGGAATCGCACGGATCGTCTTGACCGAGCCCACCTCGTCGGGCACGGTGCTGCGGGGGTGTCCGGAAGGAGGGATCGTTGTCGGGGGACGGAGCGCGCAGCGGCCACCGCAGCCTGGCGGTCGTCGGCGTCGCCGCCGTCGCGCTGGCCCTCGCCACCTGGGCGCTCGCCCTCCGCGACGCCGGCCGCCTGGACGGGCCGCTCGACGTCACGGGGCTCCAGCTGGCGATCGCCTTCTTCGCCTGCGAGGTGTTCGCCCTCCGGGTCGAGCGCACCTACGGCGAGTCGTACGGCTTCAACGTCGCGCTCGTGCCCCTCGCCGTCGGGCTCGTCTACGCGGTGCCGACCGAGCTCGTCCTGGCCCGGCTGGCCGGCGTCGCCCTCGCCCTGCCGCTCGTCCGCATCCGCCACCCGCTCGAGGCCGCCTACGAGCTGGCCATCCACTCGGCCCAGACGGTCGTCGCCGTCGTCGTCTTCCGGTTCGTGCTCGGCGAGGCCGACCCCGTCGGCGTGCAGGGTGCGTTCGCCCTGCTCGCCGGGCTGGCGGCGTCGTTCCTCCTCGCCGCCGGCGCGCTCGCCGCCGTCGTCGGCCTCGCCATGCGGCGGTGGCCGGGCCGGCGGGCCGTCGGCGTCATCGCCCGCACCGGCGCCGTCGCCGCCATCCTCAACGCGGCCATCGGCATCGGGCTGGCCAGCGCGCTGTGGGAGCACCCCCACGTCTGGCTGCTGATCACCGCCATGGCGGTGGCCTGCCTGGCCTGCAACCGCATCTACCGGGGCCTCGCCCACCGCTACAAGGGCCTCGAGACGCACTACGAGTTCGTCTCCTCGGTCGTCCGCTCGACGGACCTGACCGAGATCATGCAGTCGGTGCTCGCCGCCGCCCGCAAGCTGCTGCGGGCCAACGACGCCGTCCTGCTCCTGCGCTCGACCGGCGAGGGCGAGCCGGCCCTGCGGATCCGCCTCGGCGACGCCGGCAGCGAGCTCGTCGAGGTGGCCCCCAGCCAGCACGCCGCCGAGGTGCGCGCCCTCATGCCCCGGGCCGAGGCCCGGCGCGTCGACCTCGCCACCGAGGCCCCGCCCTGGCTGCGCGACCTCACGGCCATCGCCGCGCTGGCCGCGCCGATCACCGGCACCGACCGGTCGGTCGTCGGCGTGCTCGTCGTCACCCAGACGAAGCGCAAGGCGGTGGGCACCTTCGGCGAGGCCGACGCGGCGCTGCTGGGGTCGCTCGCCGCCCAGGCGTCGGTCGCCATCGAGAACGGCCTGCTCTTCCACGCCCTCGAGCGCGAGGCCGCCGAGCGGGCCCACCAGGCCACGCACGACCCCCTCACCGGCCTGCCCAACCGGCGGCTGCTCACCGAGGTGCTCGCCGCCGCCCTCGAGCGGGCCTACGCCAACCACCGCCGCGTCGGGCTGATCGTCGTCGACCTCGACTCCTTCAGCCAGGTCGTCGACGCCTTCGGCCACGCCAGCGCCGACGGCCTGCTCATCCAGGCCGCCAACCGCATGCGGGGCCTCCTGCCCGAGTCGGCCACCCTGGCCCGGCTCAGCGGCGAGCAGTTCGCCGTCGTCATGCCCGACGTCGAGGACGGCAACGAGGTCATCGGCGCCGCCCGCATGCTCATCGCCGGGTTCGACCCGCCCTTCCAGGCCGAGGGCGTGCTGCTGGCGCTCGGCATCAACGTCGGCATCGCCGTCTACCCCGAGCAGGCGATCGACGCCGCCTCGCTCGTCCAGCGGGCCCACATCGCGGCGGACGCCGCCCGGCAGCACCGCAGCGGCTGGGAGCTCTACGACCCCCAGCACGACCCGGCCACGCCCCGCCGGCTGGCGCTGGCGGCCGACCTGCGCGAGGCGCTGGAGACCGACGGGCTCGACCTGTGCTTCCAGCCCAAGGTCGAGCTGGCGACCGGTGTGGTGCGGGGCGCCGAGGCCCTGGTGCGCTGGAACCACCCCCGCCTCGGGCGGGTGCGGCCCGACGAGTTCATCCGCATCGCCGAGCACACCGGCGACATCCGGGCGCTGACGATGGTGGTCATGCGCAAGGCGCTGGCCGCCTGCCGGTCCTGGCGCGACCTCGGCCTCGACATCTCGGTGGCGGTCAACCTGTCGGCCCGCAACCTGCTCGACCTCAACCTCGTCGACGACGTGGCCGCCGCCATCGACGAGTCCGGCGTCCCGGCCGCCGCCCTCACCCTCGAGCTCACCGAGTCGGTCGTGATGAGCGACTCGCCCCGGTCCGAGGACGTGCTGTCCGGGCTGAACGAGCTGGGCGTGCGGCTGTCGTGCGACGACTTCGGCACCGGCTACTCGTCGCTGGCCCACCTGCGGCGGCTGCCGATCAGCGAGATCAAGATCGACAAGCAGTTCGTCGCCAGCATGACCGTCGACGAGAGCGACCGGGCCATCGCCCGCTCGGTGCTGGCGCTCGGCCGCGACCTCGGCCTGGTGACGGTGGCCGAGGGCGTCGAGTCCCGCGAGGGGTGGGAGCTGCTCACCACGCTCGGCTGCGACATGGCCCAGGGCTTCGTCGTCTGCCCGCCGCTGACCATGCCGCAGTTCGCCCAGTGGCTCGACCGGCGCCAGCCCGAGGAGCTGGCCTGGCTGCCGCGGCAGCCGGCCGCGGGCGAGGACCCGAACGTCGGCGACGAGGCCAGCACGGTCGACTGAGCCTCACACGAAGGGCCACGGGTAGCGGCGGCCCGTCGTGTCGACCGGGAAGGTGCCGCTGTCCGCCACCCGCTCGGCCCGCCGGACGAGCGCGGCCCGCTCCTCGGCGTCGATCAGCCCGTCGAGGGCCTCGGGGCCGCCCTCCTCCGCCACCCGGCGCACGCCCTCGAGCAGGTGGTCGTCGATGGCCTCGGTGGCGAAGTCCCAGATGACCGTGCGGAGCTTGGGCTCGCGGTGGAACGTCAGGCCGTTGTCGACCGCCCAGATGCGCCCCTCCTCGTCGGCCAGGCAGTGGCCGCCCTTGCGGTCGGCGCTGTTGGCCAGCAGGTCGAAGCAGGCGATGGTGCGCAGGGCGGGGTGGTGCTCGGGCTCCTCGACCAGCGTGAAGTAGTGGACCTCGGGGTCGAAGGGCACGAACCGCTGGAGCGACCCGGTGCCGAACGGCAGGTCGTCGGTGCGCAGCACGGTCTCGGGCACGATGTCCCAGCCCAGCCAGGCCGACAGCTCGTAGGCCGCCACCTCCCGCCGGTCGAGCCCGGGCGGGAAGTCCCACAGCGGCCGCTCGCCCTTGCGGGGCTTGTAGACGGCCCGCAGGCAGCCGCGCTCGTGGCGGACCTCGACGAGCAGCGTGGCGTTCGAGCTCCAGGGCATGCGCCCGAGCACCTCGACCTCGCCGGCGCGCAGGATCTCGAGCACGGTGTCGCGGTCCGTCGGGGTCGTCGGCATGGCGGCACGGCTCAGTTCAGCCGCGGGCAGACGTGCCCCTCGGGGTCGATCGGCAGGCCGCACAGGCCGCAGTCCGGGCGCCCCTGGGCGACGAGCTCCAGGGCGAACCGGGCGAAGGCCTTGGCCTGGGGGAGGGTGAAGCAGAACCGGGCGATGCCCGGCGGCTCCTCGCCGGTCGTCAGCTCCTCGAGCACGACGACGATGCGCTCCTCGGGCTCGTCGTACTTCACCCCGATCGACCCGACGACCCAGGCGAACGACAGCGGCGTGACCGTGCCGTACCCGGCGGCGGGCTCGATGTCGGGCGAGAGGTCGTCGAGGAGGGCCATGAGGTACTCGCCGAGCGCCGCGACCTGCTGCTTCTCGCAGCGGAGGAAGACGAGGCCGTCCTCGTCGCCGCCGGCGAGGAAGAAGACGCGCTTGCCGGGAGGGCCCTCGGCCCCCGGCCAGAACACCTCGGCGCGAGGGAAGTCGTAGGACTCACCCATGGTCACGAAGGCACCAGGGCGCCGGTGGCGCCGGTCTCGTTGACGGTCAGGACGGTGGGGCCCTCGTCGCCGTACGCGATGGCGGTGACCGAGCACGGCGAGACGACGACCCGCTGGAAGAGGTCGAGGTGGGTGCCCATGGCGTGGGCGACGGCGGCCCGGATGGGGTCGGCGTGGGACACGGCGACGACCACCTCGCCGGGGTGGGCGACCCGCAGGCGCTCCAGCGTCCCGGTGATGCGGGCCTGCATCTCGAGGAACGACTCGCCGCCCGGGAAGGTGAACCCGCTGGGGTAGCGCTGGATCGTCGCCCACTCCTTGCGCTTGCGGGCGGCGTCGAGCGCCATGCCGGTCCACTCGCCGACGTCCAGCTCGATCAGGCCCTCGTCGGGCACGACCTCGAGGCCCAGCAGCCGGGCGATGGGCTCGGCCGTCTCCCGGGTGCGCTCGAGCGGCGAGGCGTAGACCGCCGCCACCCGCGGCGGCGCCTGCCCCTTCGACCGCCGGCGGGGGATCCAGCGCCCGTCGCCGCCGGCGGTGCCGCCCTCGCCCCCGTCGCTCCCGTCGCCGGTCGGCGGCCGGAGGCCGGCGAGCGCCGCGATGCGGGCGGCCACCTGCTCGGCCTGGCGGCGGCCCTCCTCGGAGAGGTGGAGGCCCGGTGCGCGCCCCGGCAGCTCGCGACCGGTCGTCTCGGTGGCGCCGTGGCGTACGAGCAGCACCGTCGTCGGCCGGCTGCGGCGGCCCCGGCGTGCGCCGTGCCGGGCACCGGCCGCCGTCGCCGTCGTGCGGGAGCGATCGGCTCGGGGCATCGCCGGCCCAACCTATCGTCGGCACCGGTGGAACTTCTCGACGAGCTGGAGGCCGAGATCGTCGCCTGCCGCGCCTGCCCCCGGCTGGTGGCCTGGCGGGAGCGGGTGGCGGCGGAGAAGCGGGCGGCGTTCCGCGACCAGGACTACTGGGCCCGGCCGGTGCCCGGCTTCGGCGACCCCCGGGCCCGGGTGTGCCTGGTCGGGCTGGCCCCCGCCGCCCACGGCGCCAACCGGACCGGGCGCATGTTCACCGGCGACCGGTCGGGGGACTTCCTCTACGCCGCCCTGTGGCGCACCGGCTTCGCCAACCAGCCCACCGCCGTGCACCGGGACGACGGCCTGGCCCTCGAGGGCGCCTGGATCACCGCGCCGGTGCGGTGCGCGCCGCCGGCCAACAAGCCGACGCCCGAGGAGCGCGACCGCTGCCGGCCCTTCCTCGAGCGCGAGCTGGCGCTGCTCACCGAGCTGCGGGTGTTCGTGCCGCTGGGCCAGTTCGGCTACCAGGTGCTGTGCGGCATCCTCGGGGTGTCGCCCCGGCCCCGGTTCGGTCACGGCGTCGAGGTGCCGCTGCCGGACGGGCGGGTGATCCTCTGCAGCTACCACGTCAGCCAGCAGAACACCTTCACCGGCAAGCTGACGGCCGAGATGTTCGACGCCGTCCTGCGGCGGGCGCGCGAGATCGCGGGGCTGCCGGCGCTGTAGCCTCTGTCGGTCGTCGCTGGGCGGGTTTCGACCGGATCCCCACCTCCGGCGGCGAGGGTCGACCCCGTTCACTCCGGCGGGTCGGCGGACGTCGCCGTCGGAGACACGACCAGGGCAGCGGGCCTGTCCGCGCCCGAGGAGACGGAATGGCTTACTACCTCGGCATCGACCTCGGAACGACGTACACGGCCGCGGCTGCCGAGCGCGACGGCGTGGTCGAGTCCCTGACGCTCGGCAACCGGACGGCGTCGGTGCCGTCGGTCGTCTACCTGCGCGACGACGGCGAGATCCTGGTGGGCGAGGCGGCCACCCGCCGGGCCACGACCGATCCCGGCCGGGTGGCCCGCGAGTTCAAGCGTCGGGTCGGCGACCCGACGCCGATCATCCTCGGCGGCACGCCGTACGCCGCCGAGATGCTCATGGCCCGGCTGCTGCGGTGGGCCGTCGACCGGGTGTGCGAGCAGCAGGGCGAGCCGCCCAAGGCCATCGCGCTGACCCACCCGGCCAACTGGGGCCCCTACAAGCTCGACCTGTTCACCCAGGCGGTCCGCCAGGTCGACCTCGACGCCGCGCTGATGCTGGCCGAGCCCGTGGCCGCGGCGACCTTCTACGCCTCCCAGCGCTCGCTGGCGCCGGGCTCGACCGTCGCCGTCTACGACCTGGGCGGCGGCACCTTCGACGCCGCGGTCGTGCGCCGCACCGCCCAGGGCTTCGAGATCATCGGCTCGCCCGAGGGCATGGAGCGCCTGGGCGGCATCGACTTCGACGAGGCGGTGTTCGCCCACGTCCGCGAGGCGATCGGCGACGCGCTCGACGCCCTCGACCCCGAGGAGCCGGCGGCCCAGGCCGCGGTGGCCCGGCTGCGGCAGGAGTGCATCGACGCCAAGGAGGCGCTCTCCAGCGACACCGACGTCTCGATCCCGGTGCTGCTGCCGGGCCTGCAGACCGAGGTGCGGCTCACCCGGTCGGAGTTCGAGGCGATGATCCGGCCGGCCATCTCCGAGACGATCGTCGCCCTGCGCCGGGCCATCCGGTCGGCCGGGGTGAAGGACGACGACATCAGCGCCGTCCTGCTGGTCGGTGGCTCGTCGCGCATCCCGCTCGTCGCCCAGATGGTCGGCGCCGAGCTGGGGCGCCCGATCGCCATCGACGCCCACCCCAAGGACGCCATCTCCTTCGGCGCCGCCATCGCCGTCGCCCAGCGCCGAGGCGCGGCCACGCCGGAGTCGATCACGACGGTCCTGGCCGACAACCGGCCGCCGCCGCCGACCATGTCGTCCGACGCCGGGCGGCACCTCCGAGGG
>PKRH01000063.1 GCA_017577565.1 Thermoanaerobacterales bacterium | reverse complement strand
TTTTTGTTCGGCAGTTGCAGATGTGTATAAGGGACGGGCGCCGGCGAGGTCCATCGGCGCGTCCTCCGGCCGCGGGCGCCCGAGGGCCTCGCCCAGCCGCAGGGCGCCGAGCGCGCCCGGCCGGAGGGGCAGCGCGCCCGGGTCGGCGACGACGTCGACCGAGCCCGGGGCGGGGTGCCGGCCGGGCGTGGCCGCCGGGCCCCGGTCGATGGCGACGGTCGGGCGGTCCATGGGCGAGGGCACGCTAACGCCCCCCGACGAGCCGGCGCGACACCCGCCAGGCCGCGGCGCCCGGGGCCCACCGGCCGCCGCCGTCAGGGGCTGTCGACCCGGCGGCGGCGGCCGTGCGTGGGCGGCGGTCAGCGGCCGGGGCGAGGGCGGCCGACGTCGGGGCGGCGCCAGTCGCACACCCCGTCGGGGAAGATCTCCTGCAGCCGGGCCCGCTCCTCGGCGGTCGGCCGCCAGGGGTCGTAGACCCCGGTGCGGATGGCCCGGTCGACCGGCTGGAGCGCGCACTTCCAGATGCCGCCCGCGATCGGGCCGCCGGCCTGCTGCCGCGACGACGAGTAGATCGGGAAGCGCCGGGTGCACTCGCCGGGCGGCCGGTCGTCGAGGATGCCGTCCCACACGCGCGGGCCGGCGGCGATCAGGCTGCCGTCGCTGGCGAAGCAGGAGTCGACCGCCCGGGCCGGCTTGTTGGCGGCCACGCTCCGGTGCGGGTTCCGGGCGATGTTCGCCATCCACTCGTCGATGACCTCGAAGGCCATCGGCGTCTGGTCGAAGGCGACCGCGGGGCGGGCGTCGGTGAACCAGATCACCTGGTTGGAGGCGTCGCCGTCGGCGTCGAGCATGCGCTGGCGGGTGGCGAACGACTGGTGGCTGTGGTGCATGTCGAGCTCGTCCTCGAGGTAGTGCCGCCAGTCGATGACCGGTATGTCGATGTCGCCCTGGAACTGCAGGCCGGAGGTGTAGGCCGCGTTCATCGCCGCGACGTCGCCCGAGCGGCGGGGCGCGGGCGTGACGCCGCCGTCCGGGCTGAGGTTCATGTTGCGCGAGCTCCAGGGGTCGAAGTCCTCCGGCGTGGGCGGGCCGGCGAACGGGAACCCCTCGGGCACCATGTCGGCGGAGTCCTTCCAGCTGCCGACCTGGGCGTTCAGGTCGAGGAACTCGGCGGGCGTGATGATCCCGGCCTTCATCGCCTCGAGCCCGTACTGCACGCCGACGTTGTCCCACGGCACCCGGGCGAAGCCGTCCTCGCCGACGCCGTAGACGTTCACGGCGTCGCCCCAGTGGGTCCACTCGACGCCCTCGGTGCCCTGGGCGAGCTTGTCGATGTCGTCGACGTCGGTGAACGTCGGGTTCATGGCCAGCGGCGTGAGGCCGAACCAGCCCGGCTTGCACTCCATGAGCGCCGGCGCCGGCGAGCCGGGGGCCCGCTCCATGACCTGGTAGCCGAACTGCTCCATCAGCGCGTAGAGCGCGTTCCACTGCTGGATCTCGCTCGGCGACAGGTTCTGCGGGGCGGCCGTGCCGTTGAGCCCGATGACCGCCTGGCGCACCTCGGGGTCGCGCCAGCGCGGGTTGTCCCGGTCGGTGACGTCGAAGTAGTGCTCGAGCAGCTCGCAGTCGCCGACGTGGATGGTCTGGGTGACCATGTCGGAGTACGAGTACTGGGCGATGGCGGCGTCGATGAGCCCCGGGTGGTTCTGGGCGTAGACGTACTGCTGGATCGCCCCGCCCGAGCCGCCGACGCCCACGGTGTAGTCGGGCACGCCATGGGTCTCGACGAAGTGCTCCTTCACCATGAGCGCCGTCTCGCCCCCGACGACCAGGTTGTAGTGGGTGCTCGTCCGGGTGCCGCTCGACCACACGACGGCGTAGCCCCGGCCCAGCAGGTCGGCGGGCAGCATGGCGCCGGTGCTGATCGTCCCCTGGTGGTGGCCGATGCCGACGCCGCCCTGGAAGCTGTAGACCAGCCGGCGGTTCCACAGCGAGTCGTCCGGCTCGGTCGGGTCGGCCTCGCCCACCGGCGCCAGCACGGCAACGCTGTAGATGAACCGGTTGATGGTGCCGACCTCCCAGCGCACGACGAACGGCACGGTGCGCCCGTCGAGCGTCGTCGTCGTGGCCACGTCGGCGGGCGGCGACGACGGGTCGTCGAGCCAGTGGAAGGCGCCGTCGGCCGTCGACCGGTAGAGGTAGCCGTGCCGGGTCTCGGCCTCGCAGTCCTTGCTCCAGCCGACGATGGTCGCCTCGTCGGTGGGGTAGCCCCGGGCGTCCTGCGGGTAGCTGCCGTCGGGGCCCTCGGCGGCGACCGGGATGCCGATGGCGTCCTGGTTGTCGACCAGCGGCTGGCCGAGCAGGGGGCGGCCGTCGAACCGGGCCCGGGCGGTGGCGCACACGAACGGCTGCTGCTGCGGGCCCGAGAAGATCGGTCCCTGGCGGGGGTGGTTGACGAGCGTCAGCGTCGCCGGGTGGGGCCGCCCCTGGCCCCGCCGGTGGGTGGACTCCACCCGCAGCTCGTTCTCGCCCTCGTCGAGGCCGTCGACCAGCCCCACCATCGTGCGGCCCTCGGCCTCGAAGGCGCCGGTGACGTCGACGCCGTCGACGGTGACCCGCACGTCGTCGACGTCGGTGCCCCGCGGCACGGTCACCTGGACCAGGGCGTCGCCGCCGGACACCTGCGCCGGGTCGCTGGAGAGCACCTCGACGCGGAAGCGGGCGGCGCCGTCGCCCTGGCCGCCACCGCCGGCGGCCACCGGGTCGGCACCGGTGAGCGTGGACGCGAGCAGCGCCGGGGCCAGCCCGAGCGCCGCCCGACGTGCTCGTCGCCACGACGATCTGGACTGGTGCGGCGACGAGCGCATGGACCCCCCTCCGCGCGGACCGCCCCTCCTCGGCCCGCGCGCACCAGGCACCCTAACGGGTGACGTGCGTCACGTGCAACGCCGATCGCGGTGGGACGGCCACCGGGCCGGCGGGACCGCCCCGGGCGGCGTCAGCGGGGCGGCAGGGGGACGTCGCGCTCGCCGGACGCCAGCGCGGCGCTGAGCCGGCGCATGCCGGCCAGCCAGCGGTCGCGGTCGGCGGCCCGCCGCTGCTCGAAGGTCGCCACCTCGGGGTGGGGGAGGATGAGGAACCGCTCCTCGCGCAGCCCGTCCACGACCGCGTCGGCCACCTGGGCGGGCGACAGGACGCCCTGCACGGCCGCCGCCGCGCCCGGGCCGAGGGCCGCGCCTCCGCCGGCGCCGGCCTCGTCGCCGCCGGCCACCCCGCCGCGCAGCATCGGCGTGTCGACGGCCATCGGGCACAGGCACGACACCTTGATGCCCTGGTCGCCGTAGGTGATCGACAGCCACTCGGCGAAGGCCACCGCCGCGTGCTTGGTGACCGAGTACGGCGCGTCGCCCGGCTGGGACAGCAGGCCCGCGGCCGACGCGGTCTGCAGCAGGTAGCCGCCGCCCCGGGCCAGCATCCGGGGCACGAGCGCCCGGGCGGCGTAGACGTGGGCGAGCACGTTGACCGACCAGACCCGGGCCCAGGTCTCGTCGTCGGCCTCGAGCCCGGCCCGGCCGAGGATCCCGGCGTTGGACGCGAAGAGGTCGATCGGGCCGATGTCCTCCTCGGTGTGCTCGACCAGCGCCTCGACATCGGCCTCGACGGTCACGTCCGCGGTGCGGGCCACGCCCCGCTCGCCGATCTCGTCAGCGACGGCCAGCGCCCCGTCGGCGTCCCGGTCCACCACGACGACCGCCCGGGCGCCCTCGGCGGCGAACCGCCGGCACAGCTCGCGCCCGATGCCGCCGGCGCCGCCGGTGACGACGCAGACGCGATCGCGAAGCTCCATGGCGCCGATGCTAGGGCCGGCCCGCGACGGGGCCGAACCGGGCCGGTGCGGCGCGTGCGGGCCGGCCGCCGGGACCGTGGTCAGCCGGCGCCGATGGCGGCCCGGATCGTGGCCTCGGCCGAGGCCCGCCGGTCGCGGCCCCACGGCAGCGGCATGAGCACCGGCACCTCGACGCCGGCGTCCGCGTAGGCCCGCATCGTGGCGTGCACGGTCTCGGCGTCGCCCATGACGTCGATGGCGTCGACCATCCGGTCGCTCACCGCCGCCACCGCGCCGGCCCGGTCGCCGGCCTCGTACCGGGCCCGGATCTCGGCCACCTCGTCGGCGAAGCCGGCCCGCTCGAAGTTGCGGGCGTAGCTGTCGACCACGGCGTAGGAGAACAGGTCCCGGCGGGCGAGCTCGACGCCCTCCTCGCGGTCGCACACCCCGGCGTGGACGTAGGCGTAGATCGTGGCGTCGCCGCCCTTGCGGACCTGCTCGACCGACCAGGGGACGTGCGAGGCCGGCAGGTAGTTGAGCAGCACGCCGTCGGCGATCTCGCCGGCCAGCCGCAGCATGCCGGGGTTGAGCGCCCCGACGACGATCTTCGGCCGGCGCTCGCCCAGCCGCACGCCCAGGCGGAAGCCCTTGACCTGGTAGAAGTCGCCGGCGAAGTCGACCTTCTCGCCCGACAGGCACTGGCGCAGCAGCGTGACGTACTCGCGCACGTGGTCGAGCGGCCGGTCGGTCCAGGGCACGCCGTGCCAGCGCTGGGTGACGACCGGCGACGAGATGCCGATGCCGAGCAGGATCTCCCGGTCGGGGTGCAGCGCCTGCAGGGTGGCGCCCGCCATCGCCACGACCATCGGGGTCCGCAGCTGCAGGGCCAGCACGCCGGTGCCGAGGTCGAGCTCGGGGGCGGCGGCGCCGGCGGCGGCCAGCACCGAGAACGCCTCGGGCCCGGTCGTCTCCGCGGTCCAGAAGCTCGAGTAGCCGAGGTCGGCCGCGGTGCGGGCCGTCGTGACCGCGAGGTCGGGGCCGAGGCTCATGAGCGAGGCGAAGGTCACGCCGATGCGTTCGGTGGCCATGGCGACATGTCTAGCTGCCGGGGCCGCGGCGCCCGCGCCCGGCCGGGCCGGGGGCGTCCCCGCGGCCGCGCCGGTGTGCCACGCACCGGCGCGCCGGGCCGTACCATCGGCTCCCATGGAGCTGACGGCGGCTGAAGCTCGCGTGCTCGGATGCCTCATCGAACAGGAGGCGGCCGCGCCCGACGCCGCCCCGCTCACGCTCAACGCCCTGCGGCTGTCGTGCAACCAGACGGTCGGCCGGGTCCCGGTCGTCGCCTACGACGACCGCACCGTCGAGGACACGCTGCTCTCCCTCAAGTCGCGTGGGCTGGCCCGCTTCGTGCCGCCGACGCCCCAGGTCCCCACCACCCGCTACCGCCACCGCGCCGACGAGCGCTGGCGCATGGGCCGCGGCGAGCTGGCCGTGCTCGCCGTGCTGCTGCTCGGGGGCGTCCAGACGCAGTCCGAGATCCGGGCGAAGGCCCAGCGCCTCGTGCCCGGGATGACCGCCCCCGAGGTCGACGCCGTGCTCGACGCGCTCGCCGCCCGCACCCCGCGGCCCTTCGCCGCCCGCGTCGGCACCCCGGGCGCCGGCCGGGAGACCCGCTGGGTCGAGGTGCTGACCGGCCCGCCGCCGGCCGTGGACGACGAGGACGAGCCCGCCCCCGCCACCCGGGTGCCGGCCGAGCTGGCCGCGCCCTCCTACGCCGACCTCGTCGCCCGCGTCGCCGACCTCGAGCGCCGGCTCTCCGCCGCCCTCGACGCCCCCCGCGGCCGCGGCTGGGACGCCGGGTCGCTGCCGCCGGCCGCGGCGCCGACGCCGACCCCCCTCGAGGCCCGCTCGTCGCTCCACCGGGCCGGGGACGTCGTCGACGACCGCGACGCCGTCCGCCACGACCCGCTGCCCGGCCTCGGCGCCGGTCCGGCGGTGCCGGTCGACGTGCGGGCCCTGGCGGACCGGGTGGCCGACCTGGAGCGCCGCCTCGCCCGCATCGAGGCCGAGCTGGGTGCGCTGCGCTGAGGGCCGCCCCGTCCCGAGCGCCCGGGGCGCCGGCGGCCGGGCGGCGCGGCTCGGGCGCCGGCGGTGCCGGTCTCAGAAGCTGCCGGTGCGGGTGAGGACGTAGGTGCCGTCCGTCCGCGCCGTGCCCTCGGGCCGCACGACGACCTCGAACGTGGCCCGGTCGGCGTCGGCGTCGCACTGGGGCGCGCCGAGCACCACCATCGCCGGCACGCCGTCGGCGGCGACGTCCTCGGCCACCACCGTGCCCGTGTGGTCGACGACCTCGAGGACGAGCGACATCCCGGCCGGCGCCTCCAGGGTGATCTCGACCTCGCCCGAGCACAGGTGCCGCTGCGGGTCGTCGATGACGAGCGGGTAGCGGTCGACGTCGTCGCGGGGGACGATGTTCGCCTCGATGCGGCTGTCGAGCTCGCGGCCGTCCTGGTCGTCGGGCACCGCCTCGCAGCCGTTCGCCGGCTGGCCGTCGTAGTCGTCGTAGCCGTCGAGGCAGCGGGTGCCGTCGGTGTTGGGCGCCGGCTCCGGCTCGCCGCAGGGCTGGTAGGGGAGGTCGGTGCAGGGCTGCTCGTCCTCGGCGCCCCGGCCGGGCTGCTCGCCGGTGTCGGGGTCGGCGGCGCCGGGCACCGGCAGGGGCGTCACCACGTCGGCGGTGCCGTCCCCACCACCGCCCGACCCGCTGACCGCGATCCCCGCGGCCAGGGCCGCGACCGCGAGCCCGACGCCCACCAGCGCCCACGGGCGCCACGACCGGGGCGGGGCCGGGGCGTCGGCCTCGGCCGCCAGCTGCTCGGCGGTCGGGCGCCGCTCGGGCCGGGGGTCGAGCATGCGGCGGAGCAGGTGCCGGAGCGAGGCCGGCAGGTGGCGGGGGACCTTGGCGACCTTGCCGCTCGCGGCCCGCACCATGAGCAGCGCCGGGTCGCCGTGGCCGAAGGGGCCCTCGCCGGTGGCGGCGAACAGCAGCGTGGCGCCGAGCGAGAAGACGTCGGTGGCCGGCGTCACCTGCTCGCCCCGGGCCTGCTCGGGTGCCATGAACCCGGGGGTGCCCACGACCATGCCGGTGGCGGTGAGGCCGTGGGTGTGGTCGCGGCTGATGGCCACGCCGAAGTCGGCCAGGCACGGCTCGCCCCGGTCGTCGAAGAGCACGTTGGCCGGCTTGATGTCCCGGTGGACGATGCCGGCCCGGTGGGCCGAGGCCAGCGCCCCGATGAGCCGCCGGGCCTGGCGCTCGACCTCGGCGGCGGGGGCCGGGCCGTGCTGCGCGACCCGCTCGGCCAGGCTGCCGGCCGCCATGTACGGCATGACGAGCACGATCTCGTCGCCCTCGTCGACGACGTCGAGCAGCCGGACGATGTTCGGGTGGTGCAGCTTGCGCAGCACCTCGGCCTCCCGCAGCAGGCGCTGCCGGGCCCGGGCGATCTCGGCGGCCGAGCCGTGCAGGGTCAGGCGCTTGAGCGCGACCTTCTTCCCCGCCTCGTCGCGGGCGAGGTCGACGACGCCCATCCCGCCCCGTCCCAGGCGGGCGATCAGGTCGTAGCTGTGGCCGCTCACCAGGCCGCCAGGCTACGACGGGGGCGCGAGGCCCTGGTGCGCACGACCCGGCCGCGTGCCACCGCGAGCGCCGGACGTGGCGGCCTCATGTCGTCACGGCTCGGCCGAACCCCGATATGGTGGTCCCCGTGACCGAGACCCGTGCGCTTGACGAAGTGATCAGCGAGGCCTTGGCCGTCATCGACAAGGGACTTGGTGACCTGGGGCATCGCGAGCTGGTGTCCTCCAACGAGGTCGCCGACCTGCTGCTCGACGTCCGGACCCTGCTGGCCACGCCGACGTCGCGCCGGTCCGACGACCGCGACGACGTCGTCGTCACGGGCTGACGGCGGCGCCAGACCGAGATCCGACACGCACCTGGCGGCCCCGGAGGGCCGCCAGGATCCGCAGGTCGTTCCAGCTGGGGGCAGACGTCGTCAGCGCTTGAGCGACGTGTGCTTGAACTCGTTCAGGTCGGGGAACGTGCTCATCAGGTCGAGCACCCGGCCGATGGTCCTGCGGGCCACCTCGGCGTCGCCGCGGGGCCGCTCCATCAGGCGCACGAACACGGCCTGGTCGCCCAGGATGAACGTGGGCACGCCCCACACCTCGTGGTTCTCGGCCGCCGCGGTGTGCTCGCCGCGGACCGTGGCCAGCGGGCCGCCCCCGTCGACCTCGGCGAGGACGGCGGCGGCGTCGACGCCCTGGGCCTCGAGGACCCGCGCCACCTCGTCGCGGTCCTCGATGTGCTTGCCCTCGTCGTGGCGCAGGGCGAACAGCGCCTCGTGCACGTCGAGGAAGCGGTCGGGGTGGCGGTCGCGCACCACGACCGCGACCTGCAGGGCCAGCAGCCCGGTGTCGGACTCGGGGCGGCTCCACACGTCCGGCTCGCCCTCGGCCACGTGGACCTGGCCGAGGGAGAACGGCACGAAGCGCACGTCCCAGTCGGCGCCGTCGCGGAGCGCGGTGATCACGTGCTCGTGGGCGTTGCGGGCGAACGGGCAGCGGTAGTCCCAGGTGATCGCGAAGGAAGTCATCGCCGGTGCGAACGGTCGCGACGCGCTCCGCATTCCCGACGGGGCCGGGTGATCACGCGGCGTAGTGGACGTCACCGTCAGCGCGCGCGGCCCGCGTCGGGCAGCGGCCAGACCCGGCGGGCGATCCGGGCCAGCGCGACGCCCAGCAGCGCGCCGGCCACCACGTCCGAGGGGTGGTGGATCTTCACGTACACCCGGCTGGAGGCCACCACCGCCCCGAGCGCGTAGTAGAGCGGCCCGAGCGGGTCGCGCTCGGCCAGCACGCCGGCGGCGGTCATGGCGGCCGAGGCGTGGCCGGACGGGAAGCTGGTCGTGCGGGGTCGGCGGAGCCGGCGGGGGCGCTCCTGCTCCCAGGCCGGGCGGTGGCGCCGGAACAGGTTCTTGATCGGGCCGTTGACCAGCGCCGACTCGACGGCCAGGACGGCGGCGACCCGCACCGCGTGCTCGGGCCGGCGATCGGGCGCGAGCGCCCGGGTGGCGCTGACCAGGTGCCAGATCAGGCTGAAGTCGCCGAGCGCCGAGGCCGCGTACATGACGCGGTCGAGGTGGGGGTTCCCCCGGACGCGGTCGACCCGGCGCTCGACGGCGCTGTCGAAGCGCGCCACCGCTCGGGCGGCGCGACGACGGAGGGGTCCGGACATCGGGCGGCGAGACTACCGGCGCCGCCCGGCGGGCCGGGGGCACCGGGACGGCCGGTCGTCCCTGGTGCCGGCGCCGCTCACGAGGCCGGTGACGGTGTCAGCGGCGCGAGGGTCGGGGCGGGGTCGTCGGCCCCGGCGGCGCCGGCCTGCCCGACGGCGACGGGCACGCCCTCGCCACCACCGTCGGCCTCGGCGGCCCGCTCCTCGGCCAGCCGGCGGGCGGCGTCGGGGTCGCCACCGAAGACCGGGCAGTAGGCCTGGAAGGCGCAGTAGCCGCACAGCGCCGACCGTCGGGGCCGGAAGTCCTCGCGCTCGCAGGCCCGCTCGACCGCCTGCCAGACGGCCCGGAGCGTGCGGCGGGTCCCCCGGGTGGAGCGGTCGGTCGGGTGCGTGGAGATGGCCAGCGGCTCCTTCAGGTGCAGCAGCTGCACCGTGCGGGGCCGGCGGCCCAGCAGCTCCTCGCACAGCAGGGCGTAGAAGTGCACGCCGGAGAGGCGCTTGCGCTCGTGGGTGGTGGGCGGCGCCGAGCCGGTCTTGTAGTCGGTGACGACCAGCTCGCCGTCCTCGTCGAGCTCGAGCCGGTCGATGATGCCCCGGAGCCGCACGCCGTCGACCTCGGCCTCGACCATCAGCTCGAGCCCGATGGCCCGCACGGACCGGGGGTCCTCGAGGCGGAAGTAGTTGCGCACGAGCGCCGCGGCCTCGTCGCGGAAGGCGGCGGCCTGCTCGTCGTCGAGCCCCAGGCCGACGTAGTCGGGGTGGTCGCGCAGCTCGCGCTCGGCCTCGTCGAGGCAGGCGAGCGCGGCGTCGACCGTGCGATCGGCCGGCGGCAGCAGGTGCAGCCGCTCGAGCGCCGAGTGGACGAGGGTGCCGCGCGTCGCGGCCACGGTCGGCGGCTCGGGCAGCCGGTCGATGGCCGAGAACCGGAAGGCGAGCGCGCAGTCGGTGAAGGTCGTGACCTTGGAGGGGCTGAGCGTGCGCGGCACCGGGAACGCCATGGCCGCAGCGTACGCGTCGCCTGTGACGGCCTCGGGGACCCCCTAGCCCAGGCCCAGCGCGGCGCGGGCGGCGGCCGCCGTGGCCGCGGGGTCCTCCATCGGGCCGAAGTGGGTCAGCCCCGGGTGCCGCTCGAGCCGCCCGGCCGGCAGCGCCTCGGCCACCAGCGGGGCGACCTGGGCCGGTGGCCCGCCGTCGCCGCTCATGGCCACGGTCACCTCGACGGTCACCTCGCCGAGGTGGTCGAAGGTCCGGTGCGCCATGCCGCCGTCGAAGGTCCGGGCCTCGACCTCGGGCTCGCACTTCAGCCGGACGGTCCCGTCGGGCTCGTCGCGCAGGCCGTGGTCGACGTAGGCCCGCAGCGCCGCCGGGTCGAGCACGTCCAGCGGCGGCTTGGAGGCGAAGTTCTCGTAGGCCGCGTCCCGGCTGGGGAAGACGGGGCGGCGCCGCCGGGCCCCCTCGGCCAGCGGGTTCGGGCCCGCGGGCGCCCCCTCGGCGCGGGGGAAGACGATCGGCTCGTAGAGCCACAGGCGGGAGAACGTCCCCGGGCGGCGCTGCTCGGCCATGAGCAGGGCCGCCCCGCCCATGGAGTGGCCGGCGCCGAGCAGCGGGCCGCCGCCGAGGTGGTCGACGACGGCCAGCACGTCGTCGCACATGCCCGACCAGGCGAGGTCGAGCGAGGCCGGGGCCGTGCTGTCGCCGTGGCCGCGGAAGTCGAGGGCGACGCAGTGGGCGACGTCGGCGAGGTGGGCGGCGAACGGCGCCCAGGTCATGCCGAGGAACCCGGTCGGGTGGCAGAGCAGCACGAGCGGGCCGTCGCCGCCCAGGTCGTGGACGGCCAGCGTGACGCCGTCGGTCGAGGGCACGTGGCGGACGGTCGCCTCCGGAGCGGGTGCCATCCGACCATGCTGGCAGCGCCGTGCGCGGCCGTCCCAACCCGGCGGGGCCGGGGCGGCGCGCGGCCCGACGGGGCCCCGCCGGTAGGGTCGGGCGACGATGTCCGAGACCTCCGACACCGACGTCGAGGCGGTCCGAGCCGCCAACCGCGCCTTCTACGCCGCCTTCGAGGCCCGGGACCTCGACGCCATGTCCGAGGTCTGGCACCACGGCGAGGACGTCGTGTGCACGCACCCCGGGTGGCGGACGCTGCACGGCTGGGGCGCAGTGGCCGGCTCGTGGTTCGCGCTGTTCGGCGGGCCCCAGGAGCTGCAGTTCATCCTCACCGACGAGCGGGTCCACGTGGCCGGCGACGTCGCCTGGGTGACCGTCGACGAGAACCTCATCGGCGACCAGGTCGGCACGACCGTCGCCGCGGTCAACGTGTTCCGGCGGATCGACGGCCGCTGGAAGCTGGTCCTCCACCACGGCTCGCCGGTCGCCCCCCAGCCCCGGCGCTGACCGGCCGGGCTCCGTCGCCGACCGGCGTCCTGGCTAGCCTGCGGCGGCAGTGCAACGTGCCGCCGCCCCGACCGACGGGCGGGCCGCCCGGGCGGCCCGCACCCGCGACGCCATCGTCGACGCCACCGTCGCCCTCGTCGAGGAGGGCGACGTCCGGCCGACCGCCCCGCGGATCGCCGCCCGGGCCGGCGTGTCGGTCCGCTCGGTGTTCCAGCACTTCGACGACCTGCCGGCGCTGTACACCGCGGTCATCGACCGGGTCAGCGACCGCCTCGCCGCGCTCGTCGTCCCCGTCGGCCCCGACGCCCCGCTGGAGGAGCGCATCGAGGCCGTCGTGCGCCACCGCGCCGACCTGCTCGAGGCCATGACGCCCTACCGGCGGGCGGCCGCCGTCCACGCGCCCTTCGCGCCCCAGATCGGCGCCGCCGTCGCCCGGGGGACGGCCCTCCTGCGGCGCGAGCTGGAGGCCACCTTCGCCCCCGAGCTCGACGCCCTGCCGGCGGCCACCCGCGACGAGGTCCTCGACGCCCTCGTCGCCGCCACCGCCTGGCCGGCGTGGGACGCCCTGCGCACCGAGGCCGGGCTGTCGGTCGCCCGGGCGTCGGCGGTCGTGGCCCGCACCGTGCGCTCGCTGCTCGCCGCCGCGGCGGACGGCTGAGCCCGCGTCGCGGCCGGCGCGCCCGCCGGCCGCGACGCGGCCCCGTGCGTCAGCCGAGCTGCTTGAGGGCCAGCATCAGCTCCTCGTTGAGGTTGGCCGGCACCTCGTAGCCCTCCTCGGCGCGGATCTCGTCGAAGCGGTCGCGCACCTTCTCGGCCGTCAGCTCGGGGTCGACGATGCCCTTGGTGACGCCGATGAACACCCGGGCGACGCGGCCGCCGCCGACCGAGAAGACCTCGCCGCTGACCGGCACGTCCTCGTGCGCCAGCCAGGTGACGACCGGGGTCACCATCTCCGGCAGCAGCTTGTCGGCCACCGGGCCCAGCAGGTCCTCGGTCATGCGGGTCTTGGCCACCGGGGCGATGGCGTTGACCTTGATGTTGTTGCGGGCGCCCTCGACCGCCAGCACCCGGGTCAGGCCGACGAGACCCATCTTGGCGGCGCCGTAGTTGGTCTGGCCGAAGTTGCCGAAGATGCCCGCGCCCGAGCTGGTGTTCACGATGCGCCCGTAGTTCTGCTGGCGCATGTGCTCCCACGCCGGCTGGGTGACGTTGAACGCGCCCCGCAGGTGCACGTCGAGCACGGCGCTCACCTTGTCGGGGTCCATGTTCTTGAACGAGGCGTCCCGCAGGATCCCGGCGTTGTTGATGATGATGTCGACGCGGCCCCAGGTGTCGAGCGCCGTCTGCACGATGGCCCGGCCGCCCTCGGGGGTGGCGACCGAGTCGTAGTTGGCCACGGCCTCGCCGCCGGCGGCCTTGATCTCGTCGACCACCTTCTGGGCCGCCGTCGTGCCGCTGCCGGTGCCGTCCACCGCGCCGCCGAGGTCGTTGACCACCACGTAGGCGCCCCGCCGGGCGAGCTCGAGGGCGTGGGACCGGCCGAGGCCGCCACCCGCACCGGTGATGATCGCGACCTTGCCGTCGAAGGAGAGATCTGCCATGGCCCCAGGGTACGGGCCGGCCGGCGGGCCCTCCGAATCGCCGGTCGCGCGCCGTCGCGCGCCCGGCGCGCGACGGTCCGCTCAGAGCCGGCGGTGCGAGCGGGCGTCGAGCCAGGAGCCGACGCCGAGCAGCGCGTAGACCCCGGCGACGACGGCGGACACCCAGGCGTAGCCGTCGGACAGCGGCACGAGCACGAGGCAGACGGCGGCGGCCCCGAAGAAGAAGACGGCTCGGCGGTCCATCAGCACCTCACGCGAAGACGTCGACGACCAGGAAGGTCAGCCACGAGATGAGGAACGCCCCGGGGATCGTCAGGATCCACGCCCACACGACCCGGCCGGCCACGCCCCAGCGGACGGCGGACAGGCGCCGGGCCGCGCCCACGCCGACGATGGCCCCGGTGATCGTGTGGGTGGTCGACACCGGGATGCCGGCGGCCGAGGTGGCGAAGAGCGTGACCGCCGCGCCCGTCTCGGCCGCGACCCCGCCGACCGGCTGCAGGCGGGTGATCTTCGAGCCCATGGTCTTCACGATCCGCCAGCCGCCGGACAGCGTGCCGAGGCCGATCGCCGTGTGGGCCGACAGGACCACCCACAGCGGGGTGCTGTCGCCCGCCTGCGCGTGCCCGCTGGCGATGAGCAGGGCGAGGATGATGCCCATCGTCTTCTGGGCGTCGTTGGCCCCGTGGCCCAGGCTGAACGCCGCCGCCGAGAACAGCTGGCCGATCCGGAACCCCTGGTTCAGCCGCTCGGTGCTGCGGGTGCGGTGGAACACCCAGAAGATGAGGAGGGTGAGCAGCAGGCCCATGGCCAGGCCGATGAGGGGGGACAGGACGATGAAGACGCCGATCTTGCGCAGGCCGTCGGCGATCAGCACGCCGAAGCCGGCCTTGGCCACCGCGGCGCCGGCCATGCCGCCGACCAGCGCGTGCGACGAGCTGGTCGGCAGCCCGAACACGAACGTGATGAGGTTCCAGATGATCGCCCCGACCAGCCCGGCGAAGATCATGCCGATCGACAGCACGTCCTGGACCACCACGTCGTTGGCGATGGTGGCGGCCACGGCGTCGCCGAAGACGAGGAAGGCGGCGAAGTTGAAGAAGGCGGCCCAGATGACGGCCGCCCGCGGGCTCAGGACCCGGGTCGACACGACGGTGGCGATGGAGTTCGCCGCGTCGTGGAAGCCGTTGACGTAGTCGAACCCGAGCGCGACCGCGACGACGAGGACGAGGAGGAGGTCATCCATGGGCGGAGCCGGCGGTCGCGGTCAGGCGTGCTTGAGCACGATCGACTCGACCACGTCGGAGATGTCCTCGAGGGTGTTGAGGGCGCCTTCCATCGCCTCGATGACGTCCTTCCAGCGCAGCACCTCGAGGGCGTCGAACTCGCCGCCGAACAGGCGGGCGAGGATCCGGCGGTGCACGGCGTCGCCCTCGCTCTCCAGCCGGTCGATGGCGTCGAGGTGCTGCTGCACCCCCTTCATCGACTCCAGCCGGCGCAGCAGCTGCTCGGTCTCCTCGGCACACTGCACGAGCAGGTCGGCCTGCTCCTTCAGCTCGGGCAGCGCGGTGGTGATCCCGGTGATCTGCATCCGGTGGGAGACCTCGAGCATGTCGTCCACGACGTCGTCGAGCTCCTCGGCGAGCGCGTGGATGTCCTCGCGGTCGAAGGGCGTGACGAACGTCGTGTTGAGGCGCTGAAGGATCGTGTGGACGATCTCGTCGCCCCGTCGCTCGCAGGCGGCGACCTTCTCGTGCAGCGCCTGGTCGGTGGGGTCGGAGAGCAGGTCCCGCAGGCGGCGGGCGCAGTCGGCGACGTTGGCCGCCGAGTCGTTGAACAGGGCGAAGAAGGCGTCGTCGGTGGGGATCAGGCGGAAGCGCACAGCTCAGGCTCCGGCGGCGAGGTAGGGGACACGTTCGACGGTGGTCACGGCGCGGGCCGCGCCGGCGCCGGCGGTCGCCGCGAGGGGCGGGCGCGCCGCCCACGCCCCGCGACCGGCGTCGTGCCGGCCGGCGACGGCCACGCGCGTGGCGAGCCGGTGCGCCGCATCGGCCTCGCCCGCCGGAGGGATCCCTGGCACGGCGCCGACGCCCTCGGTGCGGGGTGCGACGGGGTGGGCCGCCGTCGCACCGATGTCGTCGAGCTGCTGGTGGAGCCGGCGGCGCAGCTCGGTACGGGGCTCGTCCACGGGCCGCACGGTAGCGCCGACCTCACCGGGTGGTCACACCGAGGACACCGGGAGGTCACCGCACGCGCTCGACCGCGGCCGGCCGCGCCGCCGGTCCGGCGCTCAGCGCCCCGTGGCCTCGGCGGCGTAGGCCTTCAGCCGCTTGTAGTCGACCTTGCCGTTGGGCGCCCGCCCGATCGAGTCGATGAGCACGACGTGCTTGGGCGCCTTGTAGGCGGCGAGCTTCGACCGCACGTGGGCGACGAGGGCGTCCTTGTCGACCGTGGCCCCGGGGGCGGGCTCGACGACCGCGCCGACGACCTCGCCGAACTTCTCGTCGGGCACCCCGACGGCGACCGCGTCGCGCACGCCCGGGAAGGTCTTCATGACCTCCTCGACCTCCTCGGGGAAGACCTTCTCGCCGCCGGTGTTGATGACCACCGAGCCCCGGCCGAGCAGGGTCAGGCTGCCGTCGGCCTCGACCCGGGCGTAGTCGCCGGGGCAGGAGTACCGCTTGCCCTCGAACTCGATGAAGGTGGCGGCGGTCTTCTCGGGGTCCTTGTAGTAGCCGATGGGCTGGCGGCCGCCGACGGCGACCCGGCCGATCTCGCCGGAGCCGGGCTCGACCTTCCGCCCGTCGTCGGTGATGACGATCGTGTTCTCGCCGAGCGAGAACTTGGCGGTCTCGGCCGCCTGGTCGGCCGAGGAGATCGACGAGCCCATGCCGAGCGCCTCGGACGACGAGAAGGCGTCGAGCAGCATCATGCCCGGGTGGTGCTTGAGCAGGCCCTGCTTGACCTGCTCGCTGAACATGACGCCCGACGAGGCGATGAGGAAGAGGCTGGAGAGGTCCCAGCGCCCGGGGTTCTCGTCGAGGGCCTTCAGCATGGGCTTGCCGAAGGCGTCGCCGACGATGGCCATCTGGTTGACCTTCTCGCGCTGGATCGTGTCGAAGATCTCCTCGACGTCCAGGCTGCGGGAGGTGAGGGTCACGACGCTGCCGCCCAGCGACAGGATGATCAGCTGGGTGTAGAGGCCCGTGCCGTGCATGAGCGGGCAGGCGGGCAGGCCGACCGGGCCCGGCTGCGTGACGCTCTGGCGCACCAGGTCGAGGTCGGGCTCGTCGACGCCGCGGTAGACGGGGTTCATCTGGGGCACGAGCGCCATGAACAGGTCGTCCTGGCGCCACATCACGCCCTTGGGCATCCCGGTCGTCCCGCCGGTGTAGGTCATCATGATGTGGTCGCCGTCGCGGCCCCACGGGGCGACCGTGCGCTCGGGGTGGCTGGCGGCCGCCTCCTCGTAGGGGATGGCCCACTCGGGGCAGGGCCCGCTGCCGTCGTCGACCCACAGCCAGGTGGTGATGCGGGGCACCCGGTCGCGGATGCGCTCGATCGTCTCGGTGAAGGTGCCGTGGAACACGACCGCGACGCAGTCGGCGTTGTCCCACAGGTAGACGAGCTCGTCGTCCCGGTACCGGTAGTTGGTGTTGATCGGGACCAGGCCGGCCTTGAAGGCGGCGAACAGCGACTCGAGGTACTCGGGGCAGTTGTAGAGGTACTGGGCGACCTTGTCCTGCTCGGCCGCGCCCCGCTCGAGGAGGGTGGCCGCGATGCCGTTGGCGCGGCGGTCGAACTCGGCCCAGGTGAAGCGCCGGTCGCCCTGGACCTGCGCCTGCGCGTCGGGGATCTGCTCGGCGATGACTTCCCAAACCTCGGCGAAGTTCCAACCCGGCATCGGTGGTCCCTTCTGTGTCGTGCGAGTGAGGGGGCGACGACCGGAGGTCGACCGTCGGTCCGCGGGAGGGTAGCCAACCCCCCGAGACACGGACGAAAAGGGGGTGGCGGGCCGGGCCGCCGGCTGCGGCCCCGACCAGGCCGGGGCCTATCGTCGGGCCGTGGACTTCGAGCTGCCCCCGGACGACGACCCCCGCCGGATCGAGATCCGCCGCTGGCTGGCCGAGCACCCGTCGCCGACCGGCCGCGAGCTCGCCGAGGCCGGCCTGGTCGCGCCGCACTGGCCCCGGCCGTGGGGCCTCGACGCCGACCCGATCCACCAGCTGATCATCGACGACGAGCTGCGGCGGGCCGGCGTGCAGCGGCCGGTCAACATGATCGGCATCGGCTGGGCGGGCCCGACGATCCTGATGGCCGGCACCGAGGAGCAGAAGCAGCGCTACCTGCTGCCGCTGCTGGCCGGCGAGGAGATCTGGTGCCAGCTCTTCAGCGAGCCCGGCGCCGGCTCCGACCTCGCCGCGCTGTCCACCCGGGCCGAGCTGGACGGCGACGAGTGGGTGGTCAACGGGCAGAAGATCTGGACGTCGCTGGCCCACGAGGCCGCCTTCGGCATCCTCATCGCCCGCACGGGCCCGGACAAGCACCGCGGGATCTCGTACTTCATCTGCCCGATGGACGCGCCGGGCATCACCATCCGGCCGATCGTCGAGATGACCGGCGCCCACACCTTCAACGAGGTGTTCCTCGACGACGTCCGCATCCCGGCGGAGAACATCGTCGGCGAGCCGGGCGACGGCTGGCGGCTGGCCAAGGTCACGCTGGCCAACGAGCGGGTGAGCCTGTCCTCCGGCGGCGCCCTGTGGGGCATGGGCCCCTCGGCCCGCGACCTGATCGACCTCGTCCGCGAGGCGGGCGGCGTCGACGACCCGGTCCTGCGGTCCCGGCTGGTCGACCTGCACATCGAGAGCGAGATCCTCCGGCTCATCCGCCTGCGGACGGTGAGCGCCGCGGTGCGGGGCGAGGCGCCCGGCCCCGAGGCGTCGATCCGCAAGGTGCTGGCCGACGAGCACGGCCAGCACGTCTTCGAGCTGGCCAAGGACCTGGCCGGCGCCCACGGCATGCTCACCGACGGCGGGCCCCTCGGCCGGCCCGTCGGCGTCTGGCACCACGGCTTCCTCTTCTCCCGGGCGCTGACGATCGGCGGCGGCACCGCCGAGGTGCAGCGCAACATCATCGGCGAGCGGGTGCTGGGCCTGCCGCCCGAGCCGGACGTCGAGGCGCCCCGGCCCGCGGCCTGACCGCGGTCCGGCGGGCCCCCGGCCCGGCCGGGTCAGCCGCCGGCCGTCGTGGCCGTGGCCGCCTCGGCCGCGCAGTCGTCGGCCAGGTCGGCCAGGTAGACCTCCAGCGGCGGCAGCCCGACCTCGGACCGCCGGCGGTCGACGCCCTCGGGGTCCTCCAGCTCGGCGACCTCGGGCCGGCCGTCGACGCAGCCGACCTGGGTGCCGTAGACCTGCGCCCGGCCGCTGTTCAGCGCCACCCGGTCCTCCAGGTAGGCGAGCTCGGTGGCGTCGGCCTCGCCCTCGGTGACCGCGTCCCGCATCAGCTCGAGCGCCTCCTGCTGGAACGCGACGTCGTGGTCCGAGTGCTGGGCGATGAGCCACGCGGCCGAGGCGCCGTCCTCGCCGACGAGGCTGCGCGTCGGCCAGCCGTGCTCGTCGACGATCTCGGCGAGGCGCTCGGTCCGCTCCCGGTCGGTCGAGGAGCTGCGCCCGCCGGTGCGGTCGGCCTGGTCGTCGGCCTGCATGGCGAGCAGCTCCTCCCGCAGCTCGGGCTCGGCCACCCCGCCCTCGCCGCCGGCGTCGCCGTCACCGTCGCCGCACGCCGCGAGGCCGAGCGCGAGCGCGACCGCCAGTCCCGCTCGCCACCTCCGGGCGCCCCGACGGGCGCCTGCGCACCGCCCCCTGGCTGCCATCCGCGGGGCCTCCTTCCCTCGGCCGGGCGGCGGATCGTAGCGGCGGCGGCCGGGTCAGCGGCCGCGCTCGAGGAGCTCCAGCAGGTAGGCGCCGTAGCCGCTCTTGGCCAGCTGCTCGGCCCGGGCCGCCAGGGCGTCGTCGTCGAGCCACCCCTTGCGCCAGGCGATCTCCTCCGGGCAGCCGATCTTCAGCCCCTGGCGGGCCTCGAGCGTGTGCACGAAGTTGCAGGCGGCGAGGAGCGAGTCGAAGGTCCCGGTGTCGAGCCAGGCGGTGCCGCGGGGGAGCACCTCGACCCGGAGACGGCCCTGCTCGAGGTAGCGGCGGTTGAGGTCGGTGATCTCGAGCTCGCCCCGGGCCGACGGCTTCAGCTCGCCGGCCAGCTCGACGACGTCGTTGCTGTAGAAGTAGAGGCCCGGCACCGCGTAGTTGCTGCGGGGCTCGACCGGCTTCTCCTCCAGCGACAGCGCCCGGCCCTGGTCGTCGAACTCGACGACGCCGTAGGCGCTCGGGTTCGCCACCCAGTAGGCGAAGATCGCGCCGCCGTCGACGTCGGCGAACCGCTCGAGCTGGTTGCCCAGGGTGGGGCCGTAGAAGATGTTGTCGCCGAGCACCAGGGCCGCCGACTCGCCGCCCAGGAAGTCGGCGCCGATGAGGAACGCCTGCGCGAGGCCCTCGGGCCGGGGCTGCTGGGCGTAGGAGATCGAGATCCCGAACTGGGAGCCGTCGCCCAGCAGGCGCTCGAACTGGTCCGCGTCGTGCGGCGTGGTGATCACCAGCACCTCGGTGATGCCGGCGAGCATCAGCGTCGAGAGCGGGTAGTAGATCATCGGCTTGTCGTAGACGGGCACGAGCTGCTTGCTGATGCCCTGGGTGATGGGGTGCAGCCGCGTGCCCGAGCCGCCTGCCAGGATGATGCCATTCACGACATCAGGAGTACACGGCGAGCGTGAGCGTGCCGACCCACAGCACCGCGAGCACCTGCAGCACCCGGTCGCCGAGCGCGATCTCGTCCGGCTCGCCGCCGTTGCCCGCGACGACGTCTACCGCGTAGCGCAGCACGGCGATCACGAACGGCACGATCGAGATAACCGACCACATCCGACTGTACTGAACCTGTAT
>PKRH01000062.1 GCA_017577565.1 Thermoanaerobacterales bacterium | reverse complement strand
GGAGCGGGCCGGCCGCGCCGGGAGGGCCGGGCGGGCCGAACCCGGGCCCGGCCGGGACCCAGGCCCCCGGCACCGGGGGCGGGGCGAGCCGCCGGCGGCTCGCCGACCGCTTCACCCCGACGACGATCGCCAGCACGACGGCCCCGGCCACGGCCACGACGCCGACGACGACGCCGGTGACGATGGGTCGGGTGACGATCGCGCCGAAGCCCCGGCCGACCGCGACGCGCGAGAACCGGCTGTCGGGGCTGGTCGCCGAGACGTGGTACACGCCCGGCTCGTCCGCGTGGAAGCTGTAGACCGCGCGCCCCTCGTGCCCGGCGACGTCGTAGGTCACCTCGGACGAGTACTCGCGCACCGCGACGAGGCTGCCGGAGGGGTCGGTCACCTCGACCACCAGCTCCGGCGGCGCCACCGGGTCGCTGGTGTCGGCGCCCGAGTACTCGTGGTAGATCGTGTAGCCGCCGGGGTCCTCGATGTGCACGTCGAGCTCGGCGGGGACGCGCGCCCGCTCGAAGTCCTGGACGGCGTCCGTGTAGCGGATCGCCGCCTGCACGAGGAACACGACGGCCGCGACGACGCCGATGGCGGCGATGGCACCGGCGACCGCGAACCACCACCTCGACGGTCGGACGAGCTGGTCGCTCACCACCGGCGGGGGTGGTGGCGCCGGGCGGTGGGAGACGGGCTGCATGCGCTCATGCTGTCCCACCGCCCGGGGCGCCCGCATCGGGGACATCCCCCACCGGCGCGGGCGCGGCGGCGAGCCGCTGGGCCACGAGGGCGAGCTGGTCGTCCGGCTGCACGACCGCGATGCGGACGTGCCCCGCCCCGGCCTCGCCGTAGAACTCGCCGGGCGACACGACGGCGCCGGCCGTCCGGGCGAGCCACCGGGCCAGCGCCCAGGCGTCGCCGCCCGGCGCCGGCACCCACAGGTAGAACGTGCCGGCCGGCGCCGGGCACTCGACGCCGGCCTCCACCAGCGCGGCCCGCAGCAGGTCGAGCCGCCGGCGGTACCGCTCGCGCTGGAGCTCGACGTGCTCGTCGTCGTCCAGTGCCACCACGGCGGCCGCCTGGACCGGGCCCGGCACCATGAAGCCGGCGTGCTTGCGCACCTCGGACAGGTAGCGCACGAGCTCGGGGTCGCCGGCGTAGAAGCCGACGCGGGCCCCGGCCAGGTTCGACCGCTTCGAGAGCGAGTGGACGGCGAGGACCCCCTCCGTGCCCTCGGCCAGGATCGTGCGGCCCGGCCCCTGCCAGGTGAACTCGATGTAGCACTCGTCCGAGAGCACCGGCACGCCGTGGTCCCGCCCCCACGCCGCCGCGGCGGCGAGGTCGGCGAGCTCGCCGGTCGGGTTGGCGGGCGAGTTCACCCACAGGCACAGCGCCCGGGCGGCGTCGCCGGCGTCGATCTCGTCCAGCGACCGGTAGGGCACGGCCCGGCACCCGGCCAGCGTCGCGCCCATCGCGTAGGTCGGGTAGCTCGTCGCCGGGTAGAGGACGGTGTCGCGGCTGGGGGTGCGCAGCCGCAGCCAGTGGGGCACGCCGGCCACCAGCTCCTTGGTGCCCACGCACGCGGCGACGTGGGCCGGGTCGACCTCGGCCCCGAACCGCCGGGCCAGCCACCGGGCCGCCGCCTCCCGGAGCGCCGCCGTCCCGACCGACGGCGGGTAGCCACGCTCGGCGCCGGAGATCCCGAGCGCCCGCACGACGGCCGGCGGCGGCGGGTCGCAGGGCGTGCCGATCGACAGGTCCACGGCGCCGCCCGGGAGCGCGGCCGCCACCCGGCGCAGGTCGTCGAGGCGGTCGTAGGGGTACGGCGGCGGGCGGAAGCCGGGCGCCGCCCGGGGATCGGTCGCGGTCACGTCGACACCACGTACTCGCGGAAGCGGCCGGCCGTGGCGTCGTCGAACCGACCCCGGAGGTGCATGCCGCCCTCGCCGGGCTCCTCGTGCAGCACCTCGCCCGCCCGGTGGGCGGCGGCGAGCAGGTCGCCCCGGTCGAACGGGATGACGAGGTCGAGCACCGTCGTCATCGCCCGGAGGCGGTCACCGATCGTCGCCAGCAGGCGGTCGACGCCCTGGCCGGTGACGGCGCTGAGCGCCACCGACCCCTCGTGCTCCTCGCGCAGCCGCTCGGCGGCCTCCGGCGCGAGGTCGGCCTTGTTGAACGCCAGCAGCTCGGGCACCCGGTCGGCGCCGATCTCGCAGAGCACCGTGCGCACGGCCCGTATGTTGCCCTCCACGTCGGGGGCGCTGGCGTCGACGACGTGGACCAGCAGGTCGGCGTCGACCGCCACGTCGAGCGTCGAGCGGAAGGCCTCGACGAGCTGGTGCGGCAGCTTGCGGATGAAGCCGACGGTGTCGGTGAGCAGCACGGTCTCGCCGCCGGGCAGCGACAGCCGCCGGGTCGTGGCGTCGAGCGTGGCGAACAGGCGGTCCTCGACGAGGACGCCGGCGTCGGTCAGCCGGTTGAGCAGCGTCGACTTGCCGGCGTTCGTGTAGCCGACGATCACGACCTTGGCGAGCTGCCCGCGGCGGCGGGCCTTGCGCTGCGTCCGGCGGTGGCGCTCGATGTCCCGCAGGTCGGCCTCGAGCTTGTGGATGCGCCGGACGATGCGGCGCCGGTCGACCTCGAGCTGGGTCTCGCCGGGGCCGCGGGTGCCGATGCGGGCGGCACCGCCGGCCGCCGACATGCCGCCGGCCTGCTGCGACAGGGCGCCGGCCTGCCGGCGGAGCCGGGGCAGCCGGTAGCGCAGCTGGGCCAGCTCGACCTGGGCCTTGCCCTCCTGGCTGTGGGCGTTCTGGGCGAAGATGTCGAGGATGACCGCGGTGCGGTCGATGGCCGTCCGGCCCAGGAGCTTCTCGAGGTTGTACTGCTGCGCCGGGGTCAGCTCGTTGTCGAACACCACCGTGTCGCAGTCGGTGGCGAGGGCGACCTCCCGCAGCTCCTCGGCCTTGCCGCGGCCGACGTAGGTCGGCGGGTCGGGCGCCGTCCGGCGCTGCTGGACCCGGGCGACCACGTCGGCGCCCGCCGTGTCGATGAGCAGCTCGAGCTCGTCGAGCGAGGCCTCGGTCTCCTCGACGGTCTCGGGCGGGATGGTCACGCCCACGACGACGATCTTCTCGCGGAAGCTGCGATCGATCAGCGCCACGGCGACACCCCCAGCACGACCTCGGCGACGTAGGTGGCCGGCCCCCGGAGGCGCACGGGGTCGTCCTCGCCCGGGCCGAGCGCCACCTCCACCCGACCGCCGGGCATGGCCACCGGGACCCGGTCGCCGGCCAGGCCCCAGCGGCGGGCCGCGGCGGCCGAGGCGCAGGCCCCGGTGCCGCAGGCCCGGGTCGGGCCGACGCCGCGCTCGTAGGGCCGGATGACGACCGTGTCGCCCTCGGTGGTGAGCAGGTGCACGTTGGCGCCCCCTGGGATCTTGGCGTTGACCGACTCCCCCACCGCCACGAGGTCGACCTCGGCGGCGGCCTCGGCCGGGGCCGCCGACAGGTCGAGGACGAGGTGGGGGTTGCCGACGTCGACGAGCAGCGCCCGCCCGATGGCCCCGCCGGTCCACTCGGGGGCCTCGCCCGTGATGCGGGCGGTGCCCATGTCGACCGACAGGTCGAGCGTGACCTCGTCGAGACGCCCGTGGACGGCGACGGTGCGGAGGCCGGCGTCGGTGGCGACGGCGATCTCGTCGCCGTCCGCGCCCGGCCAGCCGCCGAGCCGGAGCGCCTGCGCGAAGCACCGGATCCCGTTGCCGCTCATCTCGGCCCGGGAGCCGTCGGCGTTGCGCAGCTCCATGCGGGCGACGGCGGCCTCGCCGGGGGCCGCCGGCACGGCGCGCATCACGCCGTCGGCGCCGACCCCCGTGTGCCGGTCGCAGAGCTGCCGGGCGATCTCGGCATCGAGCGGGTGCGTGGCCTCGGGGTCGAGCAGGACGAGGAAGTCGTTGCCGAGGCCGTGGTGCTTCGTCAGGCGCATGTCACCGACCAGTGTGCCCGACGCCCGGCGCCGGGCGGCGCGGATTCCCGCCCGCCCGCTCGACCTCGGCCTCGAGCGCCGGCAGGAGGGCGGCAGGGTCCTCGTCGGCGTCGAGCCACCGGATGCGGGGGTCGCGCCGGAACCACGACGCCTGCCGGCGGGCGAAGCGGCGGGTGCGGCGGACCGCCAGCTCGAGGGCCTCGTCGAGCGACGCCTCGCCCTCCAGGTGCGCGATCAGCTCCCGGTACCCGAGCGCCTGGCGGGCCGTGCGGGACATGCCCCGGGGGTGGGCGAGCAGGCGGCGGACCTCGTCGAGGAAGCCGGCGGCCATCTGCTGCTCGTAGCGCGCCGCGATGCGCCGGGCCACGACCTCGTGGGGCAGGCGCACGCCGACCAGGTGGAAGCGGCTGGGCGGGTAGACGTCGAGGCCGGGGCCGTACGACGAGAACGGGCGCCCGCTCCCGAGCGTGACCTCGAGGGCCCGGATGACGCGCCGGCGGTTGGTCGGCTCCATGCGGCCGGCCGCCACCGGGTCGAGCTCGCGCAGGCGCCGGTGGAGCCCGACGGTGTCGGGATCGGCCTCGAGCGCCGCCCGCACCTCGGGGTAGCGGCCGGGCACCTGCAGGTCGTCGACGACCGCCCGCAGGTACAGGCCCGTGCCCCCCACGAGCAGGGCCCGGTGCCCCCGGGCGGTGATCTCGGCCACCGCCCGCCGGGCCTCCCGGGCGAACCAGGCGACGGTGAAGTCCTCCCAGGGGTCGACGACGTCGATCAGGTGGTGGGGCACCTCGGCCCGCTCCGCCGGGGTCGGCTTGGCGGTGCCGATGTCCATCCCCCGGTAGACCTGCATGGAGTCGACCGAGACGATCTCGATCGACGGGTCGCGGCGCGCGAGCTCGAGGGCGAGCGCGGACTTGCCCGACGCCGTCGTGCCCACGATCGCCACGTGCGGTCCGGGAGGGGTCTGCGACATCGCGCCGGACGGTACCGCCGCCGACCCGGGATCGGCGCCAGGACCAGGACTCCGGTGGGGGCGATGCGGGTAGCCACGTCCCCGTCGGACGACGTGAGGAGGTGGCCCCATGGAGGTACACGTCGGTGACCGGGTGGTCGTCGAGGGCGCGAAGGTGGGGCAGCCGCCCCGTCGGGGCGAGGTCGTCGAGATCGTCCGGGGCGCCGCCGGCGACCGGCTGCGCGTCCGCTGGGAGGGCACGGACCACGACACGCTCCTCGCGCCGGGCACGGACGTCCGCATCGAGCCCCGCCAGGAGCGGCGGCCGGACCGCATCGGCCTGCGCGTCGACATCTCGCTGACCGAGGACGCCGACCACACCGACGCCGTCGCCCGCCTGCGGCTGGGCGACCGCGAGTTCTCGGGCTGGGGTCGGGCCCGGCGGCACCCCACCGACCCCGAGATGCCGGTGGTCGGCGAGGAGCTGGCGATCGCCCGGGCCCTGTCGGACGTCTCACACCAGCTCGTCGGCGCCGCCGCGGGCGCGCTGGAGCAGGCGCTCGGCAAGCCCGTCGCGCTCCACGTCTGACGCCCCGCCCGCGGGTGGCGTCAGGCCGGGCGGAGGTCCTTGGCGAAGAAGAGCGACAGGAGGTCGGTCTCGTAGCGCCCGTAGCCGGCGATGCGGTGGTAGCCGGCCGACTTGTAGAGGCGGACCGCCTCGGGCTGGCGGACGCCGGTCTCGAGGCGGACCCGCCGGTAGCCGAGCGCGACCGCCTCGGCCTCCAGCGCCGCCAGCAGCGCCCGGCTGATCCCCCGCCCGCGGGCCTCGGGCACCACGTACATGCGCTTGATCTCGGCCAGCCCGGGGCGGCCGTCGCGGTCGGGCCGCAGCGCGCCGCAGCCCACGGGCCGGCCGTCCAGGCGGGCGACCAGGAAGACGCCGTGGGGCGGCGACACCTGGTCGGCGGTCACGAGCTGCTCGCCGCTCAGCTCGGGGTTCCCCTCGCCGGGCTCGACGTCCGCGGCGTAGCGGACCTCGAGGTCGGCCATCAGCTCGTCGATCAGGTGCCGGGAGTCGGGTGCGTCGAACGGCTCGGCGGCGATGGTGAGCGCACCGTCCCCGGCCGCGCCGACCGCGCCGCCACCACCCGGGCGTGCCCGGTCGCCCGGCGGGGCGAGCCCGCCCTCGGGCAGGGCGCTCATACGGCGGCGACGGGGATGCGGGTGCGGTGCCGTGCCGGCGCCGTCACCTCGACCAGCTCGCCGACGAGGTGGTGCGGCGCCGCGTCGGTGACCCGCACGGTCGCGTAGGTGCCCGGCCGCAGGCGCTCCGGCGTGCGGAAGTGCACGAGCTTGTTGTGCTCCGTGCGGCCGGTGGTGACCGACGGGTCCTTGCGGGAGGGGCCCTCGACCAGGACCTCCTCGACCTGGCCGATCCGGGCCCGGTGGCGGGCCAGCGCCGACCGCTCGACGACGACCCGCAGCCGCTCGAAGCGCTCGCGGCACACCTCGGCGGGCACGAACTCGTCGACCCGCTCGGCCGCCTCGGTGCCGGGCCGGGGGCTGAAGATGAACGTGTAGGCGCTGTCGTAGCCGGCCTCGGCCACGACCTCGAGCGTGCGCTCGAAGTCGTCGTCGGTCTCGCCGGGGAAGCCGACGATGATGTCGGTGGTCACCGCCAGGTCGGGCATGGCGGCCCGGGCGGCGGCCAGCCGCTCGAGGTAGCGCTCGGCCGTGTAGCCCCGGTGCATGGCGGCCAGCACCCGGTCGCTGCCCGACTGGAGGGGCAGGTGGAGGTGGCGGCACACCTCGGGCACCTCGGCCATGGCGGCGATGGTCTCGGGCCGGAGGTCCTTGGGGTGGGGGCTCGTGAAGCGGACCCGCCGGATGCCGTCGACCGCGCCCACCGCCCGGAGCAGGTCGGCGAACAGCGGCCGCACCCGCACGTCCTCGCCGGCCCGCCGGCGGGCCAGGGTGAGGTCGCGGCCGTAGCTGTTGACGTTCTGCCCGAGCAGCGTGACCTCGGTGACGCCCTCGGCGGCGAGGGTCCGCACCTCGTCGACGACGTCGTCGAAGGGACGGCTGATCTCGCGGCCCCGCACCGCGGGGACGATGCAGAAGGCGCAGTTGTTGTCGCAGCCGATCTGGATGGTGACCCAGGCGGCGTACGGGACCTCGCGCCGGGCGGGCAGCGCGGAGGGGAACGCCTCGTGGTCGTCGGCGACGGTCTCCTCGAGGATCTCGACGATCGAGCGGCCGGCGGCCCGCTGCTCGGCCACCAGCTCGGCGGCCCGCCCGACGTTGTGGGTGCCGAACACGACGTCGACGTGCGGCGCCCGCTCGAGGATGCCCTCGCGGTCCTTCTGGGCCAGGCAGCCGCCGACGACGATCTGCATGTCCGGCCGCCGGGCCTTCAGCGCCTTGAGCTGCCCGAGGTGGCCGTAGAGCTTGTTGTCGGCGTTCTCGCGGATGCAGCAGGTGTTGAGCACCACGACGTCGGCCGACTCGACCGAGTCGGCCGGACGCATGCCGTCGGCCTCGAGGAGGCCGGCGATGCGCTCGGAGTCGTGCTCGTTCATCTGGCACCCGAAGGTGCGCACGAAGTAGGTCTTCTCGCTCATCACCTGCAGCCGGGGCGTGTGGCACCGCCGTGGCACGCGACGGAGGACGGACCCCGTCAGGCTACGCGACCGCCCCCGGCGGCCCCACACCGTGTCCGGGGTGGTGGCGCGGTGCGAGGGCCGACCGCCGCAACGACCCCCGCACCGGCGACCCGGTCAGTCGTCGAGCGTGATGGGCAGGTTGTCGGCGCCCTCGTCGTCGGTGCCGCCCGCCGGGCTGCCGATGCCCAGCTGCGAGCGGATCCGCTCGGAGATCTCGACCATGACCTCGGGGTGGTCGAGCAGGAACTGCTTGGCGTTCTCCCGGCCCTGCCCCAGCTGCTCGCCCTCGTAGGTGTACCAGGCCCCCGACTTCTTCACGAGGCCGAGGTCGACGCCGATGTCGAGCAGGGAGCCCTCGCGGCTGATGCCCTTGCCGTACATGATGTCGAACTCGGCCTGCTTGAACGGCGGGGCGCACTTGTTCTTGACGACCTTGACCCGGGTGCGGTTGCCCACGATCTCGACGCCGTCCTTGATCGACTCGATGCGGCGGATGTCGAGCCGCACGGAGGCGTAGAACTTCAGCGCCCGCCCGCCCGGCGTCGTCTCGGGCGACCCGAACATGACGCCGATCTTCTCGCGGAGCTGGTTGATGAAGATGGCGATGGTGCGGGACTTGTTGAGGTTGCTGGTCAGCTTCCGCAGCGCCTGCGACATGAGCCGGGCCTGGAGGCCGACGTGCGAGTCGCCCATCTCGCCCTCGATCTCGGCCCGGGGGGTGAGCGCCGCCACCGAGTCGACGACGACGACGTCGATGGCGCCGGAGCGCACCAGCATGTCGGCGATCTCGAGCGCCTGCTCCCCGGTGTCGGGCTGGGAGATGAGCAGCTCGTCGATGTCGACGCCGATGGCCTGGGCGTAGACCGGGTCGAGCGCGTGCTCGGCGTCGATGTAGGCGCAGATGCCGCCGTTGCGCTGCGCCTCGGCCACGACGTGGAGGGCGAGGGTGGACTTGCCCGACGACTCGGGGCCGTAGATCTCGGTGATGCGCCCTCGGGGCAGGCCGCCGATGCCGAGGGCCAGGTCGAGCGAGAGCGCGCCGGTCGAGATGGCCTCGATGGCCATGGCGCCCTTCTCGCCCATCCTCATGACCGAGCCCTTGCCGAACTGCTTCTCGATCTGGCTGAGGGCCATCTCGAGGTTCTTCTGTCGATCCACCGGTGTGGTCCTTTCTGCGGTGGGCGGTCCGTGGCACGTGGCCCGCACGTCGGGCGGGCCGGAGCGATCTCGACCGGCAGGTGACCCTGCCGGCACACCGACCCTAGGGACCGGGTGTGACACCTTCGGGGTGGCACCGGACCGGGGCCCGGCGTCTGGCGAGGACGACACGACTGTAGTTTCGAACGCCTGTTCGTTCAAGCACCCGCCGAGGGCGCCGGGTCGAGCCCGCGGACGTGCAGCACCTCGTAGCGGGCCGGGCCCGCCCCCAGGTGGCTGCGCACGAGGGCCACCTCGCGCACGGCGAAGGTCCGGTCGAGCTCCTCGCCGAGCAGGCCGCGGGCCGAGCCGCCCCGCCGGACCCGGGCCAGGGTCAGGTGGCCGCGGAACGGCCTGTCCCCCACCGGCTCGCCGATCCCGGCCGTCGCCGCCACGACCGCGGCCGCCAGCCCGTCGAGCCCGGCGACCGGCAGCATGACGACGCCCCGGCCCAGCAGGCCGACCCGGGGCCCGATGCGGGCCTCGGCCGCGGGCAGCACCGCCCGGTCGAGGGCGGCCACGACGGGCGCCGGGTCGTCGACCTCGCCGAGGAAGCGCAGCGTGACGTGCCACTGCTCGCGCGTCGTCCAGCGCACGCCCGGGCGCGCCGGGCGCCGCAGGCGGGCGACGGCGTCGAGCACGGTGTCGGGCGGGGTGACCGCCACGAACAGGCGCACGACCGCAGTCTCGCAGAGCCGGCCCGGGCCCGGTCGCACCCGCGATCCGGCGTCGCCGACCAGCTCATCGGCACATGAGGGACGCCAGAACCGGCGGACCGCGCCCGGTCGACCTCTCCACCGACGATCCGGCGTCCCTCATCCGCACATCCCCACCCGAGGGACGCCGGAACAGGGGGACCACGCCGGGACGGAGGACCGCGCCCGCTCGTCGCGTCGGCCGCCGACCGCCGGGGGTGACTGGCGCCGCCACCCCGCGCCGCGGCACGCTCCCGGCATGCCGATGGGGCGCGAGGAGCGCGGGGCCGACGGCCCGCCGGCCGGGGACGGACCGCGTCGCGCCCGCTGGCGGGCCCTGCTCGCCACCCCGCGCCGGCGGCGCGTGGCGGCCGGGATCGCCGCCGTGGCCGTGCTCGCGACGGCCGCCGCCGTCGTCGCCGTCACCGGCGAGGAGGACGCGGCACCGGAGCCGACCACCACCACCACGACGACCACGACCACGACGACCACCACGCCGCCGACGACGCAGCCGGCGCCCGTCTACCCGCTCACCGGCCTGCCGGTCACCGACCCGGCGGTCGCCGCCCGCCCGACGCTCGCGGTGAAGATCGACAACGTCGAGCCCAGGTCCCGGCCCCAGTACGGGCTGAACCAGGCCGACGTCGTCTACGAGGAGCGGGTCGAGGGGGCCGTCACCCGCTTCCTCGCCCTGTTCCACTCCCACGACGCCATGGCCGTCGGGCCGGTGCGGTCGGCCCGCACGACCGACATCGGGCTCTACCAGCCCATGGGCACGCCGCTGTTCGCGTGGTCGGGGGCCAACGCCCACTTCGCCCGGCGCGTGCGCGAGACGCGCATCGTCGACATCGGCTACGACGCCCAGCCCGGCCTCTACAGCCGGGTCGGCGACCGCCCCGCGCCCCACAACCTGATGCTCCACGCGACGAGCGACGTCTGGGCCCGCGACTGGCCGGGCGCGACGCCGCCGAACTCGCAGCTGTTCAGCTACCGGACGCCCGGCGAGCACGCCCGGGGCGGCACGCCGACCCGGGGCGTGCGCATCGTCTTCGCCACCGGCGCCGGCTCGGCGCCCGTCGAGTACGTGTGGAACGGCTCCGGCTGGGCCCGCTACCAGGCCGGCACGCCGCACCTCGACGCCGAGGGGGTGCAGGTCGCGCCCGAGAACGTGATCGTCCGCTACACCGCCTACGGCAGCAGCGGCGTCAACGACCAGTTCGGCGTGCCCATCCGCGAGGCCCAGCTCGTCGGCGAGGGGCAGGCCCTGGTGCTGACCGACGGGCAGGCCTTCAACGCCCGGTGGGTGAAGCCCTCCCTCGAGATGCCGACCCAGTACTTCCACGAGTCGGGCGGCGAGATGCCGCTGACCCCCGGCCGCACCTGGGTGGCGATCGCCGAGCCCGGCACCACCACCTTCCTGCCCTGGTGACCCGCGGGCCCGCTCGGGCCGGTCGCGCCGGCGGCGGGTCGGCCGCTCCCCCGGTCGCCGGTCAGCGGCTGCCGAACGTCGTGGCGGTCGCCCCCGTCAGCAGGCGGCGCAGCAGGTCGAGGAGCGAGATGCAGGAGAACTCGCGCACCCGGTCCCGGTCACCGGGCAGGCGCACGAGCGTCGTGACCGGCTCCCGGTCGCCGACGACCGCCCCGAGCCACACCGTGCCGGGCGGGTGGCCCTCGAGGCTGTCGGGCCCGGCCACGCCGGTGACGCCCAGCCCGACGTCGGCCCCGAGCAGGTCGCGCACGCCGGTCGCCATGGCCGCGGCCGTCTCGCTCGTGACGACCGGGCCCTCCGGCACCTTCAGCACGTCGAACTTCACCTCGGGCGCGTAGGAGACGACGCCGCCCCGGAACCAGTCGCTGGCCCCGGGCACGGCCACGAGCCGCGACGCCACCAGGCCGCCGGTCAGCGACTCGGCGACGGCCAGGGTCAGCCCCCGCGCCACGAGCAGCGAGGCCACGGCGTGCTCCATGGTCTCGCCGTCGACGCCGAAGACCAGGTCGCCGAGCAGCTCGCGGACGACCGCCTCCTCGGCCGCCAGCCGGCGCTCCGCCGCCTCCTCGTCGTCGGCCTTGACCGTGATGCGGACCTTCAGCCCCTCGATGCCGCTGGCCTGGAACGCCAGGGTCGGGGCGTCCGGACCGGCGTCGTCGAGCTCGGCCATGTGGTCGGCCAGCCGCTCGGCCAGGCCCGACTCGGACTCGCCCCAGGTCCGCAGCGTGCGCGACCGGATGACCGCCCCCTTGCCCGCCCGGCGGGCCAGGTCGGGCAGGACCGCCTCCCGCACGATCTGGCGCATCTCGTAGGGGACGCCGGGCACGGCGTAGATCACCTTGTCCCCCACCGGGCAGACGAGGCCCGGGGCGGTGCCGGGCTGCGGGTCGGCGATGGCCGTGGCGCCCCGGGGGACGAGGGCCTGGCGCATGTTGTTGGCCGGCATGCGCCGGCCCCGGGCGGCGAAGCGCTCGAGGATGCGGTCGGCCACCTCGTCGTCGTGCTCGAGGGGGACGCCCATGACCCGGGCGATGGCGTCGCGGGTGATGTCGTCCTGGGTCGGCCCGAGCCCACCGCAGACGATCACCGCGTCGGCGCGGGACAGCGCGAGCTCGAGGGCGCCGACGATGCGCTCGAGGTTGTCGCCCACGACCTGGCCGTGGGTGTGGTCGATGCCGGCCAGGGCCAGCTGCTCGCCGATCCAGGCCGAGTTGGTGTCGACGATCTCGCCGAGCAGCAGCTCGGTGCCGACCGCCACGACCTCACAGCGCACCGTGGGACCTCCTCGTCGACCTCCGCGGGCTCGCGCCCGACCGGCCGGTCACCGCCGGACCCCCGCCGCGGTCGTGACCCGGCTGCCCGCGACCAGGTACTGGGCGCCGCTGACGAGCGTGAGCACCACCGCGACCCACAGCGCGGCCGCCGGCAGCCACGCGTGGTCCTCCAGCGCCGGCACCAGCGCCAGGGCGACGGCCAGCGACTGCACCACCGTCTTCACCTTGGCCAGGAACGTGGCCGGCACGGCCAGCCCCCGCCGCCCCCAGTACGACCGGAAGGCGGAGATGGCCGCCTCGCGCAGCGTGATCAGCGCGACGGGCAGCCACCAGAAGCCGTCCGAGGCCACGATGGCCCACATCGCGCCGATGACCAGCGCCTTGTCGGCCAGCGGGTCGAGGAACGCGCCCGAGCGCGTCGTCCCGTGGCGGCGGGCCAGGAAGCCGTCGAGGCCGTCGGTGGCGGCGAGCACGCACCACAGCAGCAGGACGGCGTACGAGCGCTCGGAGGCGGCGATCACCACCCACAGCGGCGGGGCCAGCAGCAGGCGCCCCACCGTCACGGCGTTGGCCGGGGTGACCAGGGCCGACGGGCCGAACGAGCTCGCCACGGCCGTCAAACGGGTACGGCCTCGAGATCGGGGCCCGCCGCGCCCTCGATCCGCACCTTCACCAGCTCGCCGACCGCCAGGGTCGGCGGGACGGCCACGATGCCGTCGATCTCCGGGGCCTCCCGGTGGCTCCGGGCCACGCCGGGGGCGTCGACCAGGACCTCGGTCACGGTCCCGATCAGCGCGTCGCGCCGCCGGGCGGTGATGCCGTCCTGCAGCTCGCGCAGCTCGGCGAGACGGTCGTCGACGAGCTCGGGGTCGACCTCGCCGTCGAGGCCGGCCGCGTAGGTGCCCTCCTCGCGGCTGTAGGCGAAGAAGCCCGCCCAGTCGAGCTCGGCCTCGGCGAGGAAGCGCAGCAGCTCGTCGTGGTCGTCCTCGGTCTCGCCGGGGTAGCCGACGATGAAGCTCGACCGCAGCGCCGCCTCCGGCGCCCGCTCCCGGATCTCGGCGATGCGGCGCAGGAAGCGCTCGCCGTCGCCCCACCGGCGCATGCGGCGCAGCAGGCGGCCCGACGCGTGCTGCAGCGACAGGTCGAAGTAGGGCACCCCCGTGGCGCAGACCGCCTCGACCAGCGCCGGCGTGACGTCGGACGGGTAGAGGTACAGGAGCCGCACCCGGTCGACGCGGCGGGCGACCTCCTCGACCAGCGACACGATCCGCCGCTCCCCCCGGCCCTGGTCGCGCCCGTAGGCGGCGAGGTCCTGCGCGACGAGCACGACCTCGCGCACGCCGCCGGCCGCCAGGGACTCCACCTCGGCGAGCACGGCGTCCATCGGCCGGCTGCGCTGGCGCCCCCGGAACGACGGGATGGCGCAGAAGCCGCAGGCCCGGTCGCAGCCCTCGGCGACCTTGACGTAGGCCCACGGGGCCCGGGCCGGCGGGCGTGGCAGCTCGAGCAGGTCCATCCTCGGCACCGGGCCGCGCCGGGTCGGCCCGAGCGTGACCGGCACGCCGAAGCCGGCCACGGCGTCGACCTCCGGCAGCGCCTCGGCGAGCTCGTCGCCGTAGCGCTCGGCCATGCACCCGGTGACGACCAGCCGCGCCCCGGGGCGGGTGCGCTCGGCGAGGTCGAGGACGGTGTCGATCGACTCCTGCCGGGCCTCCTCGATGAAGGCGCACGTGTTGACGACGACGAGGTCGGCGTCCTCGGGGGCGTCGGCCGGCGCCATCCCCTCCGCCAACATCGTGCCGGTCAGCTTGTCCGAGTCGACCTGGTTCTTCGGACAGCCGAGCGTCTCGACCCAGAAGGAGCGGGGCATCGCCGGCCAGGGTACTGGCCCCCGGCGGCCCGGCCCCATCCCGTCGCCCGGCGCGGTCAGGGCACGAACCAGCTCGTGCGCACCCGGTCCTCGCCCCCGGTGACCAGGCACAGGGGGCGACGGGGGAGGTCGTCGAAGTGGAACCGCCCATCCGCCCCGGCGGCGGCGGTGGCGCTGCCCTCCGGCCAGTGCGCCGCCACCTCGGCGGCGCCCGCCGGGTCGAGCTGCCCGACCAGGCGCACGACCTCGCCGTCGACGTCGACGGTCACCGCGACGGCCCGGCCACCCGCGGCGAAGCGCAGCTCGCGCCGCCCCGGCGCCCGCACGCCGAGCGCGTCCGGCTCGGCCTCGAAGACCAGCCGGGCGCGCGGGAGGTCGCCACCCGCCCACCGGGCCGCGACGCGCGCCGCGCGCCGCCACGACCGGGGGACGGGGTCCGCGGCGGCCACCACCCGCCGCAGCTCGTCGAGGAGCGCGGCGGGGCCACCGCCCGCCGGCCCTGCCGGTGCCGGCCCGGTCACCGCCCGCCCACCCCGCTCATCCCAACCGGCGCTCCAGCTCCCCGAGGCAGGCGTCGCGCGCGCCGGCGACCTCACCGGCCGGCAGGTCGAGGGCGGCGGCGACCTCGCCGTCGGTCACGTCGGGCGCGGCGACCACCCGCAGCAGCCGCCGGCAGTCGGGCGCCAACCGGGCGAAGGCCGCCACCACCGCCTGTGCGCGCGCACCGGTGAGCAGGCCGGCGTCGAGCCCCGCCGGGGCCGCCGCCTCGCCTCGGCGCCGCTGCCACCGGAGGCACTCCCGTCGCGCCGCGGCGGCGATCCAGGGTCCGACCAGGTCCGGGGACCGCAGGTCGCGCAGGTGGTCGGCCAAGCGCAGCCAGACGACCTCGTTGACGCCCGCCGCGGCCACGTCGTCGAGGCCGTGGCCGCGGCAGGTCGCGTGGACCAGCCCGACGTACCGCCCGACCAGCTCCTCCCACGCCTCCTCGTCGCCCTCACGGATCCGCTCGACCAGGTCGGCGACCGGCACCGTCTCCACGGGCGCGCATCCTACGCCGCGCCCGGTGCCGGCCCGCCTACTCGGTGCTCACGGCGTCGAGGACGTCCATGCGGCTGGCCCGCCAGGCCGGCAGCCAGGCGGAGACGAGCCCGAGCACCGCGGCCAGCACCGCCAGCACGGCCAGCGTCGCCACCGGGACCGAGAACTCGGTGAAGCCGTCGTCCCGGAGCACCCGGACGACGCCCCACCCGCCGAACAGGCCGAAGGCCAGCCCGAGGACGGTGCCGTAGAGGGCGATGATGATCGCCTCCCAGCGGATCGCGGCGCGCAGCTGGCGGCGGCGCATGCCCACCGCCCGCAGCAGGCCCAGCTCCCGGGTGCGTTCGAGGATCGACATGGCGATCGTGTTGGCGATGCCGAGCATGGCGATCACGATCGCCAGGACGAGCAGGCCGATGACGAGGTTGAGCAGGATGTCGAGCTGGGACCCGAGCGTCTCCTTGTACTCCTCGACGCTCTGCACCTCGGCCGTCGCGTAGGGCTCGACCAGCTCCTCGATCACCGGCTCGGCCTCGGCCACCGACACGCCGTCGGCGAGCTGCACGAACACCTGGATGTCGCTGGCGTTGGGGAGCGCCGCGGACCAGTCGTCGAGGCTGACCACGACGCTGCCGATGCCCCCGGCGGCACGGGTGTCGTCGTAGATGCCGGCGACCCGCGCCACCCGGGCCTCCTCGGGCCGGCGATCGTCGAGGAACGAGACCCGCACCTCGTCGCCCAGGCCCAGCCCGTGGTCCTCGGCGGTGTCGACGTTGACGACGACCTCGCCCGGCCCGAGATCCGCGTCGCCCTCGACGACGAGGAGGTCGAGCAGCTCGAACGCGCCGGCGGTCGCCCCCGCCACGCCGGTGTCGTCGCCGAGGTCGCCCTCGTCGCCCTCCCCGGGCGCGAAGTCGACGAACGCGGGCGACCACCGCACCGGCGCCACCACCTCGACCTCGGGGAGCTCGGCGACCTCGTCCGCGATCTGGGGCGGCAGGCCGACGACGCCGAAGGTGCCGGAGTCGATGACGAAGTCGCCGGTGAAGCTCTCCTCCAGCGTCCGGTCGATGGACAACCGGATCGACGAGTTGATGACGAAGACGAACGACACCAGGCCGACGCCGATCATCAGCGCCTGCGCCGTGGCCGACGTGCGCTTCGGGTTGCGGCCGGCGTTGACCTGGGCCAGGCGACCGGTGGCGCCGGCCAGTCGGGCCAGCGGCGCGCCGAGCACCCGGCTGACCGGGCGGGCCAGGCCCGGGCTGACGAACAGCAGGCCGAGGAACACGACCGCGACCCCGATGCCCACCGTCGGCAGGTCGCCGCCGACGGCGCCGACGACCACCGCCGTCACGCCGACCACGACCCCCACCAGGCCGATGGCCAGGCGGATGCGGGACTCACCCGCGGTGTCCACCGACACGTCGCGCATCGCCGCGACCGGGCGGACCCGGGACGCCCGCCACGCCGGCACCGCCGCCGAGGCGACGGTGACGACCACGCCGGTGATCAGCGCGGTGGCGACCGAGGTGGGCAGGACGGCCAGCGACCCGGGTGGCAGGTCGAAGAAGTCGCCGAGGAAGGTCGCCAGCCCCAGGCCGCCCAGGAACCCGACGACGGCCCCGACGAGGCCGATCAGCAGCGCCTCGACGACGACGGCCCGCCGCACCTGCCGGCGTCGGGCACCGATCGCCCGCAGCAGGGCGAGCTCGCGGGTGCGCTGGGCGACGATGATCGCGAACGAGTTGTAGATGACGAAGGTGCCGACGAAGACGGCGATGAAGGCGAAGACCAGAAGGAAGGTCGTGAGGAACCCGAGCGACTCCTTGATCTCGGTCTGGGTCTCCTCGGTGATCTCCTCACCGGTCAGGACCTCGACCCGCTCGGCGCCGGCGTCCGCGAGTGCGGCCTCGATGCGCTCGGCCAGCTCCGCCTGGGACAGGCCGTCCTCGGCCACCGCCGCGACCGCGGCCACCCGGTCGGGCTCACCCACCAGGCGCTGCGCCTCGTCGATCGTCCACAGGACGTAGGTGGTGCCGCCCGGGCTGTCGGCGGTGCCGAACGCGGCGATCCCGACGACCTCGAACTCCTCGGCCGCCGCCTGGGTCTGCACGGTCACCCGGTCGCCGACCTCGTAGCCGGCGTCCTTGGCCGTGCCCCGGTCGATGACGATCTCGCCGGGCGCCTCGGGCGGTCGCCCGTCGACGATGTCGAAGGGGTTGAGCTCGTCGATGTCGGTCCAGTTCCCGCCGAAGGTCGGCGCCCCCATGGCGGGGTTGCCCACCGGGTCGCCGTCCTTGTCGACCACCCGGGCGTACCCCTCGATCGACGGGTCGGCCGCGGCCACCCCGTCGGCGGCCCGCACGACGTCGACCAGCTCGATCGGCACGCCGGCCCGCACGTCGCCGAAGTCGGAGCCGATCGTCTCGGTCGAGCGGACGACGGCGTCGGTGTCCCGGTAGACGTCGGCGAACAGGTCGTCGAACGACTTGTTCATGGTGTCGGACAGGACGAGGACGCCGCCGACGAACGCGACCCCGAGCGCGACGGCGAGGAACGTCGTGAGCAGGCGCCACTTGTGGGCCAGCAGGCCCCGGATCGCGACCTTCAGCACGGGTCACTCCCCGAAGCGCTTGATGCGGTCGAGCACCCGCTCGGCCGTGGGCTGGTCCATCCGGTCGACGATGCGGCCGTCGGCCAGGAAGATCGCCACGTCCGCGTAGGAGGCCGCCACCGGGTCGTGGGTCACCATGACGATGGTCTGGCCCATGTCCTGCACGGCCCGGCGCATGAACTCGAGGATCTCGCTGCCCGAGCGGGAGTCGAGGTTGCCGGTGGGCTCGTCGGCGAAGATGATCTGCGGCCGGCTGACCAGCGCCCGGGCGACGGCGACGCGCTGCTGCTGCCCGCCCGACAGCTCGCTCGGCCGGTGGTCGAGCCGGTCGGCCAGCCCGGTGGCGGCCACGACGCTGTCGAGCCAGCCCTGGTCGGGCTTGCGGCCGGCCAGGGTCAGCGGGAGCGTGATGTTCTCGATGGCCGACAGCGTCGGCACCAGGTTGAAGGCCTGGAAGACGAAGCCGACCCGGTCGCGCCGGAGCAGCGTCAGCTCGTCCTCGCTCAGGGCACCCAGGTCCTGGTCGCCGATGAACACCTGGCCGCTGGTCAGGTAGTCGAGCCCGGCCATGCAGTGCATGAGCGTCGACTTGCCCGAGCCCGACGGGCCCATGATGGCGGTGAACCGCCCGGCCTCGACGTCGAGGTCGATCTCGTCGAGGGCCACGACCGCGGTGGGGCCCTGGCCGTAGACCTTCGTCGCCTTGACGGCGCGCGCCGCCGGCGGCGCCGCGGTGGCGGTGGCCGGCGCGTCCTGGAGGTCGCCGGACGTCGGCGGGGTTGCCGCAGGGTTCTCCATGGGGCTCGACGCTACGGGGTGAGGGGGGTGGTCTCGGGAATCTGCACGGCGTTCGACGCTAGGGGCTCGGCGCGGTCCGTGTCGCCCGGTTTCGCCGGGCGTCCCGTCCGCCGCGACGGCACCGAAGGTGGCCCGGGGCTACTCGCCTCCTCCGCCGCCCTGGCCCATGAGCTCCTCGAGCTCCTCGACGGTCATGAGCACGGCCCGGGCCTTCGAGCCCTCCGACGGCCCGACCACACCGCGCTGCTCGAGCAGGTCCATCAGCCGGCCCGCCCGGGCGAAGCCGATGCGCAGCTTGCGCTGCAACATCGAGGTCGAGCCGAGCTGGCTGCGCACGACCAGCTCCATCGCCTGCCACAGGAGGTCGTCGTCCTCGTCGCCGCCCCCACCGCCGGAGGAGGGCCCGGCCGAGCCGTCGTCGCTGCCCTGGACCGAGTCGTCGAAGGTGACGTCCGGGGCCTGGCGCTTCCAGACCGCCGCGACCTTGCGCACCTCCTCCTCGGTGACCCAGGCGCCCTGGATGCGCCGGGGCACCGACGATCCGGCGTCGAGCAGCAGCATGTCGCCCTTGCCGATCAGCCGCTCGGCGCCGGCCTGGTCGAGGATGACCCGGCTGTCGGTCACCGACGACACGGCGAACGCGATGCGGGCGGGCACGTTGGCCTTGATCAGGCCGGTGATGACGTTGACCGACGGGCGCTGCGTGGCGATGACGAGGTGGATGCCGACGGCCCGGGCCATCTGGGCCAGCCGGGCGATCGACTCCTCGACGTCGCGGGCCGCGACCATCATGAGGTCGGCCAGCTCGTCGATGACGATGAGGATGTAGGGCAGCCGTGGGTACCGGCGGCCGCTCCCGTCGCCGTCGCCCTCGCCGTCCGCGGCGGCGCCGTCGCCGGACAGCTCGCCCCGGTCGACCGCGGCGTTGTAGCCGGTGATGTCGCGGAAGCCGACCTCGGCGAGCAGGTCGTAGCGCCGCTCCATCTCCTTGACCGCCCAGGCCAGGGCGTTCGCCGCCCGCTTCGGGTTGGTCACCACGTTGGTGAGCAGGTGCGGCAGCCGGTCGTACTGCCCCATCTCGACCCGCTTGGGGTCGACGAGGATCATCCGGACCTGGTCGGGCGTCGACCGCATGAGGATCGACGTGAGCAGCGAGTTGAGGCAGCTCGACTTGCCCGCGCCGGTGGCACCGGCGATGAGCACGTGCGGCATCGCCGCCAGGTTCATCATGACGGCCCGGCCGTTGATGTCGCGGCCGATGGCCACGTCCAGCGGGTGGGTGGCCCGGCGGGCCTCCTCGCTGACGAGGATGTCGCCGAGGGCGACGATCTGGCGGCGGACGTTGGGGACCTCGACGCCGATCGCCTGCTTGCCCGGGATGGGCGCCAGGATGCGCACGTCCGGCGTCGCCATCGCGTAGGCGATGTCCTTGTGCAGGCTGGTCACCCGGTTGACCTTGACGCCCGGGCCCAGCTCGAGCTCGTAGCGGGTGACCGTCGGCCCCACGACCATGCCGACGAGCCGGGTCTCGACCCCGTGGTCGGCCAGCGCCTTCTCCAGCGTGCGGCCGGTGTCCTCGACCATCTTGCGGTCGACCTGCTGCGAGCCCGACCGCTCGAGCAGCGTGAGCGGCGGCAGCTTCCACGGTGACGCCTTGGCCGCCGGGCCGAGGGCGATCTCGAGCTGCTCGGGCTCCGCCGCGTCGGGCTCGGGCACGACGATCTCCGGCGCCGGGCGGGGGCGCCGGGGCGGCTCGGCGTCGGTGGTGTCGGGCTCGGGCTCGGGCGCCCCGCCCTCGTCCTGCGG
>PKRH01000222.1 GCA_017577565.1 Thermoanaerobacterales bacterium | reverse complement strand
CTTCACGGCTGGTCTCCGATCAGACGGGCGATCAGACGGGTCAGGGCCCGGTCGGCGGCTGCACCGACGGCGATGCCGACGGCGAGGACCAGGGCGGCAGCAACGACGGTCCTCACGGCTCCTCCCGGCTGGTGAGGGACTGGGCGTGGCCGGCGGAGATCGCCAGGGCGGTCTGCAGGTCGACCCCGGAGGCGAGCAGCTCCGTGGTGCCGTCCTCGTCGACGAAGACCAGGTCGACGAGGCCGTCGCCGACGGGGTCGTAGAGGTAGTGAGCGCCCATCACCTCGTGGGCCTCGGCGTTCATGACGCCGCCTCGAGGATCACGTGGGCCACCATCGAGGCGGCGACGAACACACCGATCGCGGCGACACCGAGCTTCTCGAGCCACGTCACCGCTCCACCTCCGTGCCGGTGCGGACCTTGAGTTCGACCACGGGGTCGCGGGCGATGACGAGCAGCGCGGCGATGAGCGAGCCGACGACGAGGCCGATGCCGACCCCGAAGCTGATGGCGGCCCAGCGGCGGGCCCGACGAGCCGGGGTCGTCACGACTCCTCCTCCCGGAGGGCTTGGGCGTGGCCGGCGGAGATGAGCTGGAAGAGCCGCCTGGCCTGCCACTCCCGTTCCGCAGCCCAGGCCGCAGCCCAGGCCGCATCCCAGGCCGCCCCCCCAGACGCATCCCTGACCGCGGCAGCCCTGGCCGCGTCCCTGGTCGCAGCGTTGGCCGCGGCCCTGGACGCAGCCCAGGCCACATCCCAGGCCGGCCCCCTAGACGCAACCCTGGCTGCGGCCCAGGCCGCATCCCATGCCGCATCCCGTGCCGCGTCCCATGCCGCCCGCCCAGACGCGGCCCTGGTCGCAGCCTTGGCCGCAGCCCTGGCTGCGGCCAGGTCCTTCTCGGTTGCTTGTCCGTTGGCGAACGCCCGGGCCACTTCGATCGCGCGGCGTGGCCGCGGGTCGCCGGGGCAACAGGTCTCGAACGCGGGCAGGGCCCGTTCGGCGCAATCGGCGCCGAACAGCCGGGCTGTCTGGTCGTTCCACGCGTCGATTCGGCGCACCAGGCGGGCCTCGCCGAACACGTGCACGTTGCCGTGGGCGATGTGCTCCCCCCGGCATTCGGCCTCGAACAGTTCCGGGCCGAGCCAATCGACGAGCTGGTCGGGCGCTACAACGTGGTAGCCGCGCTGGCCGGGGACGAGCCCGGTGATCTCGGGCATCCACTTCCCGGGCCTCCCGCCGTCGGGGAGATGCCAGGTGCCGACACCCCAGCGTGCGCGGCCGCCCGGGTCGAGGAACTTGTACCAGACGGTCACCGGGGACTGGGCGTGCTCGGCGGTCATCGGCTGGCCTCCCGTCGCAGCTGGTCGCGGGTGCGCCAGTAGCCGGCGAGGTAGCCGGTGCCGGCGTCGGTGAGCGCCCCGTGGTGGACGCGGGGCGGGCGGCCCTCGCGGGCGTCGATGACCCCGGCCCGGTAGCCGGCGGACCAGTCGTCGGCCCGCTCCTCGGCCCGCCGATCCGCCGGGCTCATCCCCCAGATCCGGCGGGCTTCCTCGTAGGAGGGGGCGCCGGAGCCGGTGCAGATCCGGTCGTCGTGGTCCCCCATCGTGTGCACCGCCGGCCGTCCGCCGCTGACCAGCTGGACCCGGCGGCCACACACGGCGCAGGTGCGGAACTGGGCGGCGGTCACGACCGCGGCTCCCACAGGTTCAAGCCCCGGAAGTAGCCCCGGCGGGCCCGGATGATGGCGTCCTCGCGGTCGAGGTCGACGTGGGCGAGCCGCTCGACGACGATGTCGAGCGCCCGCAGCACCAGGGCGTGGTCGCCGGAGGCGGCGGCCTCGAGGGCGAAGTCGGTGGCGAGCTCGCGGATGATCGGCTCGGCGTCGGCGATCGCCTCGGGCCGGATCGCGAAGGCGGTCACGACCGGCCCTCCGCGATCCGGTCGAGCCGCTCGTCGAGGTCCGAGCGGGTGAGCGCCCCCCGCCGGCACAGCTCGATGAGCGCCCGCAGCCG
>PKRH01000061.1 GCA_017577565.1 Thermoanaerobacterales bacterium | reverse complement strand
GCCCTGCATGAGGTGGACGACGAAGGTCACGGGCCCGAACCGGAGCAGCAGGTGCTTGCCCCGGCGCCCGACGCCGGCCAGCGGGTGCCCGACGGCCTCCTCGGGCGGGGGCGTCGCCGTCTTCAGCGCGGTGAACGACAGGGGCTGGAACCGGTCGAGGACGGCGCCGCCGAGGTCGTCGGTCAGCCGCTCGGCGTGGGCCTGGATCTCGGGCAGCTCGGGCACGGGCGCCTCCGGGTGGTCAGTCGAAGGTCGTGGCGGCCCGCACCTCGGCGAGCGCGTCGTCGACGGCGGCCACCGCCCGCTGGTGCGCCAGCAGCTTGGACAGGTCGCCGCCGACGCGCAGCCGGCCCTCGACGAAGGCCCGCTGGGCGGACAGCCGGCCGCTGGCGATCCCGGCCGCGGTGGCCCGGTCGGCGGTGAAGCGGAGGTCGGGCGCCTCCGCCGGCCCGGGGACGAGGCGGGCCCGGCCGTCGTCGAGGACGACGTGCCAGCGGACGGCCCCGGCGGGGTCCTCGACGACCTGCTCGACGGTGAGCCGCACGCCGCGCAGCGCCGTGGCCAGCCGCTCGTCCCGGGCGAGCGCGGCGCCGGCGGCGTCCATCCACTCGGGGCTCAGGTACCGCACGGGGGCAAGCTACCGCCGCCCCGGCGCGGGGCGGGCCGCCGTACCCGGGCGGGGCCCCGGGCCCGCGTGCCATGCTCGGCCCGTGACGGAGACCTCGGCAGGGCGGCCGCCCGCCCTCGACGCCCGCGACGAGCGCCACCACGAGCCGGGGGCCGAGCCGTGGTGGAACGAGTCGTGGTACTTCGACTTCGCCGCGCCCGACGGCTCGCTGGGCGGCTACGTGCGCATCGGGCTCTACCCGAACCAGGGCGTCGCCTGGTACTGGGCCTGCGTCGTGGGGGAGGGCCGGCCGCTCGTGACGGTGGTCGACCACGAGGTCCCGCTGCCGGCGCCCGGGTCCCTGGAGGTGCGCTCGGAGGGCCTGTGGGCCGACCACACGATCGAGGCCCCCTTCGACCACGTGACCCTCGGGTGCGAGGCCTTCGGCCTGCGGGTCGACGACCCGGCCGAGGTCTACGAGCCCGGCGGGCCCCGGGGCGAGCGGGTGCCCCTCGGCCTCGACCTCGAGTGGGAGACCGACGGCGGCGTCTACGCCTACCCGCCGGGCGCGACCCGCTACGAGGTGCCCTGCCGGGTCCACGGGCGGGTCCTGGTCGGCGACGAGACCGTCGAGCTCGACGGCGTCGGGCAGCGCGACCACTCCTGGGGCGAGCGCGACTGGTGGGTCCTCGGCTGGACCTGGACCGCCGGCCGGCTCGACGACGGCACCCGGTTCCACGGCACCTCGATCCGCTTCGGTGACCAGCCGGTGCCCTACCACCCCGGCTACGTCCTGCCGCCCGGCGGGCCGCTCACCGGCGTCGACCGCACCGCGTCCCGGCCCCGCACCGGCCGCGCCGGCCTGCCCACCGGCGACACGGTCGAGGTCGGCGACCTGCGCCTGGAGGTGACGCCGGTGGCCTTCGCCCCGGTCCTGCTGGAGGACGGCACCGGCCGGGTGTCCCGGTTCCCCCGGGCGCTGTGCCGCTTCCGCGACCCGGCCGGCGGGCGCGACGGGGTGGGGTGGACGGAGTGGAACCAGCCGCAGCCGGCGTGACGGCGGTCGGGTGGCCGGGCGGGACGAGCGGCGGGGCGCGGTCGACGGCTAGCCTCCCGGGTCCGACCCTGCGGAGGGACGAGGGGACGCTTCACCGATGCTGCTGGACCTGACCGACTGGGTCATCGACGTCATCGACGCGATGAGCTACCTCGGCGTCGCCCTCCTGGTGGCGCTCGAGAACCTCTTCCCGCCGATCCCCTCCGAGATCGTCCTCCCGTTCGCCGGGGTGGTGGCGCGGCGGGGCGGGGCGACGCTGCCCGGCATGATCGCCGCGGCCACGGTGGGCTCGCTCGTCGGGGCGCTGGTCCTCTACGGCATCGCCGCCGCCATCGGGCCCGAGCGGCTGCGGGCCTTCGTCGCCCGCCATGGCCGGTGGTTCCGCCTGACGCTGGAGGACATCGAGCGGGCCGAGCGCTGGTTCGACCGGCGGGCGATCGTCGCGGTGCTGGTCGGCCGGTGCGTGCCGCTCATCCGGTCGCTGGTGTCGATCCCGGCCGGGTTCCGGCGCATGCCGCTCGGCGTGTTCGTCGTCTACACGGTGATCGGCAGCCTGATCTGGAACACCGGCCTCGTCACGGCCGGCTACGTGCTCGGCGAGGAGGACCGCTGGCGGCGCATCGAGGACGTGATGAGCTGGGCGCAGTACGTGGTCGTCGCCGGCATCCTCGCCGCGATCGGCTGGTACGTCTGGTCGCGGTTCGTCTCGCCCGAGGGGCGGCGACGGGCCCGCGACCTCGGGGCCGTGGCCCCCGTCGAGGGGCCGCCGGGCGAGCGCTCGCCGGTCGAGCGCTGAGGGACGGCGGACACGCGATGTGGCGGGTCGTTCGCGAGGATGGCCTGCCCGTCGCGGCAGCGAGAGCACCCTCCGTCGGGGCTGCCGGGCACCGTCCGGCGCGGCCCCGTGGCGACCGCGCCACGGGGTGGCGTTGCATTCTTCGCGCGACGCGGCCAGAATTGCTGCGTTCCAGCGGGCATGGCGCGGCTTCGGCCCGCTGGTCGACGACCAGATCCCTCCACCTCGGTGGCGGGAACACAAGGTGGGCGGAAGATGACCAGGTGGCGGCTAGTCAGGGCGCGTGCGCGCTCGACCTTTGACGAAAGGTCACGATCCGCGCGAGTTCGCGCAGGGTTGGGGAAGCGGGGATGACGGGGACCAAGCGGGCACGAGTCCTGAGCCGGCTCCGTAGCGACCTCCCGCTCGCTCTCGTCGACATGATGGTCGTGGCCGGATCGTTCCTCGTCCTGCTGGCGGTCCGGTTCAACGGCAACATCCCCGGCGAGTACCAGTCGCGGCTGCTCGGCTTCCTGCCCGTCATCATCCTCATCCACCTCGGGGCCAACCTGGCCTGGGGCCTCTACGGGCAGATCTGGCGGCACGCGAGCGTGGCCGAGGCCCGTCGCATCGTCTTCGCCGGGGCGACCGCGGGCGCGCTCATCTTCCTGGTCAACCCCCTGCGGGCCTTCCCGGTGCCGCGCTCGGTGGCGCTGCTCGGCGCCTTCCTCGCGGCCATGGTCATGGGCGCCGCCCGGTTCCAGGGGCGGCTGCGGCGGCGGTCGGGCGTGGCCGCCGACGGCGAGGCCGCGACCCGGGTCGCCATCGTCGGGGCCGGCGACGCCGGCGCCTCGATCGTGCGCGAGATGCAGCGCCAGTCCCAGCCCGACCGGGTGCCGGTGGTCATCGTCGACGACGACCCCCGCAAGCAGGGCCGGTCGATGCTCGGCGTGCCGGTCGTCGGGGGCATCCCCACCCTGCACGAGGTCGTGCGGCAGTTCGGCGCCGACGAGGTGCTCGTCGCCATCCCCAGCGCCGACCAGCAGCTGATCAACGACATCATGGACCGGGCCGAGCTGGCCGGCGTGCCGCTCAAGGTGCTGCCCCCCGTCCGCGACCTGCTCGGCGGGCGCCCCTCGGTGCGCGACGCCCGGGACATCAACATCGAGGACCTGCTGGGCCGGGCCCAGGTCACCACCGACATCGAGGAGATCCGGGCCGTCGTCGGCGGCGCCACCGTCCTCATCACCGGGGCCGGTGGCTCGATCGGCTCCGAGATCGCGAAGCAGGTGGCCGAGCTCGAGCCCGGGCGTCTCGTCCTGCTCGACCACGACGAGACGCACCTCCACGACGTCGCGGGGCAGCTCGACCGGCCGGCGCAGCTCGACCTCACCGACATCCGAGACCGCGACCGCGTCGCCGCGCTGATCCGCGAGGTGCAGCCGGACGTCGTCTTCCACGCCGCGGCGCACAAGCACGTGCCCCTCCTCGAGGCTCAGCCCATCGAGGCGGTGCGCACCAACGTGCTCGGCACCTACAACATCGTCGCCGCCGCGGCCGAGTGCGGCGTCGACCGCCTGGTCTTCATCTCCTCCGACAAGGCGGTCCGGCCGTCCAACGTCCTCGGCTACTCGAAGTGGCTCGGCGAGCAGCTCGTGCTCCTCCTGGCCCCGCCGGGCTCCCGCTGGTGCTCGGTGCGGTTCGGCAACGTCCTCGGCAGCCGGGGCAGCGTCATCCCCACCTTCGCCCGCCAGATCGCCGCGGGTGGCCCGGTCACGGTGACCGACCCCCGGATGACCCGCTTCTTCATGAGCGTGCGCGAGTCCGTGCAGCTCGTGCTGCAGGCTGCGGTACTGTCCGAGGGCGGCGGCGAGATCTTCATGCTCGAGATGGGGGAGCCGGTGAACATCCTCGAGCTGGCCGAGCGCATGGTGCGCCTCTCGGGCCACCAGGTCGGGACCGAGATCCCCATCCGGTTCTCGGGCCGGCGCCCCGGCGAGAAGCTGGCCGAGGACCTCCAGAACCCCGAGGAGCAGGCCAGCCCGACGCGGCACCCCTCGATCGTGCGGCTCACGCCCATCCGCATCGAGGCCGAGCGCCTCGACAAGAGCATCCGCGAGATGGAGCACCTGGTGGCCGAGCACCGCGACCACGAGGCGACCGAGCTCATGGTCGACCTCGCCAAGGCCCCGGCCCGCCCGGTGGCCGACGACCTCGCGAGTCCCGATCGGAGGGACGCATGGAACCCCTTGACTACCTGAAGGTCCTCCAGCGCCACTGGAAGGTGGTGGTGGCGCTCGTCGTGGTCGTCCTGGTCGGCGTCTACTTCGTGGCCCCCACCGGGCCGGCCACCGAGTACGAGGCCACCCACCGGCTGCTGCGCGACCAGGCCTCCGGTGACGAGGGCGTGTCGTCGGCCGACAACCCGGCCGTCGTCGAGCTGTGGGTCACCCAGGGCGAGGTGCCGAACCGGGTCAAGGAGGTGCTGGGCTACTCGGGCTCGCCCGACGAGCTCGTGGCCGACCTCGAGGTCACCTCGTCGCTCGAGCTCGGCATCGTCGAGATCACGGCCCGCGCCGAGTCCCCGGACGAGGCCATCACGCTGGCCAACACGTTCGCCGACGAGACGCTGAAGTTCATCGACGAGCACACCTCGAACCGCCAGCAGGAGCAGGCCGCGCAGGCCAACGAGCGCGCCGAGGAGATCCGGGGCCGGATCAACGAGCTCGACAGCCAGATCGCCGCCCAGGGCGGCGACGACGCGCCGGGCGCGGCGGACCTGGTCCGGGAGCGGGACGGCCTCATCGAGCAGCTCGGCACGGTCGAGCAGTCCGCCACCGCCACCGGCACCACCTCGTGGATCAGCCTGAACGAGGCCACCCGGGCGGAGAAGGCCAGCACCTCGGCCGTCGCCGTCACCCGGGGCCAGGCGCTGCTGCTCGGGGTCCTGGTGGCGGTGCTGCTCGCCTTCGGCGTCGCCATCATGCTCGACCGCTCCGACTCGCGGCTGCACACGAAGGAGCAGGTCGAGCGCCAGTTCGGTCTGCCGGTCCTGGCCGAGGTGCCGCTGCTGCCGCTGCGGAGCCGGCACCGGGCCGCGGTCTTCGGCTACGAGAACGACCACCGCCTGGCCGAGGCCTACCGGTCGCTGCGCACGGCCCTGCTGCTGTTCCGCGACCGGCTGCCGCTCGAGATCGAGGCCGCCGAGCTGTCGGGCCGCCTCCGCCCGCGGAGCGACGGTACGCCGAGCACCGCCCGCCAGGTCATCGTCGTCACCTCGCCCGAGCCCGGCGACGGCAAGAGCTCGACGGCGGCCAACCTGGCCATGGCCTACGCCGAGGCCGGCCAGTCGGTCCTGCTCGTGCAGTGGGACCTGTGGCGGCCGCTGTCGGCCAAGGTCTTCGACGCCGAGGACGCGCCGGGCGTCAGCGAGTTCCTCGAGGCCGGCAACGCCTCGCTCGTCAACTTCGTGCAGTCGACCTCGGTCCCCGGCCTCCACCTGGTGCCGGCCGGCGAGCTGGGGCACCAGCCCGGGGCCAAGCTCGACGCCCAGCTGCGGCTGCTGGAGGAGGCCCGGAGCCTCGCCGACGTGGTCATCATCGACACGGCGCCGCTGCTCGGGGCCAGCGTCACCCGCGAGCTGGTGACCATGGCCGACGTGGTCGTCGTCTGCGCCCGGGCCGGCCGCACGACGAGCCCGGCCGCCGGCCGCACCGCCGAGCTGCTCGAGCGGCTGGGTGCGCCGACGCTCGGCGTCGTGCTCGTCGGCGTCCCGGTCGGCCTGTTCAACGACTACTACGGCTCGCCGAAGGTCCGGTCCCGGTCGAGCGGCGGCGTCGAGCGCCGGCGCGACCGCTACGCCGGGCCGGTCGACGAGCGGGACGTGTTCATGGACGCCGACCCGCTACCGAGGCGCGGAGACCGGCTGTGACCTCCGGACCAGGGCGGGCGCCGGGCCGGTGGGCCCGTGACGGCGACGCGCTCGTCGCCACGACCGGCGACGGGGCCGTCGCGCTGGCGGGCGACGCCCGGGCGGCGACGACGCTGTCGCCGCTCGAGCGGGCCGTGTGGGACGCGCTGGCCGTGCCGGCGCCGGCCACCGCCCTCGCCGAGCTCGGCGAGCCCCCGGCGGTGCGGCGCGCCATCGAACGCCTGCTGTCCCTCGGACTCGTGCGCGAGGTGCCGTGATGCCGACCTCCGACCGGCTCGTCGCCGTGGCGGCCCACGGCCTCGCCGGCAGCCGGACCGAGCTCCCGCCGGGCCCGCTGTCCGAGCCGGAGTGGTTCGACCTCGTCCAGGGCTGCGTCGCCGCCGACCTCGTCGGCTTCCTGGCGGCGGCCGCCGCCGCCGGCGACCTGGTGCTGACGCCCGGCCAGGCCGACGAGCTGGCCGTGCTCGTCGCCGAGCACGCCGGGCTGTCGCTGCTCGTCGAGCGCCGGGCCGTCACGGCGTCGTCGGTGCTGACCGCCGCCGGCATCGACCACCGCGTCGTCGACGGCCCGGCGCGCCGGCTCGCCTACGGCGACGCCGCGCTCCGCCCGGCCCGCCGGGCGCACGTCCTCGTGCCACCGGCCCGCCTGGCCGAGGCTCGGGCCCTGCAGGGCCCCGCCCCCGCCGGGTCGGGGCCGCGCACCGAGCGCCTGGTCCTGCTGGCGTCGCTCCCCGGGCTCGCCGAGGGCCCCGCCGGGGGCGGGGCGGCGTCCGAGACCGGCGGGGCCGCCCCGCTGCTCGTGCGCCTGGGCCCGCCGGCGCACCTCGAGCTGGCCGGCTGCCGGGTCCCGGTCCTGTCGCTCGAGCAGCAGCTGGTCGCCGCCGCCCTCGAGGTGGCCGGGTCGCCGGTCGTGCCGCTGGCCCGCCAGCGGGACGTCGCCCAGCTCGCGCTGTCGGCCGGCCTCGACGCCGCCGCGGCGCGGCGCCTGGCCGAGGCGCTCGGGCTCACCGGCGCGCTGGCCGAGGCCATCGCCCTGGCGTGGGGCACGTTCGACCTCGCCGACAAGACCGAGCTGTCGGTCTGGGCCCAGCGGGTGGCCGGCCGCCGCCCGCACCAGGCCGCCGAACGCCCGGCGCCGGCGCCCGTCGCCCGCAAGGGGTTCGCCCAGCGCGTGCTGCGGCGCTCGCCGGCCCCCGCCGGGGTGCCGGTGGCCACGACGATGTTCACGAGCGGGCCGGGGATGGCCGTCCGGGCGCCGTGGTCCACGAGGAGACGATAATGACCGACCTCGCGCTGCTGGGCGGGCAGCCGGCCTTCCCCGAGGGGCTGCCGTTCTTCCGGCCCGCGACGCCGCCCCTCGAGCGCGTGACCGCGCGGCTCGCCCCCTCCTACGAGCGGGGCGTGCTCACCAACGGGCCGCTCGTGCGGGAGCTGGAGGCGGCCGCGGCCGAGCGCCTCGGCGTGCCCGAGGTCGTGGCGGTGGCGTCCTGCACCGCCGGCCTGATGCTCGTCTTCCAGGCGCTCGCCCGGCCGGGCACGGCCGTGGTCATGCCCAGCTTCACGTTCTCGGCCACCGCCCACGCGGCCCGGTGGGCGGGCGCGGTGCCGCGCTTCGCCGAGTGCGACGCGGCCAGCTGCCAGCTCGACGTGGCCGACGCGGCCATCCGCCTGGAGGGCGCCTCGGTGCTGGTCGGCACCCACGTGTTCGGCGCCCCCTGCGCGCCGGAGGAGGTCGAGAAGGTCGGCCGGGCCGCCGGGCTGGCGGTCGTCTTCGACGCCGCCCACGGCTTCGGCGCCACCCGCGCCGGGCGGCCGGTCGGGTCGTTCGGCGACGCCGAGGTCTTCAGCCTCAGCCCGACCAAGCCGATGACCGCCGGCGAGGGGGGTCTCGTCGCCGTGCGCGACCCCGAGCTGGCGGCGCGCATCCGCCTCGGCGTCGACTACGGCAACCCGGGCGACTACGACACCCGCTTCGCCGGCCTGAACGCCCGCATGTCCGAGCTGCACGCGGCGGTGGCGCTCGAGTCGCTGGCCGAGCTGGACGAGCACCTGGCGATCCGCCGCCGGCTCGCCGCCCGCTACCAGGAGGCCCTGGCCGCGGTGCCCGGTGTCCGGCCGCAGGCGGTCGACCCCGGCGACGCGTCGACCTGGAAGGACTTCACGGTCATCGTCGACGAGGAGGCCTACGGCCTCGACCGCGACACCGTGGCGGCGGCGCTGAAGGCCGAGGGCGTCGACACCCGGCCGTACTTCCACCCGCCGGTCCACCGCCAGCGGGCCTACGCCGACCTCGGCACCCCGCCGCTGCCGGTGACCGACTGGGTGTCGGACCGGGTCGTCAGCCTGCCGCTGTGGCGGGACATGCCGCCCGCGGCCGTCGACCGCGTGGTCGAGCTGCTGGCCCGGCTCCACGAGCGGGCCGACGCCGTGCGGGCGGCCGTCGGCACGACCGCGGGGGTGCGGTCGTGAGGGCGCTCGTCACCGGCGGCGCCGGCTTCATCGGCTCGCACCTCGTCGACGCCCTCCTGGCCCGGGGCGACGACGTCGTGGTGCTCGACAACCTCGCCACCGGCCGGCTGGACAACCTCCCGGCCGGCGTCGAGGTCATCGAGGGCGACGTCACCGACCCCGACACCGTCGCCCGGGCGGTCGCCGGGTGCGAGGTCGTCTTCCACCAGGCGGCGCTGGGCTCGGTCGCCCGCTCGGTCGCCGACCCGCTGGCCAGCGACCAGGCCAACGTGCGGGGGACGCTCGCCGTGCTCGACGCGGCCCACCGGGCCGGCGTGCGCCGGGTCGTGCTGGCCTCGTCGTCGTCGGTCTACGGCGGCGCCTCCCAGGTGCCGACGCCCGAGACGGCGCCGCTCGTCCCCCGCTCGCCCTACGCGGTCACCAAGCTGGCCGGCGAGCACTACGCCCGGGTGTTCTGGGAGCTGCACGGCCTGGAGACCGTCTGCCTGCGCTACTTCAACGTCTTCGGCCCCCGCCAGCGCCACGACAGCCCCTACGCGGCGGTCATCCCCCTGTTCGTCGACGCCCTGCTCCGCGGCGTGCCGCCGCGGGTGCACGGCGACGGCCGCCAGAGCCGGGACTTCACCTTCGTGGCCGACGCCGTGGCCGCCAACCTCCGCGCGGCCGAGGCGCCCGCCGACCGGTGCGCCGGGCGGGCCTACAACATCGCCCGCGGCCGGCCGGCGTCGCTGCTCGAGCTGCTCGACCTGCTGTCCGACGAGCTCGGCGTCTCCGTCACCCCCGTCCACACCGATCCCCGGCCGGGCGACGTGCGGCACTCGCACGCCGACATCAGCGCCGCCCGGCGCGACCTCGGCTACGCCCCCGCGGTCAGCTTCCGCGAAGGCCTCGCCCGCACGCTCGCCTGGTTCCGCGAGCGTGCCCAGCCCACCCAGGAGAAGATCTCATGACCGACACCACGCTGGCGCCGGCCCCCGCGCCGGCACGCACGGACGACGACCTGCTCGAGGTGCTGCTGCGGCGCATCGAGGAGCGGACCGCCCGCGTGCTGCTCGTCGGCCAGGGCTACGTCGGCCTGCCCGTGGCCATGCGGGCGGTCGAGGTCGGCTTCCCGGTCGTCGGGCTGGAGGCCTCGCCCGAGCGGGCGGCCGCCCTCCGGGCCGGCACCTCCTACGTGGCGGACGTCTCCGACGAGGAGCTGCAGGCCGCTCTCGCCGCCGGCTACCGGGCGGTGGACGAGCCGGCCGACGTCGGCCCCTTCGACGTCGCGGTCATCACCGTGCCCACCCCGCTGCGGGACGGGGCGCCCGACCTGTCCTACGTCGAGGAGGCGGCGGCCACCCTCGCCCGCCGGCTGCGGGCGGGCGCGCTCGTCGTGCTCGAGTCGACGACCTACCCGGGCACGACCGAGGAGCTGGTGCGCCCGATCCTCGAGCAGTCGGGCCTGAAGGCGGGCTCGGAGTTCTTCCTGGGCTACTCGCCGGAGCGCATCGACCCGGGCAACCCCACCTGGAACTTCGTCAACACCCCCAAGGTGGTCTCGGGCATCGACGAGCGCTCGCGCCGGGCGGTCGAGGCGTTCTACGGGGCGCTGGTCGACACCGTCGTCCCGGTGGGCTCCACCGGCGACGCCGAGCTGGTGAAGCTGCTGGAGAACACCTTCCGGCACGTCAACATCGCCCTGGTCAACGAGCTGGCCATGTTCGCCTACCAGATGGGCATCGACATCTGGGGCGCCATCGACGCGGCCAGCACGAAGCCGTTCGGCTTCATGCGGTTCACGCCCGGCCCGGGCGTCGGCGGGCACTGCCTGCCCATCGACCCCTCCTACCTGTCGTGGCGGGTCAAGCGCCGGCTCGGCCAGACGTTCCGGTTCGTCGAGCTGGCCAACGACGTCAACGAGCACATGCCCGACTTCGTCGTCACCCGGGTGATGACGATGCTGAACCGCGAGCGCAAGGCGGTCAACGGCAGCCGGATCCTGGCCCTCGGCCTCAGCTACAAGGCCGGGACGTCCGACTGGCGGGAGTCGCCCTCGATCGCCGTGGTCGAGCGCCTCGTGGCCATGGGGGCCGACGTGCGGGCCTGCGAGCCGTACCTGCCCAAGGCGGTGGCGCCCTCGGTGCCGGCCCCGGTCGTGCCCTGCACGCCCGAGGAGCTGGCGGCCGCCGACCTGGTGATCCTGCTCGTCGACCACCCGGACTTCCCGCTGGAGGACATCGCCCGGCACGCCAAGCTGGTGCTCGACACCAAGGGCGTCATGCGCCACCTCGAGTTCTCCGGCGAGGTGCTCTAGCGGGCCGACCGGCCGGGTCGTAGGATCCGCGCACACGGCGCGCCACCCGCAGGTGCGTCCGAACGGTGGGGATGTGATGCGATTCGTCGTGACGGGGGCCGCCGGCTTCATCGGCCGGCACGTCTGCACCGCTCTCCTCGACGGCCGTCACGACGTCGTGGGCGTCGACGCCTTCACCGACTACTACGACCCCGCGGTCAAGCGGGCCAACGCCCGCGCCCTCGCGGGCCGGCCCGGGTACCGGGGCGAGGAGCTCGACCTCGTCACCGCCCCCCTCGACGAGCTGCTCACCGGGGCCGACGCGGTCATCCACCTGGCCGGCCAGCCGGGCGTCCGCCTGTCGTGGGAGGACGGGTTCGCCTGCTACGTCGAGCGCAACGTCACCGCCTCGCAGCGGCTGCTCGAGGCCGCTCGCCGCACCGGCGTGCCCCGGGTGGTGCTGGCCTCGTCGTCGTCGGTCTACGGCAACGCCGCCACCTACCCGACCGACGAGGAGTCGCCGACCCGGCCGTTCAGCCCCTACGGCGTGACCAAGCTGGCCATGGAGCACCTGGCCCGGGCCTACGTCGACAACTGGGGCCTGCCGGTGGTGATGCTGCGCTACTTCACCGTCTACGGGCCGGCGCAGCGCCCCGACATGGGGCTGCACCGGTTCATCGAGCGGGTCGCCGCCGGCGAGCCGGTCCCCGTCTACGGCGACGGCGAGCAGGTCCGCGACTTCACCTACGTCGGCGACGCCGCCCGGGCGACGATCGCCGCCGCCACGGCCGACGTCCCGCCGGGCACCGTCCTCAACGTCGCCGGCGGGTCGTCGACCACCGTGAACCGGGTCCTGGAGATGGTGGGCGAGTGCGTCGGCCGGGCGCCGATCCTCCGCCACCTCCCCGAGCAGCCGGGCGACGTGCGGGCCACCGGCGGCGCGATCGAGCGGGCCCGCCGGTACCTCGGCTGGGAGCCGGAGGTGCCGCTCGCCGAGGGCATCAAACGCCAGGTGGCGCACCAGCTGGGGCGACCCGATGGGGGACCGTGAACCGCCGCCCGCCCCGCCGGGACGGCGTGTCCTGCAGGTCATCGACTCGCTGGCCCGGGCAGGGGCCGAGCAGTCGCTCGTCGTCCTGGCGCCGCACCTCGTGGCCGCGGGCGTCGACCTCCACGTCGCCTACCTGGTCGAGCGGGACGGCCTCCGGCCCGAGCTGGAGCGGATCGGCGTCCCGGTCACCTCGCTGGCGCCCCCCGACGGCCGGCGGCACCGGCGGTGGTGGTACCGCCGTCTGCGCGAGCTGATCGCGGCGGTGGGGCCCGACGTCGTCCACACGACGCTGTTCGAGGCCGACCTCGCCGGCCGGCGGGCCGCCGCCCACGCCGGCGTGCCCTGCGTGTCCAGCCTGGTCAACTCGACCTACGACCGGGGGCAGGCGCGCCGGGACGGGGTGAGCTGGCTCAAGCTGCGGGCGGCCCAGGCCGTCGACGCCCTGACCGCCCGCCGGGTCGCCCGCTTCCACGCCGTGACCGACCACGTCGCCCGGGTCATGTCCCGGCGCCTGCTCGTGCCCCGGTCGCGCGTCGAGGTGATCCCCCGGGGGCGCGACCCCGAGGCGCTCGGCCGCCGCGACCCCGCCCGTGCCCGCACCGTCCGGGCCGGCCTGGGGGTGCCCGACGGCGTGCCCCTGGTGCTGGCGGTCGGCCGCCAGGAGCCGCAGAAGGGCTTCGACGTGCTGCTGCGGGCGCTGCCGCAGGTCCGGGCCCGGTTCCCCGACCTCCGGGTGGTGGTGGCCGGCCGGGAGGGCCGGGCGACCGACGAGCTGGCCCGGCTCGTCGCGGCCGGCGGGCTCGGCGACGCCGTCACGTTCCTCGGCGTCCGGGACGACGTCCCCGATCTGCTGGCCGCGGCCGACGTCTTCGCCTTCCCCTCGCGGCGGGAGGGCGCCGGCGGCACCCTGCTCGAGGCCATGGCGCTGGAATGCCCGGTCGTCGCCTCCGACCTGCCGACCCTGCGGGAGGTCGTCGACCCGGCGACGGCCCGGCTGGTCCGTCCCGGCGACGCCGACGACCTCGCCCGGGGCCTGGTCGAGGTGCTCGCCGATCCCGCCGGGGCCGCCGCCCGGGCCCGGGACGCCCGGGCCCGCTTCGAGCAGGGCTGGACGGTCCAGGCCACCGCCCGGCGGTGGGTCGCCTTCTACGACCGGGTGGTGCGCGAGGCCCGGGGCACGAGGGCCGCCGCCCTGGCGGGCGCGTCGCCGCCGGCTCAGTAGCGGCGGGCGGCCGTGCGGGCCAGCACCCGGGTGCGCTCCTCGAGCGTCGGGGGCCGGCTGGGCTCGGCCCGCCCGATGTCCCGGGGCAGCACCAGCAGGACGAGCAGCAGCGGCAGCACCTGGGTGCGCTGGCGGGTGAGGATGCCGAAGTTGCTGATGGACGAGAAGGCGATGACGAACATCACCGTGTACGTGAGCGCGTAGGCCACGTACGGCACCCGGAACAGGTACTTCGGCAGCCGGACGAGCTGGGGGAGCGCCGCCGCGCAGAGCACGAGCAGCATCGTGCCCTCGGCCGCGGCGATGAGCGCCTGGGCGTTGCTGGCCTCCCAGGGCATGGGCCGGAACAGCACGGCGAACATGGCGCTCGGGAACTCCGTCGGCGACTTGACCCGCACCGGCTCGAACTCCGAGCCGCCCTGGCCCGACTGCTGGGTGGTGTAGTCGAAGACCTGCTCGACGCCCTGGGGCGACACGCTGTCGACGTCGAAGAACGAGGCCGCCTTGCTGACGACGGCCACGCCCACGGCCAGCAGGACGACGAGGCCGACCGCCTTGCCCACCGGGCCCATGGTCGTCTCCCGCCACGACCGGCGCCGCAGCGTGTAGGCGAGCATCAGCGACACGACGCACAGCACGGTGATGTGCGGGCGGGGTCCGGCGGTGGCCAGCAGGCCGAGCCCCGCCACCGGGTAGCCGAGGGGCTGGTGGCGCATGATCAGCGCGATGCCGTAGCTGGCCAGTCCCAGCCCGAAGGAGATCCACGCCTCCTTCCCGATGCTCGAGGGCCAGTAGAGCATCGACGGCAGGAAGAAGACGAGGAAGGCGTAGCGCCGGTGGTTGGCCTCGGGGAAGCCGACGACGACCGCCTTGTAGAAGAAGAACAGCCCGAGGAAGCTCAGCCAGGCGAAGATGATGAAGCCGCCGAGGATCGTGGGCTTGGTGACGATGTAGATGATGCCGGTGACCAGCCGGATGAACGGGGTGCCGGTCAGCTCGGGCACCTCGACCTCGGCCACCCGGGCGTAGTTGCCGGCCCAGAAGGCCTCGGCCAGGCGGGTGCCGGACTCGTGGTAGTCGGTGGCGTCGGCGGCGTCGTAGAGCCCGTAGGTGAGCACGTAGCGGGCCACCGACCCCAGCATCTTGGCCACGAAGGCCACGACCACGATGCGCTCGATGCGGCGGTCGGGCTCCTTGCGCAGGCCGCGCTTGAGCAGCGGGATGGTGACGGCGAAGAGGATCGGGACGAAGGCCAGCGGCGCCCAGGTGTTCCAGGTCAGCCGGGTGGCGCTGACCGTCATGACGAGCAGGTAGGCCGCCGCCGCGAAGGTCCAGGAGTGGCGGGACACCTCCTCCCAGGTCGGCAGCCGGAGGCGCGCGGTCAGCTGGCCCATCGAGCCTCTGCCGGCCCCGGACCGGCCCCGTGGGTGGGGCACCCGCCGTTGTGCACTGCGCGCATCACGTCCCGCTTCCGCCTGCCTGCCACGTGTGGCGCCCCCAGGGTAGGTGGTCGGGGCGCCGGTGTCGACGCCGGGCTGTGGTCGGCCGGATGCGGTGTTAGGGTGCGCGGGTGGCGCGGCGGCACGTCCTGGCGGTGGCGATCCTCCTGGGTGGTGCGCTGTTCGCGTGCGGCGACGACGGCGACAGCGGCGCGTCGGCGCCGACCGGGTCGACGACCACCGAGGCGCCCGCGGCGGCCGGCGGCGGCGACGGGGGTGGCCGGCCGGCCACGTGCCCCGAGCCGGGCGACGGCGCCGTGCCCTGGGAGGACGGGCCGTCGGCCGAGCTGGTCACGCTGGCGGAGGGCGGCGACGGCGAGCCCCGGGTGCGGGCCGCGGTCCACCCCCTGCCCGACCACGAGGGCGACCCCTGGTCGCAGTGGGGCCAGGGCGTGGTGCTGGAGGACGGCCGGTCGCTGTCGGCCGTGGGCGACCACCTGGGGCGCGACGGCAACAGCTACCTCTACGAGCTCGACCCCGAGGCCGGCCGCCTGACGCTGGTCGCGGATGTCGCCTCGGTCGCGGGCCACGAGCCCGGCGACTGGGGCTACGGCAAGGTGCACGCCCAGATGGTCCTCGGCCCCTGCGGCGAGGTGTACGCCGCGACCTACTGGGGCACCCGCGACGGCATCGAGTACGGCGGCAGCTACCAGGGCGACGTCCTGCTGCGGATCGACCCCGAGCGGCGCACGACCGAGAGCCTGGGCCCGGTGCTCGAGGAGCACGGCGTCCCGTCGCTGGCGGGCTGGGCGCCGGGCGGCCTGCTCTACGCCGAGGCCGCCGACCCCGACCGCTTCGACCCCCAGCGGGGGGCCTTCGTCGTGCTCGACATGGCGACCGGCGAGCGGGTCTTCGCCACGCCCGACGAGGAGGACCACCGGGGCTTCCGGGCCATGGCCGTCGACGCCGAGGGCCGGGTCCTGTTCTCCCGCACCGGCGGGCGCCTCGCCCGCTGGGACCCGGCGACCGGCGAGCTGACCGACCTCGACCTGCAGCTGCCGGGGGAGTTCCTGCGGGCCGCCACCCCGCCCGCCCCGGACGGCACCGTCTACCTCGCCACCGAGGAGCCCGAGGTGCTGCTGGCGCTCGAGCCCGACGGCACGCTGCGGGAGCTGGGCGAGCTGCGGGGCTACACGGCCTCCCTCGCGCTCTCGCCCGAGGGGGACCGGCTCTGGTACGTGCCGGGGGCCCACGGCGACGCGCCCGAGCAGGGCACGCCGCTCGTCGAGGTCGACACGGCGACCGGCGACGAGCGGGTCGTCGTCGAGCTCGACCCCCTGGCCCGGGAGGCCCTCGACCTCACGCTGGGCGGCACCTACAACATCGCCGTCGCCCCCGACGGGACGACGCTGCACATCGGGTTCAACGCCGCGCCGGCCGGCAGCGAGGACACCTTCGGGCAGGTCGTCGCCGTCGTCGTCGAGCTGGGGTAGCGGGCCGGGCCGGCCGGCGGCGGTCAGGGGCCGGCGCCGGCGGGCTCGTCACCCGGGGCCGGGCGGCCCAGCGCCAGCCGGTAGATCGCCTCGGTCCGGCGGACGGCGTGCACGAGGTCGAAGGCCCGCGCCCGCTCCCGGGCCCGGGCGCCGAGGTCGGCCCGCAGGTCGTCGTCGCGCAGCACCTTGCCGAGCGCCGAGGCCAGCGCGCCGGGGTCGCCGGGCGGGACGAGCAGCCCGTCGACGCCGTCGGTGACGACCTCGGGGATGCCTCCCACCGGGGTCACGACGGGGGCGACGCCGGTGGCCATGGCCTCGAGGAGCGCGATCGGCAGGCCCTCGAACCGGGAGCTGAGCACGAAGGCGTCGAACCCCGGGAGCAGCTCGAACACGTCGTCGCGGGACCCGGCGAACAGCACCCGCCGGTCGATGCCGAGCCGGGCGGCGAGGTCCCGCAGCTCGCCCTCGAGCGGGCCGAGGCCGACGAGCACGAGCGTCGGGGCCGGGTCGTCGGCCAGCGCGGCGACCGCCCGCAGGAGGGTGGCCTGGTCCTTCTTCGGCGTGAAGTTGCCGACCGTGCCGACGACCGGCGCCGCGGGGTCGAGGCCGAGGCGCTCGCGGGCGGCGCGCCGGGCGGCCGGGCCGGTCACGACCTGCGTCGGGTCGACGCCGTGGACGACGACCTCGACCGGCACCGACGAGCGGATCGAGGCGGCGACGCCGTCGGACACGGCGATCGCCCGGGCGTTGCGGCCGTAGGTGAGGGCGTTGGCCCACCGGGTCGGCCGCTGGTAGCGGTCCCACAGGTTGTGCTCGGTGTGCACGAAGGCGGGCCGCCGGCCGGGCAGGGCGAGGCGGGCGAGAGCGGCGGGCAGCGGCATGTGGGTGTGGACGACGTCGATCTCGCGCTCCCGCACGAGGCGCCGCAGGCGCCGCAGCCAGCCGAGGCTGGTCGGCCGGGGGCCGTCGAGGCAGTGGACCGGGGTGCCGGTGGCCTCCACGTCGGGGACGAAGGCGTCCTTCCACGGCAGCAGGTAGGCGACCTCGAGGTCGAAGCGGCGGCGGTCGAGGTGCCGGGCGGCGCCGACGATGAGCCGCTCGGTGCCCCCGCGACCGAGGCCCTTGGTGAGCATGAGGACGCGGGTGCGCCGGTCGGCGCCGGGATCCTGGTCGGTCACGGTGTGCTGCCTCCGCCCTGGTCAGCTGGGACGGCCCAGGGTAGGGGCGCCGTCGCGGCCGTGTCGGCGCCGGCCCGGGGCGGGCGCCGGTCAGCCACCGCCCGCCGCCCCGGGGTCGGTCAGCGCCGCCAGCAGGTCGTGCCAGCGGTCGGCCACCGGCCCGATCTCGAAGCGGGCGAGGCAGCGGCGCCGGGCGGCGGCGCCCAGGCCGTCGCGGTCGGCCAGGGCCCGGCCCAGCCCGGCGGCGAGCGCCGTCACGTCGCCGGGCGGCACGAGCACGCCGGTCTCGCCGTCGACGACGATCTCGCCGACCCCGCCGACGTCGGTGGCGACCGCGGGCACGCCCGACAGGCCCGCCTCGATCAGCACGCCGGGCATCCCCTCGGTCCGGCTGGGGAGCGCGACGACGTCGGCGGCGGCGAGGGCGGCCGCCGGCCCGGGCAGCGAGCCGGCGAAGACGACCCGCCCGGGCGCCTCGGCCGCGGCCCGGCCCTCCAGGGCCGCCCGCTCGGGCCCGTCGCCGGCCACGAGGAGGTGGGCGTCCGGGAGCGTCGCCACCGCGGCGATCGCGTCGCCCACCCGCTTCTCGGGGGCGAGGGCGCCGACGACGGCGACGACCGGCGCCTCGGCGGGGAGGCCGAAGCGCCGCCGGGCCTCCGCCCGGTCGGCCGCCGTCGGCACCGGGCAGCGGGCGGCGGGCACGGCGTTGGGCAGGACGTGGATGCGCTCCCGGGGCACGCCGTGCAGCCGGTGGACGTCCTCGGCGGCCGACGGCCACAGCACGGTGACGGCGTCCACCCGGGCGAGCAGCAGCCGGGTCTGCAGCCGGCGGCGGCCGGAGCCCGCCCAGGCGGCCGGGTCGCCGATGCTGCGGTAGACGGTGGGGGTGCGCAGGCCGGCGAGGGCGAGGGCGCTCGCCGGCAGCGTGCGGGACCCGTGGGCGACGACCGCCCGTGCCCGTCGCGCCCGGCGGCGGAGGGCCCGCAGCGTCGCCGGGGCCAGCGCCCCGGGCCCCAGCACGGCGACCGGCAGCGGGTCGCCGGCGTCGGCGGGGGCCAGCGCGACGACCTCGGAGGGCACGCCGCGTGCCCCCAGGGCCTCGGCGAGGTCGACGGCGAAGGTCTCCGCGCCCCGCCGCCGGGCGGCCGTGACCACGTGGAGCACGGGGCCGTCCGCCTCACCCGCCCGAGATCTCACTCCATGTGACATAGCCACCTGCTTTCGTGGCCGCTTTCCCGGTCCACAGCCGCAGGCTAGGGTCTGGCGAGCGCTGACCTCCCTACCGAGAGCGCGGGCGGAACACGAGATGGGACAGGAAGACGGACGGGAAGCGGAGGCAGGGTCGGCATGCTGGCGTCGCAGATGATCCCGCAGTGGGCGCCGCCGTCCGAGAGTCCGATCACGGCGCGGGGATGCAGCAGCATCTCGCGGATCGGCTCGAAGTCGCCGTTCGCGTAGTTGAGCAGCGGGAAGTAGAGCAGCTCGCGGCCCTCGCGCGCGAGCAGGAGGTCGTAGGCCACCTCCTGCGGCGAGCGGCCGGTCCGTTCGGCGAGCGCACGGACGCTCTTCTCGGGGTCCGGCTCGTAGTCGGGCGGGTCGCCGAGCGGGAAGAGCTTGTGGAGGCTCGAGGCGATGTACTGGACGATCGGCAGCGCCGACGCGGGACGCTCGGCGAGCAGGCGCGCCCGCAGCTCCGGCTCGCGCATTCGCCGCACCCGCTCGGCGAGCGGCAGCGCCGCGAGCTCGCGCCGGTAGGTGGGGTGGTCGGCGAAGGGGTGGAAGCTGCTCTCGAGCCCGAGCAGCAGCCCGGTGGGCCGCCCGGCCACCTGCGGCACGACCCACGCCCCGCGCGCGGCGGCCGCCTCGACCGCGGCGAGGCTGCGCCGCCACTGGACGGGGTCGAGGTCGTTCTGCAGACACGCAAAGGTGACGGGCCGGCCGGTCTCGGCGGAGAGCGCCTCCATCCAGGCGAACTCGCGCGTCTCGGGCGCGAGGTCGCTCGCCAGCTCGAAGACGCCGTGCCCCGCGGCGCCCAGCGCGCGCCCGATCCCGAGCAGCTCCTGCTCGTTCGCGAAGGTGCCGGGCACCGGCTCGCCGTCGACCGCGCGGTGGAGGAGGGTGCGCGAGGTGGAGAAGCCGAGCGCGCCGGCGGCGAGCGCCTCGTGCACGATGCGCGCCATCGCGGCCACGTCGTCGGGTGTCGCAGGCTCGTTCTTTGCGCCGCGCTCGCCCATCACGTAGGCGCGCACGGCGCCGTGCGGCACCTGGGCGCCCACGTCGATCGCCCGCGGCATGCGCTCGAGCGCGTCCAGGTACTCCGGGAAGCTCTCCCACTGCCAGTCGATGCCTTCGGCGAGGGCGGTGCCGGGAATGTCCTCGACGCCCTCCATGAGGCCGATCAGCCAGGTGCGCCGGTCGGGGCGCGCGGGCGCGAAGCCGACCCCGCAGTTGCCCATCACCACGGTGGTGACGCCGTGCCACGAGGACGGCGTGAGGTAGGGATCCCAGGTGACCTGCCCGTCGTAGTGGGTGTGGATGTCGACCCAGCCCGGAGCCACCAGGCATCCGCTCGCGTCCACCTCGCGCCGCCCCGGGCCGGCGCGGCCGCCGACCTGGGTGATCCGATCGCCGTCGATCGCGAGGTCGCCGGTGCGGGCCGGCGCGCCGGTGCCGTCGACCAGGGTGCCGCCGCGAAGGACGAGATCGTGCATGGCGCTCTCCCGGGCTGGATGGGGCTGGCCGCGGCCCGCCGGCTCGCGGGCGCGCCCGCGCTCGAGCCCGGATCGTACACGCAGGGGCGCCCGCGCGCTTTTCCTAGGCAGGGGCGACGACGCGGTGGAGCGGGTGCGGCGGGCAGGCGGCGACGCGCGCCGCGCGCCTCAGCCGGTCAGGCGCTGCAGCCGGTGGTAGAAG
>PKRH01000060.1 GCA_017577565.1 Thermoanaerobacterales bacterium | reverse complement strand
GGTGGCGGGTCAGCAGGTGGGGCATCTCCCCGGCCGGGGCCACGCTGAGCACGACGTCGACGCCGGCGTGGCGGGCGGTGAACGCGTCGAGCAGCGGGCGGGCGACGTAGGTGGCGACGGTGTCGGTGGCGACGACCCGGAGCGGCTCGGTGCCGCCGGGCACCTGCCGGACCGCGGCGACCGCCTCCCGGCCGAGCCGCACCATCTGCGCGGCGACCGGCACCAGGCGCCGGCCCCCCTCGGTCAGGTCCATGCCCCCGCCCGTGCGGACCACCAGCGGGTCGCCGAGGTGCTGGCGCAGGGCGGCCAGGGCCCCCGACACCGCCGGCTCGGTGACGCCGAGCGCCCGGGCCGCCGCCTTGACCGATCCGAGCCGGGCGACGAGCACGAACGCTTCCAGTTGCGTCAGCGTCACCCTGCGCAGCGTAGTGCCGGTTAAGCGATCCCTTGAGGGCCCGTGGACGCCGGTGCCGGGCGGGCGCACACTCGGCTCGGGGTCCCGCGGACGGGGCCCGCGACAGGAGGGGCCCGATGCAGACGCCGGCGCCGTTCGAGTACGAGCGGGCGGGCAGCGTCGACGACGCGCTCGCGCTGCTCGAGCGCCACGGACCCGAGGCCCGGCTCATCGCCGGCGGCCACAGCCTGCTGCCGATGATGAAGCTGCGGCTCGCCCGGCCCGAGGTGCTCATCGACATCAACGACCTCGACGACCTCGCGTACATCCGCCTCGACGGCGACGCCATCGCCATCGGGGCCATGACCCGGCACGCCGAGCTGCTCGACTCGCCGCTGCTGGCCGAGCACCACCTCGTCTTCCGCGAGGCCGAGCGGGTGATCGCCGACCCCGTCGTGCGCAACCGGGGCACGATCGGCGGCTCGCTGTGCCAGGCCGACCCGTCCGAGGACCTGTCGGCCGTCGTCGCCGCGCTCGGGGCCGAGCTGGTCGTCCGGTCCCGCACCGGGGCCCGCACGGTCCCGGCCCGGGCCTTCCACACCGGCCCCTACGAGACCGTGGTCGGCGACGCCGAGATCCTGACCGAGGTGCGGGTACCGGTCCGCCCCGGCGCCGGCAGCGCCTACGAGAAGGTCGAGCGCCGGGCCGGCGACTGGGCCATCGCCGCCGCCGGCACGTTCGTCACCCTCGACGGCGACACGGTCGCCGACGTGGGCATCGGGCTGACCGCGGTCGGCGCCCCCCACTTCTGCGCCCCCGAGGCCGAGGACGCGCTGCGGGGCGGCCCGGCCACCGAGGACCGGCTCGCCGAGGCCGCCCGCATCGCCGCCGAGCACACCGACCCGTCGGGCGACCAGCGGGGCCCGGCCGAGTACAAGCGCCACCTGGCGCGGGAGCTGACGTTGCGGGCGCTGCGCCGGTCGGTGGCGCGGGCCCGCGGGGAGGGGGTCTGACCATGCAGGTCACGATGACCGTCAACGGCGCCGAGGTGACCCGCGACGTCGAGCCCCGGCTGCTGCTGGTGCACTTCGTCCGGGACCACCTCGGCCTGACCGGCACCCACTGGGGGTGCGACACCTCCAACTGCGGCGCCTGCGTGCTGTGGATGGACGGCGAGCCCGTGAAGAGCTGCACCGTGCTGGCCGCCATGGCCGCCGGCCGCTCGGTCCGCACCGTCGAGGACCTGGCCCGCGACGGCGAGCTCGACCCGGTGCAGCAGGGCTTCATGCAGTGCCACGGGCTGCAGTGCGGGTTCTGCACGCCGGGGATGCTCATGACCGCCCGCCACCTGCTCGACCGGGACCCCGACCCGTCCGAGGCCACGATCCGCGAGGCCATCTCGGGCCAGCTCTGCCGCTGCACCGGCTACCAGAACATCGTCGCCGCCGTCCGCTGGGCGGCCGAGCACCCCCACGGGGCGGCGGAGGTCGACGACGAGGCGGTGACGCAGTCGGCGCCCGCGGCGCCCGGCGAGGGCCGCAGCGAGACGGAGGTGTCCGCATGACCACCGCCGAGACCGACGCCGCCCGGGCGGACGCCGAGGCCGGCGCCACCGCCCCCCGCAGCGCCGCCGGCAACCCCATCGGCTTCGGCCGGATGCTGCGCAAGGAGGACGCCCGGTTCCTGCGGGGCCGGGGCCGCTACCTCGACGACATCCAGCTCCCCGGCATGCTGCACGGGGCGATCCTGCGCAGCCCGTTCGCCCACGCCCGCATCGCCGCGATCGACACCTCGGCCGCCGAGGCCCACCCCAAGGTCACGGCGGTGATCACCGGGGCGACGCTCGAGTCGCTCGGGCTGGCCTGGATGCCGACGCTCTCCGACGACGTCCAGGCCGTCCTGGCCACCGACAAGGTCCGGTTCCAGGGGCAGGAGGTCGCGTTCGTCGTCGCCGAGGACCGCTACGCGGCCCGCGACGCCCTCGAGCTCATCGAGGTCGACTACGAGCCGCTCGAACCGGTCGTCGACGCCCGCCGGGCGCTCGACCCCGACGCCCCGGTGATCCGCAGCGACGTCGAGGGCAAGGCCGACAACCACGTCTTCGACTGGGAGTCGGGCGACCCGGCCCGCTGCGACGAGGTGTTCGCGGCCGCCGACGTCGTCGTGCGCCAGGACATGACCTACCCCCGCTCGCACCCGGCGCCGCTCGAGACGTGCGGCTCGGTGGCGCACATGGACCCGGTGACCGGCAAGCTCACGGCCTGGATCACCAGCCAGGCACCGCACGCCCACCGCACGGTCTACGCGCTGGTCGCCGGCCTGCCCGAGCACAAGATCCAGGTGATCTCGCCCGACATCGGCGGCGGGTTCGGCAACAAGGTGCCGATCTACCCCGGCTACGTGCTGGCCGTCGTCGGCTCGATCGTCACCGGGGCGCCGGTCAAGTGGGTGGAGGACCGGTCGGAGAACCTCATGTCCACCGGCTTCGCCCGCGACTACCACATGCGCGGCGAGATCGCCGCCACCCGCGACGGCCGGATCCTCGGCCTGCGGGTCGACGTCGTCGCCGACCACGGCGCGTTCAACGCCAGCGCCAACCCGTCCAAGTACCCGGCCGGGTTCTTCAACATCTTCACCGGCAGCTACGACCTGCAGGCGGCGCACTGCAAGGTCACCGGCGTCTACACCAACAAGGCCCCCGGCGGCGTGGCCTACGCGTGCTCGTTCCGGATCACCGAGGCCGTCTACCTGGTCGAGCGCATGGTCGACCTGCTCGCCGACGAGCTGGGCACGGACCCGGCCGAGCTGCGGATGCGGAACCTGCTGCGGCCCGAGCAGTTCCCGTACCGCACGCAGACCGGCTGGGAGTACGACTCCGGCGACTACCCCCGCGCCCTCCGGCTGGCCCTCGACATGGCCGGCTACGACGAGCTGCGGGCCGAGCAGGCCGAGCGGCGGGCCCGGGGCGAGCTCATGGGCATCGGCCTCAGCTTCTTCACCGAGGGCGTCGGGGCGGGCCCCCGCAAGCACATGGACATCCTCGGCCTGGGCATGGCCGACGGGTGCGAGCTGCGGGTCCACCCGACGGGCAAGGCGGTGGTCCGCCTCAGCGTGCAGACGCAGGGGCAGGGCCACGAGACGACCTTCGCCCAGATCGTCGCCAGCCAGCTCGGCATCCCACCGGAGGACATCGAGGTCGTGCACGGCGACACCGACCAGACGCCGTTCGGCCTCGGCACCTACGGCTCGCGCTCCACCCCCGTGTCGGGCGCGGCGGCCGCCGTCGTGGCCCGGCGGGTGCGGGACAAGGCGCGGCTCGTCGCGGCCGCCGCGCTGGAGTGCAGCCCGGACGACCTCGAGTGGGAGCACGGGCGCTGGCACGTGCGGGGCGACCCGTCGCAGGGGAGGACGATCCAGGAGATCGCGCTGCTGGCCCACAGCAGCCTCGAGCTGCCCGAGGGGGTCGAGGGCCACCTCGACGCGTCGGCCGTCTACAACCCGCCGAACCTGACCTACCCCTTCGGCGCCTACGTGTGCGTCGTCGACGTCGACCCCGGCACGGGCCGGGTGGCGGTCCGCCGGTTCGTCGCCGTCGACGACTGCGGCCCCCGCATCAACCCGATGATCGTCGAGGGTCAGATCCACGGCGGGCTGGCCGACGGGGTCGGCATGGCGCTCATGCAGGCCATCGCCTTCGACGAGGACGGCAACTGCCTGGGCGGCTCGTTCATGGACTACCTGCTCCCCACGGCCATGGAGTGCCCGCCGTGGGAGCTCGGCGAGACCGTGACCCCGTCGCCCCACCACCCGATCGGCGCCAAGGGCATCGGCGAGTCGGCGACCGTCGGGTCGCCGGCCGCGGTCGTCAACGCGGTGATCGACGCGCTCGAGCCCTTCGGCGTCCGCCACGCCGACATGCCCCTGACCCCCGCCCAGGTGTGGCTGGCGATGCAGGGGCGCCCCGCCCGCACCGACATCGCGGTGTGGTGAGGGTGCGGCGATGAACCCCGAGGTCGAGGCCCGGGCGGCGCAGCTGCGGCACGAGCGGGTGCCGTTCGTCCTCGCCCGGGTCGTCCGGGCCGAGCGGCCGACCTCGGCCGTGCCGGGCGACGAGGCCGTCGTGCTGCCCGACGGCTCGATCGAGGGGTTCGTCGGCGGCGCCTGCGCCGAGTCGACCGTGCGGGCCCAGGGCCTGTCGCTGCTCGACTCCGGCGAGTCCCTCCTCCTGCGGATCTCGCCCCCGCCGCCCGAGGGCGCGGCCGCGCCCGCGCCGGGCGACGACCCGCCCGGCACGCTGTCGGTCGTCAACCACTGCCTGTCGGGCGGGACGCTCGAGATCTTCCTCGAGCCCGTGGCCCCGGCCCCGGTCGTGGCGGTGCACGGCGACTCGCCGATCGCGGCGGCGCTGGTGTCGCTGGCCGGCGGCGTCGGCTTCGAGGGCGTGGCCGGGGTCGACCCCGCCGGCCTCGGGGCGGGCGGGGTGCTGGCCGTCGTCGTCGCCTCGCACGGCCGGGACGAGGAGCCGGTCCTCGAGGCGGCGGTCCGGGCCGGCGTGCCCTACGTCGGCCTCGTCGCGAGCCCCAAGCGGGGCGGGGCGGTCGTCGCCGGCCTCGACCTCGACCCCGGGCAGCGGGCGGCGGTCCGCACGCCGGCCGGGCTCGACATCGGTGCCCGGACGCCCCGGGAGGTGGCGCTGTCGATCCTGGCCGAGATCGTCGCCCGCCGCCCCCGGCCGGCCGCGGACCCGGCGGCCGCGCCCGAGGCGGCGCCCGAGCGGGCGGCCGAGCCGGTGGTGCCCGGCCGGCGGCCCCCGCTGGCCACCGACGTCGTGTGCGGCATGTCGGTGGTGGCCGAGGAGCCGACGCTGCACCTCGACCACGGCGGCGAGCGCCACTGGTTCTGCGGTTCCGGCTGCCTGCGGGCCTTCGCCGCCGACCCGGACGCCTACCTGGCGCCGCCGGGCTGAGCCATGGTCGCCCCGGACGACGTCGCCGACGTCGAGGCGATGCGGGCCCTGCTCGACGAGGTCGACTACCTGGCCGACCTCGGCCTGGCGACCGCGCTGTTCTGCGCGGTGCGGCTGCCCCAGCCGCTGCTGCTCGAGGGCGAGGCCGGCGTGGGCAAGACCGAGGCGGCCAAGGCCCTCGCCGCCGTGCTGGAGACGCCGCTCGTGCGCCTGCAGTGCTACGAGGGGATCGACGCCGCCGAGGCGCTCTACGAGTGGAACTACCCCCGCCAGCTGCTCAGCATCCGGCTGGCCGAGGCGGCGGGGCGGGACCTGGCCGAGGACGACCTGTTCGGCCCCGACCACCTGGTCGAGCGGCCGCTGCTGCGGGCCCTGCGGCACCCCGGCCCCCGCCCGGCCGTGCTGCTGGTCGACGAGGTCGACCGGGCCGACGACGAGTTCGAGGCCTTCCTGCTCGAGCTCCTGGCCGAGTCCGCGGTCACCATCCCCGAGCTGGGCACCGTCCGGGCGGCCCGGCCCCCGGTGGTCGTGCTCACCTCCAACCGGACGCGCGACCTGCACGACGCGCTCAAGCGCCGCTGCCTCTACCACTGGATCGACTACCCCGACCTCGCCCGGGCGGTGGCCGTCGTCCGGCGCCGGGTCCCCGCGGCCTCCGCCACGCTGGCCGAGCAGGTGGCCGCGGCGGTCGCCCGCCTGCGCGGCCTCGAGGTGCAGAAGCCGCCCGGCCTGGCCGAGGCGATCGACTGGGTGGCGACCCTCCGGCTGCTCGGGCTCGACCGCCTCGACGGCGACGCCGCCGAGGCCACCCTCGGCTCGGTGCTCAAGTACCGGGAGGACCTCGAGGTGGCCCGCGACCGGGGCATGGCCTGGGTCGCGGGCGGCTGAGCATGCCCGGCGGGACCGCGTGGCGCGGGGCACCCGAGCCGGGTCGCGACGGCGGGGAGCTGCTCGCCCGGGTCGACCTCGCCGAGGTCGTGGCCGCCGTCGGCCACCTGCTGCACGCGGCCGGCGTGCCCGTGACCCCCGAGCGCAGCGGCCGCTTCGCCCGGGCGGTCACCCTGGCCCGCCCGGCCACGCTCGACGAGCTCTACTGGGCCGGGCGGGTCACGCTGCTCGGCGGGGCCGACCAGGTCCCGGTCTACGACGCCGTGTTCGGGCAGGTCTTCCGGGGACGGGTCGACGTCGCCGACCGGCGGGGCCAGGAGCCGTCCGGGCTGGCGGCGGCGCCCCGGGCCCGGCCGACGCCCGTCGACCGCGCCCCCACCCGCGCCGGGGCGACGGCGGGACCGCCGCCCGCCCCGCGGGTCATGACCCCGACCGGGGGGTCGCCGGGCGACGAGGCGGTGGCCGAGGGCGCCGACGTGCTGGCCGCCGCCAGCCCCGAGGAGCGCCTGGGCCACACCGACCTGGCGGCGCTGACCGACGACGAGCTGGCTGCGCTGCGCCCGCTGCTCGCCGCGCTGCGGTGGGCGGCGCCCCGCCGTCCCGGCCGGCGGACGACCCGCCACCGCCGGGGCCGCCGGCTCGACCTGCGGGCGACGCTCCGGTCCGCCCGCCGCACCGGCGGGGACCCGGTGCGGCGGATCGCCCGCCGGCGCGTCGACCGCCCCCGACGCCTGGTGCTGCTCGCCGACGTGTCGGGGTCGATGGCGCCCTACGCCCGCGCCTGGCTGCACCTGCTGCACGGCGCGGTGCGGGCCGCCCGGGCCGACGCCTTCGTCTTCGCCACCCGGCTCACCCGGCTGACCCGGGCGCTGGCGACCTCCGACCCCGACGCCGCGCTGCGGCGGGCGACCGCGGCCGCGCCCGACTGGTCGGGCGGCACCCGCATCGGCGCCGCGCTGGCCGCGTTCGTCGACCGCCACGGCCGCCGGGGCGTGGCCCGGGGGGCGGTCGTGGTCATCGTCTCCGACGGCTGGGACACGGGCGACCCGGCGGTGGTGGGCGAGCAGATGGCCCGGCTCGCCCGGCTGGCCCACCGGATCGTGTGGGTCAACCCCCGGCGGGCCGCCCCCGGCTACCGGCCGCTCGTCGGGGGCATGGCGGCGGCGCTGCCGCACGTCGACGCCTTCGTCAGCGGCCACACGGCGGCCGCGCTCGCCGAGGTCGTCGCCGCCATCGGCGACCCCGGCTGACCGCGACCCACGCGCGCCCGGCGTCGACCACGATGGGGCCGATGAACCCCGCGCTGGTCGCCGCGCCCGACCGGGGGCTGCCCGCCGCCGACGTCGACCGGCTGCCCGCCCTCCTCGCCCCGGCCGCGGCGAGGATCGCGGCGTCCGGCGACATCTGGTACCCGAACCCGATGGGCCTGCCGCGGTCGGGGCCGGGCTAGGGCCGGCCGGGCGGGGCGATCTCGTCGAGCGCGGCCAGGTCCTCCGCCGAGGGCCGCCAGGCGCCGGCGGCGACGTTGGCCCGCACCTGCTCCGGCGTCGTCGCCCCGGCGATGACCGAGGCGACGGCGGGCCGGGCGGCCAGGCCGCCGATGGCCACGTCCAGCAGCGTGACGCCCCGCTCGCGGGCGAAGGCCTCGAGCCGCTCGACCACGTCGAAGCGGGGGTCGTCGGCCGGCGGCAGCCCCCGGTCGGCCAGGCGGGTGCCCGGCGGCGGCGGCTCGCCTCGGCGGTACTTGCCGGTGAGGAGCCCGCTGGCCAGGGGGAAGTAGGGCAGCAGGCCGATGCCGTGGTGGAGGCAGGCGGGCACGACCTCGGCCTCGACGCCCCGCTCCAGCAGGTTGTAGTGGTTCTGGGCGCTGACGAACCGCTCGAGGCCCCGGGTGCGGGCGATCCAGTCGGCGTCGGTGATCTGCCAGGCCGCCAGGTTGGACGAGCCGATGTAGCGCACCTTGCCCTCCCGCACGAGGTCGGTCAGCGCCGCGAGGGTCTCCTCCATGGGCGTGACGCCGTCGGGGCGGTGCAGCTGGTAGAGGTCGATCCAGTCGGTGCGCAGGCGGCGCAGCGACCGCTCGACCGCCCGGCGGACGTAGCGGCGCGAGGCCCGGGCGCCCCAGTCGGGCCCGTTGGCGCCGCCGACGTCCCAGCCGAACTTGGTGGCGACGACCACCTCGTCGCGCCGCCCGGCCAGGGCGGCGCCCAGCAGCTCCTCGGAGTCGCCGTAGCTGTCGGACGTGTCGAACAGCGTCACGCCGGCGTCGAGCGCGGCGTGGACGACCGCCCGGGTCTGCTCGGGCCCGATGCGCCGCCCGAAGTTGTTGCAGCCCAGCCCCACGCGGGACACGACGAGCCCGGAGGTGCCGAGCGGCCGCAGGTCGTCGGCCAGGGTCATGGCGGCGACTGTAGGGCCTGCCGGGGCCGCGGCTCGGCGCGACCCCGGCAGGTGCTCCCGAGCCGCAGGTCAGCCCTGGTCGACGACCTGGGCGGCCGCGGACAGCTCGGCGACGTAGTCGTCGAGCCCCCAGGTCACCGACAGCGCGGTCGGCGGGGAGACCGAGGCGATGAACTCGGTCCCGACCATCTGGGCCACCCGGCCCTCGCGCACCTGGGGCATGAGCTGGGCCGGGGCGGAGGACAGGAACCGGTCCATCTCCTCCTGGGTGTCGGCGAAGGCGACGAGGATGTCGCTCTCCAGCTCGCCCAGCCGCTCGTGGCTGAGCGTGAAGTAGAAGGTCGACTCGTCGGTCTCGAGCTCGCGGACGGCGGGCGCCACCTCGAGGCCGAGGGCGAGCGCGAACTCCACCCGGGCGTCGGCCTCCTTGTAGACGTAGAACGTGTCGCCGGTGTCCCACACCATGGCGACCGTCTTGCCCGCCAGCTCGGGGTGGGCCTCGGCCTGCGCGGCCAGCTCGGCGTCGATCTCGTCCAGCAGGGCGGCGGCCTCGTCGCTGCGGCCGAGCGCCGTGCCGACGATCTCGACGAGCTCGCGCCAGGGCGTCGACCACGCCTCCTCCGGGTAGGCGACGACCGGCGCGACCTCGGACAGGAGCTCGTACTCCTCCTCGGTGAGGCCGGAGTAGGCGGCGAGGACGAGGTCGGGCTCGGCGGCCGCGATGGCCTCGACCGGCGCCTCCTCCGAGTTGGGCAGGATCTCGGGCAGCTCGGCGCCCTGCTCCTCGAGCGCCTCGCGGATCCAGGGCAGCACGCCCTGCTCGTCGCCGCCGTACTCCTGGAAGGGGATGGCGACCGGCACGACGCCGAGGGCGATGGCGGCGTCCGCGCTGCCCCAACCCCAGGTCACCACCCGCTCGGGCGGCTCGGTGATCTCGGTCTCGCCGAACGCGTGGGTGATCGTGACGGGGAACTCGTCCCCCGATCCGGCGTCCTCGGTGGCGGCGCCGGCGTCGGCCTCCTCGTCCGACGAGCTCGAGCAGGCGCCCACCAGCAGGGCGCCGGACAGGACGAGGGCCAGCAGGCGGAGGGGTGTGACGGCTCGCACGGTCGCTCCAGATCGCTCGGTGACGTTCGGACCGGCAATCTAGGGATGGTAAGCGTGCCTATCAAGATGAGCCGCCACGGAGCGCGGCCGTCCGCGCCGGGCCGGCCGGGGGGCGGCCGTCAGCTGACCTCGACGACCTCGACGGTGAGCTCGGCGCCGGTGGGCGCGGTGAACGACACGACGTCGCCGACCGAGGCACCGAGCAGCGCCTGCCCGAGCGGCGACGACGGGCTGATGACGTCGAGGTCGTCGTGGCGCTCCTCGATGGACCCGACGAGGTAGCGCTCGACCTCGTCGTCGCCCTCGTAGCGGATGCCGACCACCGAGCCGTGCGAGACGACGTCGCCCCCCTCGGACTCCACGATCTCGGCGTTCTCGAGCATCTGCCGGAGGTGGGCGATGCGGCCCTCCATCTTGCCCTGCTCCTCCTTGGCGGCCTGGTAGTCGCCGTTCTCGGAGAGATCACCCAGCTCGCGGGCGGCCTCGATCTTGCGAGCGATCTCGACCCGCCCGCGCGTCGTCAGGTCGTCGAGCTCGGCCTTGAGGCGGTCGTACGCGGCCTGCGAGAGGTGATGCGTCTTGGGCATGAAGGATCAGACTACTGGTGGGCCCGCGCCGTTCCGACGGGGCGCGGCCCCAGGTCGGGCCCGGTTGACGGCGCCGCGAGTGAACGGCGACACTTGGCGCTGATGCCGTGCCCCCGCACCCCGGTAATCGTCATCGCCTAGCGGACGTCGCTCGCCCGACGTCCGCTGCTCGACCGTCCACCTCGGTGGGCGGTTTGTCATTTCTCCGGGCGGTCGGTGGTGCCGGCGGCCCCTCTACTCCCACGGAGACGCAGTGAGCCACAAGATCGGAGTCATCGGCGGCGACGGGATCGGCCCGGAGGTCATCGCCGAGGCCCTCAAGGTCGTCCGCGCCACCGGTGTCGAGATCGAGACCGTCGACTACGACCTGGGCGGCGCCCGCTACCTGCGCGACGGCACGATCCTGCCGGACAGCGTGCTCGAGGAGTGGCGCGGCCTCGACGCCCTGCTGCTCGGCGCGGTCGGCACGCCCGAGGTGCCCCCGGGGGTCATCGAGCGCGGGCTGCTGCTGCGGATGCGCTTCGAGCTCGACCTCTACGTCAACCAGCGGCCGTTCCTCGACCCGGCCAAGGGCATCGACATGGTCGTCATCCGCGAGAACACCGAGGGGCCCTACGTCGGGGAGGGCGGCGTCCTCCGCAAGGGCACGCCGCACGAGGTGGCCACCCAGGGCTCGGTGAACACCCGCATGGGCGTCGAGCGCTGCGTCCGCTACGCCTTCGACCTCGCCGAGCGGCGCAGCCGCAAGCACCTGACCCTGGTGCACAAGACCAACGTGCTCACCTACGCCGGCGACCTGTGGCAGCGGATTTTCGACGAGGTGGCCGCCGAGCACCCCGAGGTGGGCACGGCCTACAACCACGTCGACGCCGCCTGCATCCACCTCGTCCAGGACCCGCAGCGCTACGACGTGATCGTCACCGACAACCTGTTCGGCGACATCCTCACCGACCTCGGCGGCGCGGTCGCCGGGGGCATCGGCCTGGCCGCGTCCGGCAACCTCAACCCCGAGCGCACCGGGCCCTCGATGTTCGAGCCCGTGCACGGCTCGGCGCCCGACATCGCCGGCCTGGCCAAGGCCAACCCCACCGCCGCCATCCTCTCCGCGGCCATGATGCTGGAGTTCCTGGGCGAGGCCGACGCCGCCGCCCGCATCCGCAAGGCCTGCGCCGACCCGTCCACGCAGACCGGTACGACCTCCGAGATCGGCGACGCCATCGCCGCTCGGGTCTGACGTCCATCACACACGAGGGGACCTGACCGACATGCCCATCACGCCCACCCCGAAGATCTGGTTCAACGGTGAGCTGATCCCGTGGGACGACGCCAAGATCCACGTCCTGACCCACTCGCTGCACTACGGGATGGGCGTCTTCGAGGGCATCCGCGCCTACGAGACCGACGACGGCCCCGCGGTGTTCCGCCTCACCGACCACATGCGGCGGTTCGACGCCTCGGCCCGCATCCTCATGATGGACCTGCCCTACTCGGTCGACGAGATGGTGCAGGCGGTCAAGGACACCGTGCGCTCGACCGGCCTGAGCTCCTGCTACATCCGGCCGATCGCCTTCTACGGCTACGGCGAGATGGGGCTCAACACCATCCCCTGCGAGGTCGACGTGGCGATCGCCTGCTGGCCGTGGGGCGCCTACCTGGGCGACGACGCGCTCACCACGGGCGTGCGCATGAAGATCTCGTCGTGGTTCCGCCACGACCACAACATCATGCCGCCGGCCGCCAAGACGACCGGCAACTACGTCAACAGCTCGCTGGCCAAGGTCGAGGCGCTGAAGGCCGGCTACGACGAGGCCATCCTGCTCAACCGGGCCGGCATGGTCGCCGAGTGCACCGGCGAGAACGTCTTCGTCGCCCGGAACGGCAAGCTGATCACGCCGCCGCTGTCGGCCGGCGCCCTCGAGGGCATCACGCAGAGCACGGTCATCGCCATCGCCCGCGACCTCGGCTTCGAGGTCGAGCTGGGCGACCTGTCCCGCAGCGACCTCTACGTCGCGGAGGAGATGTTCGTCTGCGGCACCGCGGCCGAGGTGTCCTCGGTGCGCTCGGTCGACGACCGCGAGATCCCCTGCCCGGGGCCGATGACCCTCGCCATCGGCGAGGAGTACCAGCGCGTCGTGCGGGGCAAGGTCGACCGCTACAAGGACTGGGTGGAGCATGTCGGGTGACCCACGCCCCGACGCGCTGCCCGACGCGGTCGACATCTTCGACACGACGCTGCGGGACGGCGCGCAGTTCGAGGGCATCTCGCTGACGGTCGAGGACAAGCTGCGGGTCGCCGAGCAGCTCGACTGGCTGGGCGTCCGCTGGATCGAGGGCGGCTACCCGCAGGCCAACCCCCGCGACGCCGAGTTCTTCCGCCGGGCGGCCGACGAGCTGCGCCTCGAGACGGCGACGCTCGTCGCCTTCGGCTCGACCCGGAAGCCGCACGGCAAGGTCGACGTCGACCCGACGCTCGAGGCGCTGGTGTCGTCGGGCGTGTCGACGTCGTGCATCGTCGGCAAGAGCTCGGCCTTCCACGTCACCGAGGCCCTCGGCACGACCCTCGACGAGGGCGTGGCCATGGTGTCCGACTCGGTGCGCTTCCTGCGCCGGGCCGGCCACCGGGTGTTCTTCGACGCCGAGCACTTCTTCGACGGCTACAAGCTCGACCCCGAGTACGCCCTGCGGGTGCTGGAGGCGGCCGCCACCGAGGGCGCCGAGGTGCTCGTGCTGTGCGACACCAACGGCGGCTCGCTGCCCCACGAGGTGCAGCGCATCGTCGCCGAGGTCCGCAGCTACTTCGGCGACGACGTGCAGCTCGGCATCCACACGCAGAACGACACCGGCTGCGCGGTCGCCAACTCGATCGCCGCGGTGCTGTCGGGCGCCACCCACGTCCAGGGCACCGTCAACGGCTACGGCGAGCGCACCGGCAACGCCAACCTCATGACGGTGATCCCCGACCTCGAGCTGAAGCTCGGGGTCACCTGCCTGCCGGAGGGGCGTCTCGAGCGCCTGACCGCGGTCAGCCGCCACGTCGCCGAGCTGGTCAACCTGCCGCCCAACAGCGCCGACCCCTACGTCGGCGCCTCGGCGTTCGCCCACAAGGGCGGGCTGCACACCTCGGCGCTCGGCAAGGTCGGTGGCGTCAGCTACGAGCACGTCGACCCGGCGCTCGTCGGCAACAGCACGCGCATCCTCGTCTCCGACCTCGGCGGTCGCACCGGCATGGCCCTCAAGGCCCGGGAGCTCGGCATCGAGCTCGACGAGCGGGCCGCGGCCGAGCTGACCGAGCGGCTCAAGCGCCTGGAGGCCGAGGGCTACCAGTTCGAGGCCGCCGACGCCTCGCTGGAGCTGCTGATGCGCGAGGCGACCGGGTGGACGCAGCCGTTCTTCCGGCTCGAGGGCTACCGGGTCACGACCTACCACCGCAACGCCCTGCGGAGCGGCGCCCCCATCGAGGACGGCGAGGCGATCATCGACACCGAGGCATCGGTCAAGATCTGGGTCGGCGACACCCGCTCGGTGGCGATCGGCGAGGGCAACGGCCCGGTCAACGCGCTCGACCAGGCGCTGCGCTCGGTGCTCTCGGAGCACTACCCGCAGCTGCGGCGGGTGCACCTGACCGACTTCAAGGTGCGGGTGATCGAGGGCTCCGGGGACACCGGCGCCGTGGTGCGGGTGCTCATCGACTCGACCGACGGCGACCGCACGTGGTCCACGGTGGGCGTCGACACCAACGTCATCGAGGCGTCCTGGCAGGCGCTCGTCGACTCCCTGGTCTACGGCATCCTGCACACGCCCGAGGAGGGCTGAGCCGCCCCGTCGGGGGCCGCCGGGACATTCGTCCGGGCGGGCGCGGCGCGCCTAGCCTGCGGGGCCGTGGCCGCCCCCGAGTACGTCCCCCAGCCACCGGTCCGGCACGTGCGCAGCTACGAGTCGCCGCCCCGGCGGCCGGAGCCGTGGTTCCCCGACCGGCCGGGCGAGCTCGACGGCGGGTTCCGGTGGCGCGACCGCTTCGGCGCGCCGGGGCCCGACCAGGGCTACGTCTACGTGCTCGCCCGCCGCTTCCGGGGCCGGCTGACGCTCGCCCCCGACGAGGACGAGGACGACACGATCGCCGGCTGCGCCGCGGTGGCGCTGAAGCGGGCCTCGCTCTTCGGCCGGGCGCCGGTGGTCCACGACCTGACCGTGGCCTTCACCGTGTGGGGCTTCCTGGGGGACGCCCCGCCCGACCTCATCGCCTTCCGGCAGCCGCTGTTCGCCGGGGTGGCGAACCCGCACCACTACCCGGAGCAGCGGCGCATCGCCGACCTCGTGCCCGAGGACGTGCTGCGTCGCACGCCCCGGCAGGTCGCCGACGCCCACCGGGCGAACTGGAAGAGCCTGCTGAGGATCTGACGCCCACCGGGTGACCGGTGGCGCGCCTCGCCCGACGGCCCGGGGCCGGACGGGCGGCGCCGGCGCGCCCGCCCGCCGGGACCCCTTGCGCTGTGCCGTGCGTCACATCTATGGTCGCAGCATCTGACGATCCGTCAGATCTGGGGGAGCGACCGGGGGGATCACCGTGGGACGACGGAGCCATCGCCTGGTGGGTTCGCTGCTCGCGCTGTCGCTGCTGGCGGCGGCGTGCGGCGACGACGACGACGGGGACGACGCGGCCGCCGACGAGTCGGCCGCCGGCGGGACGACCACGACGACCGCGCCCGACTACGAGCTCGAGGAGCCGCTGCGGATCGTCGCGGTGATCTCCGAGCCGGGCGGCTCGGACCCGAACGCGGTGCCCGACTACGTCGACGGCATCGAGATGGCGATCGCCGAGATCAACGAGGCCGGCGGGCTCGGCGGGCACCCGATCGAGTTCGAGGCCGTCGAGACGCCCGCCGTCGGCGACGAGATCACCAACTCGCTCAACCTGGCGCTGGAGGAGGACCCCGACGTCCTGCTCGGCCCCGTCTCCAGCACGGCGGTGCTGGCGATGGCCGAGCGCGTCGACGCCGCCGGGGTCCCGATGATCCACAACACGACCGAGCCGAAGGTGGCCGGCGACGGCGAGGCCGGCAGCCCGTGGATCTTCGGCAACCGCCCGCCCAACGACGGTGCGGCCCGCATCGCCGCCCGCTACGCCGTCGAGGAGCTGGGCGCCGAGGAGATCGGCCAGCTCTACGTCAACACCGCCTTCGGCCAGTCGGGCAACGAGGCCCAGGACGCCGAGATCGAGGAGCTCGGCGCCGAGGTCGCGGCCGAGCGCTCCTTCGAGTTCAACGCCACCGACCTCACCGAGGCCGTGCTCGCCATGGAGGACGTCGACGTCGTCCTCGACTGGGGGACGCCGGCGACCGTCGGCCTCGCCGTCAACACGCTGGCCCAGCAGGGCCTCGCGGACGTGCCCCACATCGGCCCGGGCTCGGTCGGGTTCTCGTTCTTCGCCGACATCGTCGGCGACGAGAGCCTGCTGGAGGGCGTGCTCGGCGTCGTGGACTGCAACCCGGCCGACGACGACCGCGAGGGGGTCGAGGCCTGGCACGACGCCTTCGTCGAGGAGTACGGCTACGAGCCGAGCTACGGCGCGGCGCAGATGTACGACGCGGTCCACATCGTCGCCGCGATCGTCAACGAGGCGCAGGCCGCCGACCCCGAGACCATCCGGCAGGGCCTGGAGTCGCTCGACGGCCACGAGGGGATCTGCGCCATCTACAGCAACGAGAACAACGTGCTGCAGCACTCCAGCGTCGTCGTGCGGTTCGAGGACGGCTCGCTCGTCACCGAGAAGACCTACGACGACGTGGGCTGAGCCGGCGGTGGAGCGCTTCGTCTCCCTGTTCGTGACCGGCGTGGCCCAGGGCGCGGTGTTCGCCGTCGTCGCCCTGGGCTTCCTCCTCATCCACAAGGCGACCGGCGTCATCAACTTCGCCCAGGGCGACCTGGTGACGCTCGGGGCCTACATCGCCATCTGGGCCGCCACCGACCTGGAGCTGCCGCTCCTCGGCGCCTACGCGGTCGCCGTCGCCGCGCTGGCCGCCGTCGGCGTGCTGATCGAGCGGTTCGCCTACGCGCCCATCCGCGACCGCTCGATCCACGTCGTGGTGATCTCGACGCTGGGGGCGGCGCTCGTCATCCGGGCGGTCATCGTGCTGTGGCGGGGCACCTCGCCCACCCGGCTGCGGGGGCCGCTCGGGTTCGAGGTCGTCGAGGTGCTCGGCGCCCGGATCCCGAAGCAGAACCTGCTGATCATCGGCGTCACCGCGGTGTGCGTGGCCGCCCTCTGGCTGCTGTTCCACCGCACGCAGTTCGGCCGGCAGGTCCGGGCGCTGGCCAGCGACCGCATGGCGGCCCAGATGCAGGGCATCCGGGTGGCCCGCATGTCGATGCTGACCTTCGGCCTGGCCGGCGGGCTGTCGGCCCTGGCCGGCGTGCTCATCGCCCCCACCCGGGCGGTCACGGTCGACCTCGGGTTCGGGCCGATGCTCTACGCCTTCGCCGCCTCGATCCTCGGCGGCATGGGCAGCATCGGCGGGGTGGTGGTCGGGGCGCTGGCCATCGGGCTGGTCCAGCAGCTGGGCGGCGGCTACCTCAGCCCCGACTACGCCGAGGTCTACCCGTTCGTGCTCATGCTGCTGGTCATCGCCCTGCGGCCGCAGGGCGTCCTCGGGAGCGAGGTCCGTGCCCGGCTCTGAGGTCGGCACCGCCCCGGTGGCCGCCGAGCCGGCGGCCCGGCCGGCCCGGGACCGCGACGTCCGCCCGCCCGTCTACCGGCAGCGGCAGCTCCACGGCGTCGCCGCCGTCGCCGCCCTGGTCGTGGCGCTGAGCCTCGGCGTGGACAGCGCCTTCGGCCACGGGCTGCTGCACTCCTGGCTGATCTACTCGGTCGTCGGGCTGGGCTTCTACCTGGTCTTCTCCCTCTCGGGGCAGTTCGCGTTCAGTCAGGGGGCGTTCGTCGGCCTCGGGGCCTACGCGTCGGTGTGGGCCTCGGAGGGCCGGTCGTTCGCCTGGGGCCTCCTCGCCGCGGTCGTGCTCAGCGCGGCGGTGGCGCTGGCCTTCGCGGTGCTGGTCGTGCGCAGCGACCACTTCTACTTCGCCATCGCCACGCTGGCCTTCAGCCACATCGCGCTCATCGTGTTCCGGGAGCTCGAGTCGTTCACCGCGCCCGGCGGTGAGATCGTCGGCATCCCGAAGCCGGACCTCTTCGGCCACCGGTTCGCGTCGGGGCAGGACCTGGCGCTGCTCCTCGGCGCCTTCCTCGTCCTCGCCCTGCTCCTCACCGCCCTGGTCGAGCGGTCGCCGCTGCGGCGCGAGGCGGTGGCCTTCCGGGACAACCGGCAGGTGGCGGCGACGGTCGGCGTGCCGGTGCTGCGGCTGCGGCTCGGCATGTTCGTGCTCGGCTCGACCTACGCCGGCGTCGCCGGGTGCCTGTTCGCCCACACGTCCGGCTTCATCAGCACCGAGTCCTTCGCGCTCGAGCTCGGCATCGACATCTTCCTCGTCGTGCTGCTGGGCGGCGCCGGGTCGATGTGGGGGCCCGTGCTCGGCGCGGCCTTCGTCGTGTGGGCGCCGGAGCAGCTGCGGTTCGTGGGGGAGTACCGGGCGCTGATCTACGGCGCCCTGCTGGTCGCGGTCGTCGTCGCCTTCCCCGGCGGCCTCGTCGGCCTCGTCGAGGCGGCGGGCCGGTGGCTGCGCCGGGGCCGGGGCGCGGTGCGGCTGCGGTCCGTGGGGGAGCGGGCGTGACGCTGCGGGCCGCGGGGATCGCCGTGCACTTCGGTGCCCTGCGCGCCGTCGACGGCGTCGACCTGGCGGTCGGCCCGGGCGAGGCGGTCGGCATGGTCGGGCCCAACGGCTCGGGCAAGTCGACCTTCCTCAACGCGGTCACCGGGGTCGTGGCGGCCCGAGGGTCGCTGGAGGTCGCCGGCCGGCGCGTCCCGCTCGGGCGGCCGGGGGCGATCCGGCGGGCCGGCCTGGCCCGCACCTTCCAGTCGCCCCAGACCTTCCGGGAGCTGACCTGCATCGAGAACGTGTTGCTGGCCGACCGCGACCGGCACGCCACCGGCCTGGCCGGCGCCTGGCTGGGCCGGCGGGCGATGTGGCGGCGAGAGCGCCGGCGCTGGGCCCGGGCGCTGGCGGCGCTCGACCGGGTCGGCCTGGCCGACCGGGCCGAGGAGCCGGCCGGGCTGCTGTCCTACGGCCAGCAGCGGATGCTGGAGCTGGCCCGGGCGCTGGTCGGCGAGCCGGCCGTGCTGGTGGCCGACGAGCCCTCGGCCGGGCTCGACGACACCGAGACCGCAGAGCTGGCCCGCCTGCTCGGCGACCTGCCGGCCCGGGGCGTGTCGCTGCTCGTCGTCGACCACAAGCTCGACCTCGTCGAGCAGGTGGCCGACCGGGTCGTCGTCATGCAGCTCGGCCGGGTGATCGCGGACGGGCCGCCGGCGGAGGTGTGGCGCCGGGACGAGGTGGTCGAGGCCTACCTCGGCCGGCGGGGAGCGGCGAGGGGCTGACGTGCTCGAGGTGCGCGACCTGCGGGTGACCTACGGGACGACCGTCGCCGTCGACGGCGTCGACCTGGACGTCGGCGGGGGCGAGATCGTCGCCCTGCTCGGCCCCAACGGCGCCGGCAAGACCTCGACGCTGCGGGCGATCAGCCGGGTCGTCCCCGCCACCGGGACGATCACCTTCGACGGCGAGCCGGTCGGGGCGCTGCGCCCCGAGGCCGTCGCCCGCCGCGGGCTCGTGCACGTGCCCGAGGGCCGGCACGTCTTCCCCAACCTGAGCGTGCACGAGAACCTGCTCGTCGGCCGCTCGGCCCGCGACGGCCGGCCCTCGGCGTTCGAGGTCGACGACGTCTACGACCTGTTCCCCGAGCTCGTGCCGCTGCGCTCGCGCGCCGGCTGGGCGCTGTCCGGCGGCGAGCAGCAGATGGTGGCGATCGGCCGGGGCCTGCTGGCCGCGCCCCGGCTGCTGCTGCTCGACGAGCCGTCGCTCGGCCTGGCGCCGACGGTGGTCGACCGCGTCTACGCGGTGCTGACCGAGGTCGCCGGCCGGGTGCCGCTGCTCCTCGTCGAGCAGGACACCGAGCGGGCCCTCCGCCTCGCCGCCCGGGCCTACGTCATGGCGGCCGGCCGCGTCGCCCTGTCGGGCCCGGCCGGCGAGGTCGCCGGCCGCGACGAGCTGGTCGCGAGCTACCTCGGGCGGACCGCGACCGTGCGCGACGGCGCCTGACCGCCGGCCCACCGACGCCGCGGCGGGGCCGTGCACCGGCCCGTCCGCCGGGCGCGATCGCGGGGCTGGGGACGGGTGCCGCGCGGGTACGGGGGCCGTAGGGTGACCGCCGACGGCGGTGGACCGCCACGAGGCGGTCGCTCACCGTAGACTTCCGGTCACCCTGAGTCACCCGACTGTTCTCCCCCGACACGACGTCCTGCGAGGTGGCCCGTGACAGGCAGTCCGTGGAACCCGCCCACCGGCGAACCCAACGACGTTCCCGTCCGCCCTCTCGACGCCCGTCGTGACATCGAGGACGCGATCGCGGCCGCCCGCCTGGCCGACCGCGACCTGCGGGCCCGGGCGCTGGCGGCGGCGACCGACCGGGCCCGGGCGGCGGCCGAGCTGGCCGGCGGCTACGCGGCCGAGGCCGAGGCCCGCCGCCTGGTCGCCCGGGCGCTGACCAGCGAGCGGGACGCCCGCCGGGCCGGCCGGCGCGACGAGGCGGCCCGCTACGACGGCGCCGCCCGGGTCTTCGCCCTCCGGCTGCGCGATGCGCGCGCCGAGCACGAGGCGCTCGAGCGGCGGATCGCGGCCGCCACCGAGGAGATCGAGCGGGTCCGGCGGAGCTGCGAGGAGAACGCCGGTCGCGTCCAGGCGGTGGCCGCGGCCCGCCTGCCCATGCTGCGGGGCCGCAAGGCGGCCAGGACCGGGCAGCTCGTCGAGGACGTCCTCGCCGAGCTGCGCCGCCCGATCGACGACCTCGTCGCCCAGGCCGAGGCGGCGGCCCGCGACGCCGCTGCCCGCGACGCCGAGGCGCCGGTCGACCCGTCCGAGCTGGCGGTGGCCGACGAGGACCTCGAGCGCGAGGTCGACCTCGACGCCGCCGATGCCGTCCTGGCCGACCTGCGGGCCGAGCTGGGCATCGACGCGCCCGGGCCCGGCGACCCCGGCGACGGGGCGCAGGAGGGCACGGCGGAGGACGCCGCGGACCCTCGGCCGGCGGCGGCTGAGCCGGAGGGCGGCGCCGCCGCCGAGGCCGGCGAGGCCGCCGAGCCGTCCGGGGACGGCGACCGGGCGGCCG
>PKRH01000221.1 GCA_017577565.1 Thermoanaerobacterales bacterium | reverse complement strand
GTCCTCGACGTCGGATGCGCGAAGGGCTTCCTCGTGGCCGCGCTGCGCGAGCGTGGCGTCGAGGCGTACGGGTTCGACGTGTCCGAGCACGCCATCGAGCACGCGCCCGACGCCGCCCGCCCCTACGTGAAGGTCGGGTCCCTCACCGAGCCCATCGAGGGCCGGTACGACCTCGTCACCTGCATCGAGGTCATCGAGCACCTCGACCCTGCCGACGCCCCCACCGCGGTCCGCCACCTGTCCGAGGCCAGCGACCAGGTCCTGCTCTCCTCGACGCCCGCCGACTGGGACGAGCCCACGCACGTCAACGTCCGGCCCCCGGAGCGCTGGTCACAGCTGTTCGCCGGCTTCGGGATGTTCCGCGAGTTCCGCCACGACGCCAGCTACCTGTCGCCGTGGGCGGTCCTCTACCGCCGCGGCAACCCCAGCCTGGTCGACCTGGTGCTCGAGTACGACCGCGCCTGGGCGGAGCTGCGGGCCGAGACCCTCGAGCAGCGCCGCGCGCTCCTCGACATGCAGCAGAAGGTCGAGGAGCTGACCAACGCGCCCAAGGACGAGGTCGAGAGCCTGCGCAAGGAGGTGCTGCGGCTGCGCGACCAGGTCGCCGGCCGCGAGGCCGAGCTCGCCACGGCGCTCGGCCGCGTCGAGGAGCTCGAGGCCTACCTCGCCCGGTACGCGGGCCTGGAGGAGCGCCTCAACGCCGTCCTGTCGTCCAACTCGTGGCGGCTCACGCAGGCCGTCGGACTCCCCCTCCGCAAGCTGCGTGAACGGAGAGGCTGAGGGTGGCCCCGCGCTTCTCGGTCGTCACACCCGTCTACAACACACCGGAGAGCGTGCTGCGGGCGGCGCTGCGGTCGGTCCGGCGCCAGACCTTCCCCGACTGGGAGCTGATCCTCGTCGACGACTGCTCGCCGTCGCCCCACGTGCTCCCGATCCTCGAGGAGGCCGAGCGGGAGGACCCGCGCATCCGGGTCGTCCGGCGGTCCGAGAACGGCGGCATCGTGGCCGCCTCGAACGACGGGCTCGCCGCGGCCCTCGGCGAGTTCATCGCCCTGCTCGACCACGACGACGAGCTGCACCCGGACGCCCTGCGCGAGGTCGACGCCGCGCTGCGGGCCGAGCCGGCGGCGGACTACGTCTACACCGACGAGGACAAGATCGACGAGCAGGGGCGCCACTTCGGCCCCTTCCTCAAGCCCGACTGGTCGCCCGAGCGGCTCCGCACGCAGATGTACACCTGCCACCTCAGCGTGCTGCGGCGGTCGCTCGTGCGCGAGGTCGGCGGCTTCCGCCCCGAGTTCGAGGGCGCGCAGGACTGGGACCTCGTGCTGCGCGTCACCGAGCGGGCCCGCCGCGTCCTGCACGTGCCCAAGATCCTCTACCACTGGCGCACGCTGGCCTCCTCGACCGCCGGGCGGGGCGAGGAGGCCAAGCCGTACGCCTACGCCGCGGGCACCCGCGCCATCCAGGCGCACTGCGACCGGGTGGGCTTCCCCGCCACCGTCCGCCACGACGACACCTACAGCGGCGTCTACCACCTGGACCCGGCGCTGCGGTCGCACCCCCGGGTCAGCATCGTCATGCCGACCGCGGGCGGCCGGCGCATCGTCCGGGGCGAGGAGATCACCCTGGTCGTGCACTGCGTCCGGAGCATCGTCGAGCGGACGACCTACCGGAACTACGAGATCGTCGTCGTCGTCGACACGACGGCGCCCGGCGAGGTCGTCGACGAGATCCTCGAGGTCGGCGGCCGGCGCGTGCGCATCGTCCCCTACGACAAGCCGTTCAACTTCGCCGACAAGATCAACGTCGGTGCCCTGGCCGCCGAGGGCGAGCACATCCTGCTGCTGAACGACGACATGGAGGTCGTCACGCCCGAGTGGCTCGAGCGGCTGGTCATGTACTCGTCGTTCCCCGGCATCGGGGCTGTCGGGGCCAAGCTGCTCTTCGGCGCCGGCCGCCGCCGCCCCGTGGGGGGGCTGCCGGTTCTTTTAAACAATCTGCGCCCCCGCCGCAAAGGGGATTGTGAAAT
>PKRH01000005.1 GCA_017577565.1 Thermoanaerobacterales bacterium | reverse complement strand
GATCGAGGTCACCGACCGGATCCGCGACATGGTGCCCGAGGTCGACGGGGTCGAGATCTACCTCGGCGGGTCGGTCTTCGCCGAGTTCGAGGCGCCGTCGTCGGAGATCCTCGGCCTGGCCTTCGCCGTCGTCATCCTCGTCCTCGCCTTCGGCTCGGTGCTCGCCATGGGCCTGCCCATCGGCGTCGCCCTGGCCGGCGTGGGCCTCGGTTCGATCCTCACCGGCCTGCTGAGCCACGTCGTGACCGTCCCCGAGGCCGGCAACATCCTCGGCGTCATGATCGGCCTGGGCGTGGGCATCGACTACGCCCTGTTCATCGTCACCCGCTACCGGGAGAACCTCCACGCCGGCCACGACCCGGAGCGGGCCACGGCGATCGCCGTCGACACCGCGGGCCGGGCGGTGCTGTTCGCGGGCACCACGGTCGTCATCTCGCTGCTCGGCATGGTGCTGATGGGCATGAGCTTCGTCACCGGCCTGGCGCTCAACGCCGCCGTGGTCGTGGCGCTGACGATGGTGGCGTCGCTCACGCTGCTGCCCGCCCTGCTCGGCTTCGCCGGCCCCCGCGTCGAGGTCACCCGGTGGCGGGGGCTGGTCGCCGCCGGGTTCGTGGCCGTCGCCCTGCTCGGCGCCGGCCTGCGGGTGCCCGCGCTCGCCGTCGCCGGTGTGGTGCTCGCCGCGCTCGTGCTCGTGGCCAGCCTCGCCGTCCGCCCACTGCGGCGCGAGGTGCCCCGCCGCCGGCCGCGCCCCCTCGAGCAGACGGTCGCCTACCGGTGGAGCCGGCGCATCCAGCGCCACCCCTGGCAGTCGGCGATCCTCGGCACCGCCATCCTCGTCGCCCTCGCCCTGCCGGTGTCCGGGCTGCGCCTCGGGTTCTCGGACGAGGGCAACTACCCGAAGGGCACCGACACCCGCACGGCGTACGACCTGCTGGCCGACGCGTTCGGGCCCGGGTTCAACGGCAAGCTCGTCGTGGCCACCGAGGTGCCGGAGGGCACCGACCCGGCCGCTCTCGAGGCCGTGACGGCCGCGCTCGGGGCCCGGGACGGGGTCGCCTTCGCCTCACCCGCCACGACCAGCGAGGACGGCCGCGCGGCCGTCTGGCTCGTCGTGCCCACGACCGCGCCGCAGGACGAGGCGACGGCCGAGCTGGTGGGCGACCTGCGGGCGACGCTGGCCGAGGTCACGGCGGGAACCGGGCTCGACCCGGCCGTCACCGGCACGGTCGCCGCCCAGGTCGACTTCTCCGAGTACCTGACCGACCGGCTGGCCGTCTTCTTCGGCGCCGTGCTGCTGCTCTCGTTCCTGCTGCTGATGGTCGTCTTCCGGTCGCTGCTCGTGCCGCTGAAGGCGGTCGTCATGAACCTGCTGTCCATCGGCGCCGCCTTCGGCCTCGTCGTGGCCGCCTTCCAGTGGGGCTGGGCGGGGCCGTTGCTCGGCATCGACGGCGCCCCCATCGAGCCGTTCGTGCCGATGATGCTCTTCGCCATCGTGTTCGGCCTGTCGATGGACTACGAGGTCTTCCTGCTGTCCCGCGTGCGGGAGGAGTGGCTGCGCACCGGCGACAGCCGGACCTCGGTGGCCGACGGCCTGGCGGCGACCGCCCGGGTCATCACCGCGGCGGCGATGATCATGGTGTTCGTCTTCGGCAGCTTCCTGCTGGAGAACGACCGCATGGTCAAGCTGTTCGGGACCGGCCTGGCCACGGCGGTGCTGCTCGACGCCACCGTCGTCCGCATGCTGCTGGTGCCGGCGACGATGGAGCTGCTCGGCGACCGCAACTGGTGGTTGCCGCGGTGGCTCGACCGGGTGCTGCCGTCGATCGACGTCGAGGGCGGCCACACGCCGAGCGCCGACGCCGCCGGGCCGGCCGAGGAGCCGCGCCCGCTGGAGCGCGTCTGACGAGCGCGGTCACCGGGTCGCCCGCGTGGATGGAACGGGGCGCGACCGGGCACACCTTCCGCTGACAGATTGTCGGCGGGGGCCGTCGCCCCTGTTCCGTATGGGAGAGACCCAGTGATCGGATTCATCATCATGTTGATCGTGGTCGGCATCATCGCCGGCTACGTCGCAAGGCTGCTCGTACCGGGTCGCGACCCGATGTCGTTCGTGCAGACCGCGATCCTCGGGATCGTCGGCTCGTTCGTCGGTGGCTTCCTCGGCTACCTGCTGTTCGGCCACGACTTCGACGACGGAGCGTTCCAGGCCTCCGGGCTGATCGGCTCCATCATCGGCGCAGTGATCGTGCTGCTCATCTACAACGCGGCGACCGGTCGCGGCGTCGGTCGCCGGGCCTGACCCGGCGCCACGCGGCGCTGATCGTCGCCCCGGGCGCCCCGGCGGGATCCCCCGCCGGGGCGCCGGCGCGCCCGGCCCCGTGCGGCATGATCGGTGCCTGCCATCGACGACCCAGGAAGGACAACGATGACGATCTCCGTTGGTGACCGGATCCCCGACGTCACGCTGCGCACGATGACGCCCGAGGGCCCGAAGCCGGTGCAGAGCGGCGAGGTGCTCGGCAAGGGGAAGGTCGTGCTCTTCGCCGTGCCCGGTGCGTTCACGCCGACGTGCTCCGACCACCACCTGCCCGGCTTCGTGCTCCGGGCCGACGAGCTGCGGGAGAAGGGCGTCGACACCATCGCCTGCATCGCCGTCAACGACCCCTTCGTCATGGGCGCGTGGGGCGAGGCCCAGGGCACCGAGGGCAAGGTGCTGATGCTGTCCGACGGCAACGGCGAGTTCACCGCCGAGGTCGGCCTGGAGATGGACGGCAGCGCCTTCGGCCTCGGCACGCGCTCGCAGCGCTACGCGGCCATCCTCCAGGACGGCGTCGTCCAGGAGCTGCTCGTCGAGCCGGGACCCGGCCTCGAGGTCAGCTCGGTGGAGAACGTCCTGGCCAAGCTCTGAGCACGGGGCGCCGGGGCCCCGGGCCCCGGCGCCGCGCCGGCCCGGCGCCGCGGCTCAGCGGTGGCCGTTGACGAGCGCAGGGTCCGGCGCGCTCGCGGGCGGGCCGGGCGGCTCCGCCCGCCGGCCGTTCGGCACCGGGACCACCATCGGCGTGGCCGTCAGCGGGTCGTCGATCACCTGGCAGGCCAGGCCGAAGACGTCCTCGACGATCTCCGGGGTCATGACCTCGCGCGGCGGCCCCTCGGCGACGATGCGGCCCTGCTTCATGGCCACGAGGTGGTCGGCGTAGCGGCAGGCGAGGTTGAGGTCGTGCAGGACGAGCACGATCGTGCGCTCGTCGCGGCGGTTGAGCTCGTGGAGGAGGTCGAGGACCTCGATCTGGTGGGCCAGGTCGAGGAACGTCGTGGGCTCGTCGAGGAGCATGACGTCGGTGCCCTGGGCGAGCGCGAGCGCGATCCACGCCCGCTGGCGCTGGCCGCCGGACAGCTCGTCCACCGGGCGGTCGGCGAGGTCGGCCATGCCGGTCGCCTGCAGGGCGGCCTCGACGGCCTGCTCGTCGGTCACCGACCACTGGCGCAGCCAGCGCTGGTGGGGGTGGCGGCCGCGGGCGACGAGGTCGGCGACGCTGATGCCCTCGGGCGCGATCGGCTGCTGGGGCAGGATGCCGAGCTCGGTGGCCACCTGCCGGGTGGGCAGCCGGTGGATGTCCCGGCCGTCGAGCAGCACGGTGCCCCGGCGGGGCTTGAGCAGCCGGGCGAGCGCCCGCAGCAGCGTCGACTTGCCGCAGGCGTTGGCCCCGACGATGACCGTCACCTGCCCGCGGGGGATGCTGACCGAGAGGCCGTCGACGACGACCCGGTCGTCGTAGGCCAGGCGCAGGTCCTGCGCCTCGAGCGGCGGGGTGGACGTGGTGGCTGACGTCATGGTCATCCGGCGCTCCCGATGCGGTTGGCTCTGGCGAGGAGGATCAGCAGGTACGGCGCTCCGAGGATGGCGGTGACCACGCCGACCGGCAGCTCGGTGGGCGCGACGACGCGCCGGGCCACCAGGTCGGACGCGACGAGCAGCAGCGCGCCCAGCGCCGCGCTGGGCACGAGCGCGGCGCTGCTGCCACCGACCAGCCGGCGGCCGATCTGCGGCGCGACGAGCGCGACGAACGAGACGGGCCCGGCCGAGGCCACCGACACCGCCACGAGGGCGGTGGCCACGAGGAGCAGGCCCGAGCGGACCCGGTCGGCCCGGGCGCCGAGGCCGCGGGCGGCGTCGTCGCCGAGGTCGAGGACCCGTAGGTGGCGGGCGAGCGCCAGCACGGCCGGCAGGAGGACGGCGAGGGCGACGGTCAGCGGCCGCACGTGGTCCCAGCCCCGTGCGTTGAGGCTGCCGGTCAGCCAGACGACGGCCCGCTGGGCCTCGTAGATCTCGGCCCGGGTGAGCAGGTACGAGGTGATCGACGTCATCATCGCCGTCACGGCGACGCCGACGAGGACCAGGCGGTAGCCGCTGATGCCCCGCTTGTAGGCCAGCAGGTGGATGGCCGCGCCGGTGCCGACGGCGCCGGCGAGCGCCCCCCAGGTGACCTCCGTCGACGACCCGCCGAGCACGACGATGACGAAGACGGCGGCGGCCGCGGCGCCGTTGCTGATGCCGATGAGGTCGGGGCTGGCCAGCGGGTTGCGCATGATCCGCTGGAACACGGCGCCGGCCAGGCCGAGCGAGGCGCCGACGAGCAGGCCGGTCAGGCCCCGGGGCAGGCGGAGCGTGCGCACGATGAACTCGTGGCGCTGCTCGCCCTGCCCGACCAGCGTCCGGACGACGTCGCCGAGCGACAGGGGGTAGTCGCCGAGCGTCAGCGACCACGCGAAGACGAGCGTCGCGAGGCCGAGGGCGACGGCGGTGACGGCGACCGAGCGGGCGTCGAGCCGGGCCGAGAGCCGCCCGCGGCGGACCCGGACGACCAGGCTGCCGTCGGGGGCCCGCGTGACGCCCGTGGCGCGCGCCGTCGGGCGGTCGGTCGGCGGCGGGGCGGCCGGGGCGTCGATCGTCGCGTCCATCAGAGGCTGGCGAGCTTCCGGCGGCGGACCAGGGCGATGAAGAACGGGGCGCCGACGAAGGCGGTGATGACGCCGACCTCGATCTCGCCGGGCCGGGCGACGACCCGGCCGAGCGTGTCGGCGCCGAGCAGCAGCGTCGGCGCGAGCACGAGCGACCACGGGAGGATCCACCGGTAGTCGGGACCGCAGATGGCCCGGGCGACGTGGGGGACCGTCAGCCCCACGAAGCCGATGGGGCCCGCCGCGGCCGTCGCGGCGCCGCAGAGCACGACGACGGCCAGGGAGGACGTCGCCCGGGCGAGCTGCACCCGCACGCCGAGCGCCCGGGCCACGTCGTCGCCCAGCGACAGCGTGTTGAGCGTCCGCGCCGACAGCAGCGCCATCACGATGCCGGCCACGACGAACGGCGCCGTGCCGGCGACGATGTCCGGGCCCCGCCCGGCGAGCGACCCGGCGAGCCAGAAGCGGAACTGGTCCAGCGTCTCGACGTCGAGCAGCAGCACCGCCGACGAGATCGAGCGGAGGAGCGCGGAGAGCGCCGCGCCGGCGAGGGCGAGCTTGACCGGCGTGGCCCCGCCCCGTCCGAGCGAGCCGAGCAGGTAGACGGCGGCGCTGGCGAGGGCGGCGCCGCCGAAGGCGAACCAGACGTAGCCGCCGAGCGTGGTGACCGAGAACGCGTGGATCGCCAGCACGACGGCCAGGGCGGCGCCGGCGTCGACCCCGAGGATGCCGGGGTCGGCGAGCGGGTTGCGGGTGACCCCCTGCATGATGGCGCCGGCCAGGCCGAGCGCCGCGCCGACGCCGAGGCCGAGCAGCGTGCGGGGGACGCGCAGGTCGCGGACGATGAGGTGGTCGTTCGAGCCGTCGTTGTGCCAGAGGGCGTCCCAGACGGTGCCGAACGGGATGGGCTTCGAGCCGAACGCGATCGAGCACACCGCGACCACGGCGAGGACGGCGACGGCGAGGAGCAGGCCGCCCGCCCTGCTCCACCCCGAGGCGAGCAGCGTGCGGCGGGGCCGGCCGGCGGGCCGGGCCGGTGCCGTGCCGCTGTCCGGGCGGGCGGGCGGTGCGCCGGCGACGGTCGTCATGCCCGGACGGGGGTCGGCGGCGGTGCTGACATCCGTGTTAGGTTCTCCGAACATCCGGGCGTCGGTCAAGGCGGTGCCGGGCGACAGGAGAGGCTCCCAGGTCGCCGTCATCGGCGCGGCTCGCGCGCCGTGCGAGGATGGAGCACGGTGCAGAGCACAGGAGCGATCGCGTCCGGGACGGCGAGCGACGACGTCGGCGTGGTGGCCGGGGTCCTCGTGTCGGTCACACCCCGCCGCCGGGTCCGCTCCCAGGCCGACGTCGTCCGCTTCCTCGTGTCGCTCCTGCTCATCGGCGTCGGCGTGCTGGTCGCCACGTTGCTGCGCAACACCATCGGCGGGGCGGAGGAGGACCTCGTCGAGGTCTACCAGCGGGTGCCGGACCGGTTCGCCGAGGCGCTCACCGGCCTGGCGGTGCTCGGCACCGTCCTCGTGCCCACGCTGGCGCTCGTCGTCCTCGTCGTCCGGCGCCGGTTCCTCCAGGCCGTGTCGCTGGCCGTCGCCGCGCTCGGGGCGGGCACGGCGATGGGGTGGCTGGCCGACCTGCTCGCCGACCAGGGGGTGATCGCCCGCGACCCGGCCACCGACACGGTCGTCGAGGTGTCGTCGCCGGAGTTCGCCACCTCGCCGCTGATCGCCGCCGCGGTCGCGCTGGTCATCGTCGCCTCGCAGTGGCTCTCGCAGCAGTGGCGGCGGGTCCTGTGGGCGGGCGTGGCGCTGCTCACGGTGCTGCGGGTCGTGTCGTCGAGCGAGCCGCCGCTCGACATCGTCGTGGCCATCGCCGTCGGGATGGCGGCCGGCTCGCTCGCCCTGCTCGTCTTCGGCAGCGAGGGCAGCGACCCCGAGGCGCCCGAGCTCGTGGCGATGCTGCGGTCGATCGGCCGCCCGCTGCGGATCGAGCAGCTGCCGGGGTCGAGCCCGCTCGTCTACGAGGTCGAGATGGCGGGCCGGCCGACGCTGGAGATGCGGGTGCGCACCGTGCACGACCGGTCCGAGAACCTGCTGGAGGAGCTGTGGCGCTCGGCCCGCCTCCGCACCTGGGTCAACGACCGTCCCTACGACACGGTCCAGCGGCGGATCGAGCACGAGGCGCTGGCCCAGCGGGCCGCCGCCGACGCCGGCGCCCGGGTGGCGCCGGTGCGGGGGATCGTCGCCTCGGCCCAGGGCTCGGTCGGGTTGCTCGAGGACCGGGTCGACGCCGCCCCGGTGGCCAGCGTGGTGGCCCATCCGTCCTCGGCGGCCGAGGCCGTGGCGCCGGAGGCCGGCGCCGCCTCGCCGCTGCCGCGGGAGCTGGTGATCGACATGTGGCGGCAGGTGGACGCCCTGCACCGCCACCGCATCGCCCACCGCAACCTCGACCTCGACTCGATCTGGGTCACCCGCGACGGGCGGATCGTCCTGCGGGGGTTCGACGGCGCCGCCATCGCCGCCCGCGACCGCGACCTGGCCCTCGACCGGGCCCAGCTGCTGGCCTCGACCGCCGCGGTCATGGGTGCCGAGGCGGCGGTCGACGCCGCCGTGGAGGCGCTCGGGCCCCACGCCGTCGTGTCGGCCGTGCCGTACCTGCAGCCGCTGGCCCTGCCCCGCACGACGCGGCGGGCGGCCCGCAACGAGCGCGCCCTGCTCGACGCGCTGCGGACGGCCATCGCCGGGGCCACCGGCGTCGAGCCGGCCCCGCTCGCCCGGCTGGACCGGATCCGGCCCCGCACGCTGCTGTCCCTCGTCGCCGCCGTCGTCGGCGTCTACGTCCTGCTGCCGCAGATCGGCGACTGGGGCGACACGCTCGACGCGGCCAGCGACGCCAACTGGTGGTGGCTGGCGCCGATGGTCGTGGGCGCCGGCGCCATGATCGCCTCGGCCGCCCTGGCCTTCGTCGCCTCGGTGCCCGACCCGATCCCGTACCTGCCGGCGCTGCGGATGCAGCTGGCGTCCACGTTCGTCAGCCGCATCGCGCCCGCCAACACGGGCACGCTCGCCGTCGGCGTCCGGTTCCTGCAGCGGTCGGGCATCGAACCCGGCCCGGCGGCCGCCGCCGTCGGGCTGTGCGCGCTGGCCGGCTTCGCCGTCCACCTGTCGCTCATGGGCGGCTTCCTCCTGTGGGTGGGCTCCAGCGGGCTGCGGTTCGAGCTGCCCGACGCCAGCGTCGTCTTCGTCGTCGTGGCGATCGTCCTGTCGGCCAGCGGGCTGGTCGTCGGGCTCGTCCCCGCCGTGCGGCGCCGGGTGCTGCCGCCGCTCGTCGAGCAGGTCCGCACCGCGGCGTCGACGCTGGCCGACGTGCTCACCGACCCCATGCGGGTCATCGGCCTGCTCGGCGGGTCGATGGGGATCACCTCGGCCTACATCCTCAGCTTGACGGCCGCCGTCGCCGCCTTCGGCGGCGGGATCAGCTTCCCCGAGATCGGCGCCGCCTACCTGGTGGCCGCGGCGCTCGGCTCCGCGGCGCCGACGCCGGGCGGGCTGGGGGCGATCGAGGGCGCCCTCGTGTTCGCGCTCACCGGCTACGGGATGCCGGAGAGCAGCGCGGTCCCCGCCGTGCTGACCTTCCGGCTGGTGACGCACTGGCTGCCGATGCTGCCGGGCTGGTTCATGTTCCAGCTGATGCAGCGGCGCGAGGAGCTGTAGCCACTGCGGGGCCGCCGACCACCGCCGACGGCGGTGGTACGGTCGCCACGAACCGTGTCGTCAGGTGCACGAGCCGTCGGAGGGGGGAGCCATGCCACGACCGGGCCCAGCCCGCCCGAGCGCCGCGGCCACCCGGGGGGTGCGGCGGTGACCGTCGACGCGCCGGTGGCCTTCGACCCGCTCGAGGAGGGGTTCGTCGCCTCGCCCTACGAGCAGTACGCCCGGCTGCGGGCGCACGACCCGGTGCACTGGTCGCCGCTCGTCGACGGGTGGGTGCTCACCCGGTTCGACGACGTGGCCGCGGTGCTGCGCGACCCGACGGTCAGCGTCGAGCTGCGCCACGCCCGGCCGACGCCCACCGTGGAGCGCCAGCGCGAGCGCCAGGCCCGCACCGGGCGGTCGCCGGACACGCTCGTGCTGCGGGACGAGCCCGACCACGGCCGGTTGCGGCGACTGGTGCAGGCGCCGTTCGGCCCTCGCCCGGTGGAGGCGCTGCGCCGGACGGTCGAGCAGCGGGTCGCGGCGGCGATCGCCGCGCTGGCGTCCCGGGGGTCGGCCGACCTGATCGCCGAGTTCGCCTACCCGCTGCCCGTCGCCGTGTTCAACGACGTGCTCGGCCTGCCCGACGAGGACGCCGAGCAGGTGCGGGAGTGGATCAGGGCGGTGACCCGCGTCCTCGACCCGGTCATCGACGACGCCGAGCACGAGCGGTGCCGGGCCCTCATGGACGAGATGTACGAGCACCTGGGCGAGGTGATCGAGGCCAAGCGCCGCCACCCGGCCGACGACCTGCTCACCGCGCTCGTCACCGCCGAGGACGCCGGCGACCGCCTGTCCCGTGACGAGCTGGTCGCCCAGGTGGTCACCCTCTACGTCGCCGGCCACGAGCCGACGATGTCGCTGATCGGCAACGGGCTGCTCGCCCTGCTGCGCCAGCCCGACCAGCTCGCGCTGCTGCGGGCCCGCCCCGACCTCCTCCGGAACGCGGTCGACGAGCTGGCCCGCTTCGACGGGCCCAACCAGTTCGTCCGGCGGATCGCCACCCGGCCGATGGTCCTCGGCGGGCGGGAGGTCGCGCCCGGCGACGTCCTCTACGCCTGCGTCGGCGCCGCCAACCGCGACCCGGCGCGCTGGGACGACCCGGACCGGGTGCGCGTCGACCGGCCGGACGCCGCCCAGCACGTCCAGTTCGGCGCGGGCATCCACCGGTGCCTCGGGATGCACCTCGCCCGGCTCCAGGCCGAGGTGGCGCTCGGCGCCCTCGTCGGGCTCGACGACCTCCGGCTCGACGGCGAGCCGGAGTGGAACGAGCGGATGGTCATCCGGGGCCTGCGCCGGCTGCCGATCGCCTTCCGGGCCCGGTGAGCCCCTCGGGCGCCGCGCCCGGTGGGCCGTCGGACGGGTCGGCCGGGTCAGCGCTCGAGGCGGTCGGCCACCACCCCGAGGAGCGCGTCGCAGAAGGCGTCGAGGTCGGCGGGCTTGCGGCTCGTCACCAGCGTGTTGGGGCCGTCCCGGTCGATCACCACCGGCTCGTCGGTCCACTCGCCGCCGGCGTTCGTGACGTCGGTGCGCAGGCTCGGCCAGCTGGTCAGCCGGCGCCCGCGGACGACGCCGGCCTCGACGAGCACCCAGGGCGCGTGGCAGATGGCCGCGACCGGCTTGCCGGCCTCGACGAACTCCCGCACGAAGCGCACCGCCCGCTCGTCGGTGCGGAGGGCGTCCGGGTTGGCGACGCCGCCGGGCAGCACGAGGGCGTCGAACTCGGTGGGGCTGGCCGTGCCGAGCACCTGGTCGACCGGGAACGACTCGGCCTTGTCGAGGTGGTGGAAGGCCTGCACCGGGCCGCTCTCGGGTGCCACGAGCACGGGGCGGCCGCCCGCCTTCTCGACGGCCGTCCAGGGCTCGGTGAGCTCGACCTGCTCGACCCCCTCGTTGGCCACGAGGAAGGCGATCTGCGCGCCGTCGATGTCAGCTGCCATGGGGATGCTCCTCGCGTCGTCGTGGTCTCCCGGGACAGCTATCCCGTCGAGGGCGGTGCTACACGGCGGGTCGGCGCGGGTGGGAGTCGCCGCCGGGGCGGGCGGGTACGGTGGCCCCGGCCCCGACCGACCGAGGCGGGCGCCGAGGAGGCAGCGATGACCGACGAGACGGTCGAGGTGCACGACGACCCGGGGCGGCACCGCTACGAGGTCACCGTCGGCGGCGAGGTCGCCGGCTTCGTCGCCTACGAGGACCGGGGCGACGTGCGGGTCCTCACCCACACCGAGGTCGACGACCGGTTCGAGGGGCGGGGCCTGGGCAGCCGCTTGGCGCGCGGGGCGCTCGACGACGTCCGCCGCTCGGGCCGGCGCATGGTCGCCCTCTGCCCGTTCGTGGCCCGGTACGTCGAGCGGCACCCCGAGTACGCCGACCTCGTTGACCCGGGGGCGGACGCCGAGCTGCGCGCCGGCGACCGCGCTCGGTAGCGTCCGAGGCGATGCGCATCCGCACGGCGCTCCTCGTGGCAGCGCTCGTCGGCGCGGTGGTGGCCGTCGTCGCGGTCGTCCGCGGGCGGGGGACCGGTCCCGCCGGCAGCGGGCCGGGTGTCCCCGGGCAGATCGGCGCCGCCTCCTCCAACGGCGAGCACGCCCGCGACGCCGGGGTCCGCCCCCGTCCCTGACCACCGACCGCCCGTCGCCGGACCGGCCGTGACGGGCCGGGCGCGCCGTCGCGGCGGGCCCGCGCCGGTGGTCGGCGCGGCGGGCCCAGCTCGACGAGCCGGTAGGCCCAGGGGCGTCGCTCCTCGTGGACGAGGCAGGTGAGCTGCACCGCCGGCGCCCGCTCGGCCCGCACCACGACCCGGAGGGCGTCGCCGTCCCGCTGCTGGACGAGGACGGCCACGACGCCCTCGTCCAGCCGTTCGGTGGACAGCAGCGCGAGGCCGTCGACCCGGCGCTCGCCGAGGTGCTCGCGGGCGAACGCGTCGGCGGCCTGGACGACCGGCGGCAGGAAGCTGCGGCCGCGGTAGTGGGCCAGGTCGATGAACCCCGCCCGCAGGTCGGCGACGAGCCCGGGCGCCCGCTCGGGCGTGACCCGGCCGTAGTAGACGCCCTCCGGCAGGCAGACGAGGTTGGCCGCGAAGCGGTCGCCGCCCACGTGCGACACCTCCCACACGTCCGGCGCGCCCGCGGCGGCGAGCGCCCGCACCACCGGCCGCCCGAAGTCGGCGCAGCAGGGGTCGTGGCGCCCGTTGGTGCAGACCAGGTGGAGGGGCGGCCCGGGCCGTCCGACCCCGGGCGGCTCCGGCAGGGCCAGCGCCCCGAGGTCGAGGTCGAGGAGCGCCGCGGGCTCGTCGGCCGGGAGCTCGATCTGCTCGATCCAGCGCGCCTCCCGGGCGGCGTGGACGAGGTGCACGGTCCGGTCCGCCCCCAGCCGGCGCTGGCCGGGCCGGCGGCCCAGGAGGACCCGGACGCCGTGGCGGCGGGCCTCCGCGGCCAGTCGCTCGGCGACGCCGGTGTCGAGGCCGCTCTGGCGCAGCGCGTCGCTGCCCCAGGCGCCGGGCTGCTCGACGATCACCCACCGCTGGACGCGGGAGGCGGTCCCGGTCAGGGGCTCGGCCCGGGCCAGGGCGGCCGGGGCGCAGCGCAGCGCGAGCCGCTCAGGCATCGGACGGGGCCCGGCGCGTGCAGAGGATCCCCTCGCGGACGAGCCGGCGGACGAGCACCCGCCGGCTGGGCGCGTCGAGCAGGTCGGCGAGGTCGCCGACCCGGTGGGGCTCGCCGTCGAGCAGCCGGCGGACCGCCGGCTCCAGGGCCGCCGGCATGGTCAGGCGCCGGTCGCCGAGGACCAGCTGCAGGCGGGGCCCTCCGCCGTCCCCGGCGCCGGTGTCGCCGCCGGGCTCGACCCGCAGGTGCGCCACCGCGGCCGGCCGGCGGACGACCTGCGTGTCGTCGCCGATCTCGTCGAGCGCGGCGATCTCGAGGAGCTGGCCCTCGAGCAGCGGGGTGCGGTTGGCGACGAAGCGGTCGCGCAGGCGCTCGGCCACGGCGCCGGCGTCGGCCGTCGCCAGCCAGTCGACGAGCGCGGCGATCGCGGCCTTCACCTCGCCCTCGGCGCCGTCGGGGTCGAACGCCCAGCCGGGGGCGAGGCTGCGGCGGAACCGCACCTCCTCGGCGGCGAGGTCGACCAGCTCGCGCAGCACGTCGTGGACGGTCGTCGCCAGGATGCCGATGGTCAGGTGCAGCGACAGCCCCCGCTGCGCGGCTGCCGAGTGCACGACGCCCCGGGGCAGGTAGAGGGCGTCGCCGCTCGTCATCTCGGCCTCGAACAGGACGGGCTGGGTGGCGGCGACCTCGTGGTCGCTGGCGTGGCGGGGGAGCGGCGTGTCGAGGTAGGGCCGGCGGACGGTCCAGTGCTTGGACCCCGCCACCTGCAGGACGAACACGTCGTGCGTGTCGTGGTGCGGGGCGAGGCCCGCGGCGCCGGCCGGCGTGAGGTAGGCGTTGGCCTGGACCGCGTGGCCGAGCACCAGCTCGATGTCGCGGCAGAAGCGGGCCGCGGGCGGCCACCAGCGGTGCAGGCCCTGGAGCACGACCGTGGCCCCGTCCGCGACGAGGTCGAGGACGCGGCCGGGGTCGACGAGGTCGCTGATGGTGGTGCCGCCGGTGCGGGCCCGGCGCGTGTAGTCGGCCGGCGGGATGACCGTGCCGTCCCGCACCAGGCGGACGGCGGGCCGGCGGAGCCCCGCGCCGGCGATCAGGCGGTCGACGTCGGCCAGTGACAGGACGTCGTCGAACGAGCCGGTGTGGCGCCAGAGGTGGGGCGCCACACCGAAGCGGCTCGTCAGGAACGTCTCGACGTCACCGACGCACCGGCCGAGCGCGTCGGGGGAGCGTCGGGCGGCCAGGGCCTCAGGAGTCCGTCTGGTCGGTGTCCGAGTCGGCGGGCCCCTCGTCGGGGTCGACGGCGTCGGCGTCGTCGGCCTGGTCCGTCGCGTCGGTCGCGTCGTCGTCGGTCGTCTGGCTGGCCTTCTCGTGCCGCCACTCGGTGGCGATGTCGGCGTCCGAGAGGTCGGTGATCACGTCAGCCATGTCGGCTCCCTCCGGCTCGTGGTTCCCGAGAAACCTAACCCGGCGACCCCGCCGGGAAACAGGGGTACGCGCGCGCTGCTGCCCGGCGGGTGCGGCTCAGCGCCGCTCCCGGGCCTCGCGGCGCGCCTCCCGGACCGCCTCCTCGGCGTCCTGCCGGGCGGCCTCCGTCTCCCGCAGGACCCGCTCGCGCTCGGCCTCCTCGCCGGCCTCCGGGTCGAGGGCCTCGTCGTCGTGCGTGCGCTCGTCGGGGGCGTCGCTCATCGGCGGTCCTTCCGGTCGCGGACCGCGAGAGCCTTCCCCCGCCCGGGCGGGCCTAACCGCCGGCGACGACCTCGACGGGCACGACGTGGGCGACGGCGGCGGCGCTGGTGCCGACGTGCAGCTCGTAGGTGCCCGGGTCGACGCGCCAACCGGGCTCGCGGCCCCGGCCCCGGCCACCGCCGGCCATCGGCACCGCGGCGGCCTTGGCGGCGACCTCGTCCCGGTCGCGCATCGTCGGGTCCCAGTAGGCGAACGACCGGTCGTCCAACGTCAGCTCGACCGTGGCGGTCTCGCCGGGGTCGAGCCACACCTTGCCGAAGGCCTTGAGCTCGCGGCGGGGCCGGAACAGGCGCGAGCCGCGGGGGGCGACGTAGCACTGGACGACCTCGGCGCCCCGCCGGTCGCCGGTGTTGGTGACCGGGACCCGGACGGTGAGCCGCTCGCCGGCGCCGGCGGTGAAGGTCGTGCGGTCGAGCACCGGCTCCCCGAGCGCCGTCGTCGTGTACGACCCGCCGTGGCCGAAGGGGAAGCGCACCGGGAGCTCGCGGGTGTCGTACCAGCGGTAGCCGACGAGCAGGCCCTCGCCGTAGCGCACGTGCCCGTTCTCGCCCGGGAAGTTGCCGACCGTCGGGTTGTGCTCGACCCGGAGCGGCACGGTGAACGGGAGGCGGCCCGCGGGCTCGGCCCGGCCGAGCAGCACGTCGGCCAGGGCCGGGCCCATCTCCATCCCCCCGAACCAGACCTGCAGGACGGCACCCACCTCGTCGGCCCAGTCCATCGTGACCGGCGAGGCCGCGTTGACGACGACGACCGTGGCCGGGTTGGCCGCCGCCACCCGGCGCACCAGCTCGTCCTGGCGGCCCGGCAGGTCCATGTCCGGGCGGTCGTCGCCCTCCGACTCCCACTCGCCGGTCGTGCCGACGACGACCACGGCGACGTCCGCGCCGGCCGCGGCCGCGACGGCCCGGTCCAGGAGGTCGGCGGGCTCGGGCTCCCGGTGGCCGATGCGCACGGCGCCGCCCCGCCGCTCGGTGGCCAGCTCGACGGTGACCTCCACCGGCCGCCCGGCGGTCAGCTCGACGTTGGCCGCCACCTCGGCGCTGCCGAGACCGAAGAAGGCGGTGCCCCGGGGCAGCCGCTCGGCGAAGCCGTCGATGACCGGCCGCCCGTCGACGATCAGGCGGGCGCGGCCCGCCTGGGTGAGCGTGAAGGTGTGGGTGCCCGACACCGTCGGGGTGAGCGTCGTGTGGGCGCGGCACGACCAGCCCTCGGCGTCCGACAGCTCCGGCACCGGCGGCTCGAGCCCGAAGATCTCGGCGGAGGGCGTGTGCGTGCGGCGCACGGGGTCGCCGGCGAGGTCGGGCCCGGCGAACCAGTCGACGGTGAAGCCGGGGCCGCCCTCCGGCGCGGTGGTCGTGGGGCCGCCGAGCACCGGCGTGCGGCGCCGGTTGTCGCACCCCGGTTCGTGCACGACCTCGACGCCGGGCCCGAGCGCCTCCCGCAGGGCCTCGACCGGGCCGGTGGCGGGGTGCGAGCGCAGCGCCGCCGAGCCGCCGCCCATGATCTGGGCGTCGGCGGCGTTGGGCCCGACGACCGCGACCCGCCGCAGCCGGGCCGGCTCCAGCGGCAGCACGCCCCGGTTGGCCAGCAGGACCGTCGACTCGGCCGCGGCCCGCCGGGCGACGGCCCGGTGCTCCGGCCGGTCCTCGCCGCCCTCGTCGCCCGGGCCGTCGTCGTCGAGCGCGCCGATGCGGTCGAGGACGGTGAGCAGGCGGGTGACCTGCTCGTCGACCAGCCGCTCGTCGACCCGCCCGTCGCGCACGGCGGCGGCCAGCGCCGGGCCGAAGGCCCGGCCCGGACCCGGCATCTCGAGGTCGACACCGGCCCCGGCCGACGCCTCGGTGACGGCGACGGCGAACCAGTCGGTGACGACGAAGCCCTCGAAGCCCCACTCGTCCCGCAGGATGTCGCGCAGCAGCTCGGGCTGCTCGGTGCACCACCGGCCGTTGAGGCGGTTGTAGCTGGTCATGATCCCGAGCGCCCCGCCCTCGCGCACCGCCAGCTCGAAGGGCACGAGGTAGATCTCCCGCAGCGGCCGCTCGTCGACGTCCGAGCTGATCGTGTAGCGCTGGTGCTCGGCCTCGTTGCCGACCAGGTGCTTGACGGTGGCGGCGACGCCCCGGGACTGCACGCCCCGGACGTAGGCGGCGGCGAGGCGGCCGGCGAGCAGCGGGTCCTCGGACAGGCACTCGAAGTTGCGCCCGGCGAGCGGCGAGCGGTGCATGTTGACGGTGGGGGCGAGCAGCACCCGCGCGCCCTTGGCCCGGGCCTCGGCGCCGAGGACCTCGCCGACCCGCTCCACCAGCTCGGGGTCCCAGGTGGCGCCGAGCGCGGCGCCGCACGGCAGGCAGGCGGACGCCGGGCCGGCCGGCCCGGTCTGCGTGCCCCGGGCGCCGTTGGGGCCGTCGGTCATCCGCACGGCCGGGATGCCCAGCCGGGGGACGGACACCGTGTGCCACATGTCGGCGCCGGCGGTGAGCGCGGCCTTCTCGTCGAGCGTGAGCTGGGCCACCAGCGCGGCGATGTCTCGACCCGTTCCCTCGGCCATCCGTTCCCCCTGCACGTGCGCGCCGACCTTCGGACCGCGGGACCCTAGGCGCGCCGCGGGCGGGCGCACATCGTCCCTGGCCACAGGGCCCTCAGGGTGCGACCGCGTCCCAGTCGGCGAAGCCGGAGGGGTCGTGGCGGCCCATCGTGCCGTGCTCGAGGAGGCCCCAGCCCTCCTCGCCGTCGAGCGTCGCCCGGGCCACGTGGTCGACGACGCCGAAGGGGACCCGGGCGGCGACGGCCGGGTCGCGCAGGTCGTAGGTGGCGCACTCGACCCAGCCCCGGCCCCGCCACCGGCCGTGGCCCCAGTCGGGGTCGCCGCCGTAGCCGGCGCCGACGTGGAGGGCGATGTGGCCGAGGGCGGTGACCTCGAGGTCGAGCGGGCGCCCGCCCCGCTCCCGGAGCCGCAGCCGGGCCCGCTCGGGCAGGCGGGTGCCGGGCCGGTAGCCGATCTCGACCTCGGGCCAGCCGAGCTGCTCGACCCGCCCGTCGGGCCACACCCGCACGGCGTCGTCGAGGGTGCGGTACCCGTCGGGCTGCTCCTGGACGACGACGACCAACGCGAAGCGCTCGAAGCGCAGCGGTACGTAGAGCCACCAGAGCCCGGCCGTGGGGTCGTCCGGCGGCCGGCCCGGCGGCTCGGCCTCGCCGACGGGGCGGATGCCCCAGGAGCGGTCGCGGGTGCCGACCCAGCGGTCGGGCGTGACCGGGAGGTCCTCGCCCTCCACGCAGATCGTCCCGGACCACGTGCCGACCTGGGCGAACCGGGACGCGTCGATGATCGGCCGGGCCCCGGCGAGCATGACGTGGCGGGGCTCCATGACCGCCGGGAACGACGCCTCCCACCTGAGGTCCACCCCGAGGCCCCGGTCGGCGGTGTCGCAGACCACCCGCAGGCGACGGAGCGGCTCGACGACCTCGATGCGGAAGGGCCCGACGGCGGGGGTGAGGCGGTCGTCGCCGAGCGCGTCGGAGCACCTCACGACCCACTGGCGGTCGCCCCGGCGGACCGTGACGAACGCGTCGGCGACGCCGAGGTTGGGGTAGACGCCGTGGCCCGCGACGAGGAACACGTCGCCGGTGCGGTCGTGGGCGTTGAGGTACGAGCGGTCGTAGAAGTTGCGGTCGCTGGTCGCGACGTGGCGCAGCGAGAGCGGCGCCTGGTGGATCGGGAACTCGTCGAGCGGGACGGGGTGCAGGTCGCCCACCGCCGTCACCCCCAGTAGGTGCCGGCCAGCATGCGCTCGAGCGGCTCCCGGTTGTGGAGGAGCGCGTCGGGGTCGTCCGGCGGCGGCGCCTCGCCGAAGCGGACGGCCCGGGCGCCGGTGCGCAGGAACACGATGCCGAACTGCACGGCGGCGAACGTGCCGTACCAGGCCAGGTCGCGTGGCGCGTGCCCGGTCAGCGCCTCGTAGGTGGACGCCACGTCCTCGGCCCGCAGGAAGTGGGGCATGCCGGGCAGGCCCATCGACGCGGCGAGGTCCTCGAAGACCCGGTGGCCGTAGATCAGCCAGGCCACGTCGAGCTCGCGGGGGCCGAGGGTGGCCATCTCCCAGTCGAGCACCGCCGCCGGCTCGAACCCGGCGTAGATCACGTTGCCGATGCGCGCGTCGCCCCAGCACAGCACGGGCCCGGACGGCGCGGCCGGCACGTGGTCGTGCAGCCAGGCGAGGCCCCGCTCGATCAGCTCGGACCGGAAGCCGCCGGCCGAGGCGAACCGGTACCACTCGTCGACGACCGACAGCCGGCGCGCCAGCGGCGTGTCGCCGGTGCCGGTGACGAGGTGCGGGAACCGGTGGCTGGGGCGGTCGACGGCGTGCAGCTCGGCGATGGCGGCGACGGTGGCGTCCTGGAGCCGGCGCTGGTCCTCCGGCGAGGCCTGGGCGAGCCAGCTGTCGCCGAAGTTGTAGGGCATGACGTCGGGCGGCACCCGGCCCTCGACGCACCCCATGACGAAGAACGGCGCCCCCAGCGGTCCGGGGTCGGGCTCGCACCACCACACCGGCGGCACCGGCACCCGGGTGAGCTCGCCGACCAGGCGGATGGTCGTGAACTGGGCCGGGAGGTCGTAGCGGGGGAAGACGGGCACGTCCTCGGGCGACGGCGCCAGCCGGACGACGAGGCGGTGGGAGCGGGGCGCGCCCACCTCGGTCCAGGTCACCTCGACCCGGAGGGTCTCGCTCGACATGCCGTTGGCCGAGGTCGGCTCGAGCCCGGTGACCTCGGGCGAGGAGCCGGCGGGGAGCCGGTCGGCCAGCCAGGCGGTCAGGCGCCGCCGCAGCTCGGCGTGGTCGCGGCTCGACCGGCGCATCTCCGGTGCCTCCTGGACCGATCCCTGCGGGTCGTCGCCCATGTCCCCCTCCCCCGGTGGTGCACGAACGGACGCACGACGGCGTGCGGTGCGCTAGTGTGACACGTGACACACCTGACGTTGACGTCAGCGATCGAGCGGCCGAGCGGAGAGAGGGGGGACCGGTGGACCGTGACGAAGGCGCCATCGACTGGGACGCCGCGTTCGAGGCCATCGTCGCGCCGCTCCGGCCGCCGCGGTACGTCCGGGCCGTGCGGGCCGTCACGCAGGCCACGGTCGCGCTCCTCATGATCGCCGTGGCCGCCTGGATGCTGCTGCGCGTCATCGGCGAGTCGGTCAACGGGCTCGGGCGGCCGATGCTCTAGGCCGTGTGCCCGGCGGCCGTCCCGGGGGGTCGGCGGCCGCCGGGCATGCACCCCATCTGCACCGGGTAGGGTGGCGCCCCGGCGGGCCCGACCTGGGAGGCACGCGATGGGGACGTCCAGCGAGCCTGCGGCCCGCGCCGGCGCGGATGTGGCGAGCACGACGTCGGGAGGCGACAGCACCCTGCTGCCCGAGCTCGTGGCGCACCTGCGGGAGCGCCGGACCCAGCTGCGGGAGGAGTGGGCCCGGCGCATCACCGAGGCCGGCCTGCTGACCGCCATGACCTCGGACGAGGTCTTCAACGAGGCCACCAGCGTCTACGACAACTACGTCGAGGCGCTGGAGACGGGGAGCGTCGAGGCCCTCGAGGAGTACGCCCGCAGCCTCTCCGAGCGCATCATCCCCCGGGGTGTCGAGACCTACGAGGTGCTCGGCATCGTCCTGCTGCTGCGGGACGTGCTCGCCCGCTCGCTGTTCGAGAAGTACCAGCACGACTTCGAGCTGCTGCTGCGGGTGCTCGACGCGTACGAGCCGGCGGCCAACCGCATCGCGCTCACCGTGGCGGTCGGCTTCGTCGAGGAGCGCGAGCGGGTCATCCGCCAGCAGCAGGAGGCCATCCGCGACCTGTCGACGCCGGTGCTGCAGGTGCGGGAGCGGCTGGTCATCCTCCCGATCATCGGCGCGCTCGACAGCCAGCGGGCCCGCCAGCTCACCGAGCAGCTGCTGCGGTCGATCCGCACCAACCGGGCCAAGGTCGTCGTCATCGACATCACCGGCGTGCCCGAGATCGACTCGACCGTGGCCAACCACCTCGTCCAGACCGTCGACGCCTCCCGCCTCATGGGCGCCAACGTCATCATCACGGGCCTGTCGGCCGAGATCGCGCTGACCCTGGTCACCCTGGGCGTCGACCTGTCCAAGGTCAACGCGGTCGGCGACCTGCAGGGCGGCATCGAGGAGGCCGAGCGCCTCCTCGGCTACGAGGTCATCCGGTCGCAGCCCGCCGACCAGCGCTGACCGGCATGGCCGTCCCCATCCTGAAGCAGGGTGACTACCTCATCGCCACGATCCAGTCGGCGATGACCGACAGCGAGGCCGAGCAGCTGCGTGACGACCTCATGGAGCGGATCGGCCGCTACCGGTCGCGGGGGATCATCGTCGACATCACGGCGCTGGACGTCATGGACAGCTTCGCCGCCCGCTCGCTGCGGAACATCGCCCACATGACGCTGCTGCGGGGGGCCGACACCGTGGTCGTCGGCATGCAGCCCGAGGTCGCGTTCGCCATGGTGCAGCTGGGGCTCACCTTCGAGGACGTCCACACGGCGCTCGACCTGGAGGAGGGGCTGGCCTTCCTCGACGCCAGGACGGGGCGCTGATGCCGCTCGGCCGGATCCGGATCGTGATCTCGACCGACGCGGACATCGTCGTGGCGCGCCGCTCGGGCCGCGAGCTGGCCGACCAGATCGGCTGCTCGCACACCGACGCCACGCTCGTCGCCACCGCCATCTCCGAGGTCGCCCGCAACATCGTCACCCACGCCGGCCGGGGTGAGATCATCATCAGCCCCGTCGACGAGGGCACGGGCGAGCACACGGCCGTCGAGGTCGTCGCCCGCGACGAGGGCCCGGGCATCCCCGACGTCGAGCGGGCCATGGAGGACGGGTACTCGACCGGCCGGGGGCTCGGCCTCGGCCTGCCCGGGGCCCGCCGCCTGATGGACACCTTCGAGATCACCTCCGAGGTCGGCGTCGGCACGACGGTCGTCATGCGGAAGCGGCGGTCGACGTGAGCGGGCCGGTCGAGGCGACGGTGGCCCCCTGCCTCGAGTGGGCCTGGGCCGGCCGGCCGTTGCCGGGCGAGGACGTCTCGGGCGACCTGGCCCTCGCCCGGCCGGTCGCGGGCGGCGCGCTGCTGGCGGTCATCGACGGCCTCGGGCACGGGGCCGAGGCCGCCGAGGTCGCGGCCCGGGCCCGCGAGGTCGTGGCGGCCCACGCCGGGGCGCCGCTCGACGAGCTCCTCGCCACCGCCCACGCGGCCCTGCACCGCACCCGGGGGGTGACGGCGAGCCTGGCGACCGTCTCCTGCGCCGGCGTGCTCACCTGGGTGGGCGTCGGCAACGTCGAGTCCCACGTGCTGCGGCCCGAGGCCGGCGTGCTCCGGCGCGAGGCGAGCGCCGTCCTCTACGGCGGCGTCGTCGGCTACCGCCTGCCGCCGGTCCGGGTCACCGTCGTCGAGCTGGTCCCCGGCGACCTCGTCGTCATGGCCACCGACGGGATCACCCGCGACTTCCCCGACCAGGTGCCCGGGACCGGGACGGTGGCCCGCATCGCGGCCACCGTCCTCGAGCGCTGCGCCAGCCCCGGCGACGACGCGCTGGTCGCCGTCGCCCGCTACCGGGGGCCGGGGGCGTGACCGTCGGGGGCGCCGGGCCGGGCGGCCGCCACCGGGGGCTGGAGGCCGACTACGCCGAGGCCCTGGACGGCTACCTGGGCGCGCCCGACGAGCGGGGGCTGGCCGCGGCCTACGAGCTCGGGCACCGGGCCGTCGAGGCCGGCGTCGGCCTGCTCGAGCTCGTCGGGATCCACCACCGGGCGGTCGAGCGGGTGGCGCCGGACCTCGCCACCCGGGCCCGCCTCGGCGACGCCGCCGCGTTCCTCGCCGAGAGCCTGTCGACCTACGAGATGGCCCAGCGCGGCTACCGGGAGGCCCGCGAGCGGGCCCTGTGGCTGCACCAGCTGGCGCTCACCCTGCAGCGCAGCCTGCTGCCCGAGGTGCGGGCGACCGACGGGCTGGAGGTGGCGGTCCGCTACCTGCCGGCGGGGCCCGAGGTCGAGGTCGGCGGCGACTGGTACGACGTCGTGCACCTGGGCGAGGGGCGGGTGGCGCTGGTCGTCGGCGACGTCATGGGCCACGGCATCCAGCAGGCCGCCGTGATGGGGCAGGTGCGCATGGGGCTGCGGGCCTACCTGCTGGAGGGCCACCCCGTCGACGAGGTCGTCCGGCGCAGCGACGCGCTGCTGGCCACGATGGCCGACGCCCAGACGGCCACGCTGGTGCTCGGCGTCGTGACGCTCGGTGCGGCGACGATGACGCTGGCGAACGCCGGCCACCCGCCGGCCCTGCTCGTCGACCCGGACGGCCGGGCCCGGTTCGTCGGGGGGCGCAACGGCCGGCTGCTCGGTCTCCCCGGCGAGGGCACCTGGCCGGTCGACGGCCCGGTGCCGCTCGGGGACGGCACGTGCGTGCTGCTCTACACCGACGGCCTGCTGGAGGGGGCCGAGCGGGCCGGCGAGGACGGACTGGCCACGCTCCGCGCGGTCGCGGCCGGCCACACCGGGCCGCCCGCCGCGCTCTGCGACCGCGTGACCGAGGCCCTCGTGGCCGGGTCCTCCCGGCAGGACGACGTCTGCCTGCTCGCCTTCCGGTGCGTCCCTCTCCCGGTTGAGGGGGACCGCACCGGGTAGTCGGCGGGGGATGCCTTCGACCGCCCTGCGTCACGAGGCGTTGCTCTACGGCGGCCGCGCGGCGTGGCTCGCCGGCGTGCTCGACTTCATCGGCCCCGGCCTGGACGCGGGCGACCCGGTCCTGGTGGTGGCCGACCGGCCGCGGCTCGGCGCGCTGCGGGAGGAGCTGGGTGCCCGGGGCGCGGGCGTCGAGCTCGTCGACGTCCACCGCTACGGCCCCAACCCGGCCCGGCTCATCCCCGCCTGGCGCGAGCTCATCGGCGCCCACGACGGCGCGGCCCGCATCTGGGGGGTGGGCGAGCCGCTGTGGCCCGGCCGCCCGCCGTCCGAGGTCGCCGAGGTGCGCCAGCACGAGGCGCTGGTCAACCTGGCCTTCGGCGACGACGGGCGCGTCCGGCTCCTGTGCCCCTACGACGCCGGCCTCGGGCCGCAGGCGATCCGCACCGCGCACGACACCCACGACCTCGTGGCCACCCCGTCCGGTCCGGTCGAGGGTCCCGGGCCGCTGGTCCGGGACCCGGCGGCGGTCCTCGCCGAGCCGCTGCCCGAGCCGGCCGGGCCGCTGCCGTCGCGCCCCTACGGCCGCACCGGGCTCGGGCGGCTGCGGCGGGCGGTCGCCGAGGCGGGCCGGGGCGCGGGGCTGGACGAGGCCCGGACCCGGGACCTCGTGCTCGCCGTCGACGAGGTCGCGACCAACTGCATCCGCCACGGCGAGGGGGTGGCGCACGTGCGGATCTGGCGCGAGGGCGGCGCCGCGGTCGTGGAGGTCCGCGACCGGGGCCGGGTCGCCGACCCGCTGGCCGGGCGGGTCCACCCGACGCCGGGGCAGCTCGGTGGCTGGGGGCTGTGGATCGCCAACCAGGTGTGCGACCTCGTGCAGATGCGGACGTCGGCCGCCGGCACGGTCGTGCGGCTGCACGTCCGGCCCCACCTCGGCCGCGCGTAGCCGGGGGCGGGCCGTCGCCGGGGCGGGGCGCGTGGCGTTTGGCCACCGGCCGGCGGGGAAGCCCCTCCGCGCAGGCCACCGGGAGGAACCACGATGCCCTGGAGACACCGCCGCGACGACGTCGCCGACCGGCAGGACGCCGACATCGACCGGGGCGACCAGGTGACGGCCGGCGAGGAGACCGTCGAGACGGTGCGTCAGCGCTTCGACGTCGCCTCGATGCTCGCGGTCGCCGCCGGCGTCGGCCTCGTCGTGATCGGCGCCGTGGCCCTGGTGCGGGCGGGCGTCGACGGGTCCTGGTACGAGCCGGTCGTGCGGGTGGTCGGCATCGACCACACGCCGCTGCTCGGCGCGGTCGAGGTGGGGGTCGGTGCCCTGCTGGTGCTGGCCGGGCTGGCGGGCGCCCGCGTGCTCGCCGCCTTCGTCGCCCTGGTCGCCGGCGTCGGCGCCGCCATCGCGGCCGTCGAGCCCGACCTGGTCGACCGCGAGCTGGCGCTCCAGCGCGGCTGGGCCACGGCCCTGGCCGTCGGCGGCGTGCTGCTGGCGCTGATCCTCGTCATGGCACGGGGCCGCAGCGTCGAGCGGCGCATCGAGCACCGGCCCCGGGCGGCCTGACCCACCCGGGCGCCCGTCGGGCCGGCCCCGGCCGGGGGCCCGTCGCCGGTCACGTGCCCAGCATGTGCCGGCGCAGCTGGCGGACGGCCTTGCGGAGCAGGCGGGAGACCTGCATCTGGCTGCAGCCCAGCACCTCGGCGATCTGGGTCTGCGTGCGCTCCTCGACGAAGTACATGTGCAGCAGCGCCCGGTCGTCGTCGGACAGCCGCTCGAGGCTCTGGGCGAGGGCGGTGCGGTTCTCGATCCCGGCGAAGCCGCGGTCGGGGAGGCCCACGACCTGGTCGGTCTGCAGGCCGCTGGCACCGTCGGGCGCGTCGAGCGACGCCGTCGTGCGGACGTCCTCGGCCACCCGGGCCTCGAGCACCTCCCGCTCGTCGACGCCGAGGAAGTCGGCGATCTCGGACGCGGTCGGCGGCCGGCCGAGGTCGTGGGTGAGCAGCTCGGTCGCGTCCCGGATCGGGCTGGCCAGCTCGTGGACCCGGCGGGGGACCCGGATGGCCCACCCGTGGTCGCGGACGTGGCGGCGCAGCGAGCCCACGATCGTGGGCTTGGCGAAGGCGAGGAACGGTGTCCGCAGCGAGGGGCGGAACCGGTGGAGCGCCCGGACCAGCGCCTCGTAGGCCACCTGCGTGAGGTCGTCGATCGGCTCGCCGTGGCGGTAGGCGTGGCGGGCCTGGGCCTCGGCGTGGGGGCGGTAGCGCTCGACGAGCTCGGTGAGCGTGGCCTCGTCGCGGGTGCGCGCGTAGCGGACGTGGAGCCGCCACAGGTCGGGCTCGACCACGGGCCGGCGGGCGGTGCCGGCGAGGTGGGCCCGGGGCGTCGTGTCGCTCGGGATCGTGAGGAGCGCCTCCGCCCGGTCGCGCACCTCCCCGTAGTGCTCGAGCGCCCGGCGCGCCCGACGCACCTCGACGGGGAGCTGCGGTGACGGCATCGGTGACGACATTCCCGATCCCCGGCGCCGCTACACCCCGGCCCCGGTTCGACCCCGGCCGGGAGGGGTAGGGCAGGGCAGGTTGCGCCTCCTACGATGCGGTCGAGCATGACGACGTCCCCGGACACCGACACGTCGAGGCGGGCCGCCCGGGTGGCCGCCCTGCTGGCCGAGCTGCGCGGCCGGCTCGAGGACGCGGCGCGGACGCTCGAGCGGACGACCGACGAGCTCGCCGCCGAGCGGCACCGGGTCGACGTGCTGGAGGACGTCGTGGACGTCCTCCTCGGCGTGTGCGAGGCGCCGGTCGTGGTCGTCGACGGCGACCGGCGGATCGTGGGGCTGAGCGCGACCGCCGGGCGGATCGACGGCGCCGCCGTCGGCCGTCCGCTGTCGTCGGTGGTGGGCGGCGGCGTCGTCGAGCGGCTGGAGGCGGGCCTGGCCGGGGAGGCCGAGGTGATCGACATACGGGACGGCGATCGCACCGTGACCGCGCACCGGGTCGCCGGGGGCGGGGCGGTGCTGGTCCTGCCCACCCCATGACCACCGAGCGCCGACGTGCGTCTGACCAGGGCGTCCGTTGGGTAGCTCAAACCCGACGTGCGGAAAGTAGGACGATGAACACGGACGACGGTCGCATCGAGCTGTCGGTGCCCGCGGACAGCCGCTACATGCGGCTGGCCCGGCTCATGGCGAGCGGCGTCGCGAGCACGTGCGGGCTCCCGCTGGAGGAGGTCGAGGACTTCCGGATCGCCGTCGACGAGCTGTGCAGCACGCTCATCGAGATGGGCGACGGCGACCACATCCGGCTCTGCTTCGAGCTGGGCCGGGACACCCTCGTGGTGCGGGCCACGACCCGGGCGTCGACGACCGGGGCCATCGACGACGAGCGGATGTCGCTGAGCGACCAGATCCTCGACGTCGTCACCGACGGTCACACGCTCGACCACGTCGACGGCAACGTCGAGCTGGTCGCCCGCAAGCACGTGCGGGCGAGCGGCGTGGGCTGACGCGCCCCGCCGGTCACCCGGGCGCGCAGAGCAGCTCGCGCAGGCCGGTCATCTCCAGCAGGCGCTCGAGGGGCTCGGAGGCCCGCACCACGCGGAAGGCGACGTTGCGCTCGCCCGCGTCGCCGTGGGCGACCAGCAGCGCGCGCAGCCCGGCCGAGTCGGCGAAGGACAGGCCCGAGGCGTCGAGGGCGATCGTCTCACCGGGATGTTCGGCCAGCACCCGCTGGACGGCGTCGGTGAGCGCGCTCGCCGAGTGCAGGTCGAGCTCCCCCGCCACGCTGACGACGACCCCGTCGTCCGCCCGGCGGGTCGTGATCGTGATCGGGTCGGGGGTGTCGCTCATGGGCGCTCCAGGGTGCAGCGGTCGGCTCGGGGTGGCCGGTCGGTGTGACATGGTGGCACGCCCGGCCGGCGCCGTCGCCCCCCGCCCTCGGGTCAGCGCTGCTCGACGCGCGCCACGTCGGGGTCCTCGGCGAGCTCGGCGATCCACCGCTGCACCGCCGGGCTGCGGCCCGACGCCTCGAGCGAGACCTCGAGGAGCTCGCCGTCGCGCCGGACGGTGAAGGGCCCGGCCTCGACGTCCGCGGACTCGAGCAGGCGCCGGGCCAGCGACTCCATGGGGACGTGTGGGCGCACGTGCACGACGACGGCGACGGTGCGCCGGCCCCAGCGGTGCCGCACGTAGGTCCGGACCGGGCGGAGCACGACGAGGCTGGCGAGCAGCACGGCCGCGGCGATGGCCGCCGTGGTGACGTCGCCGACGCCGCAGGCCAGGCCGATGGCGGCGACCACCCAGAGGCTGGCCGCGGTGGTCAGGTTGCGGACGGTGCCACCCCGCTGGATGATGACGCCGGCGCCGAGGAAGCCGATGCCGACGACGACGTTCGAGGCCACCCGGGTGACGTCGGCCTGGAGCACGGTGGTCGTCCGCTCCCGGTCGAACTCGACGAACCCCAGGGTCGAGATCACGCCGAACAGCGAGGCGCCGAGCGCGACGGCGATGTGCGTCCGCAGGCCGGCGGCCTGGTCGCTGGCCTCCCGCTCGAGGCCGACGGCGCCCCCGAGCAGCGCGGCGGCGAGCAGGCGCACGCCCGCGTCGCCGTCGAGCGAGAAGGTCGTGTCGTCGATCGCCGCCAGGGCGGCCGCCACGTCCACGCCCCCAGTCTCCTCCCTGCGCCCCGGGCGCGCAGCCCGGCGGCCCGCTCAGGTCCGCACGTCGAGGACGAGCTGCTCGTCCTCGTGGGTGAACACGTAGCGGAACCCGCCGACCTCGCTCGTGACCACGACGTCGAGGTCGAGGATCCCGTCGTCGTCGGTCCAGCGGTCGAACAGGCCGATCATCTCCCGGTGCTCCGCCGGGTCCTCGCTGGGGATGAAGCTCATGGTGAGCGGCGTGCCCCGGGGCACCGAGGTGCCGTCGATGTCGAGCCGCTCGAGCGGGATGATGTCGAGCAGCACCCGGTCGGGGCCGTCGGCGAACGAGATGAGCTGGCAGACGGACATGGTCACACCGCGCAGGTCCCGGCCGTGTCCGTGAGCGAGTCGTGCAGGCGGGCGAGGCTGGCCCGCAGGAGGCGGGACACCTGCACCTGGCTGACGCCCACGAGCTCGGCGATGTGCGACTGGGTGAGCCCGTGCATGTAGCGGAGCTCGACGATGCGCCGCTCGCGTGCGGGGAGCTTGGCGAGCAGCGTGCGGACGGTCTCGGCCGCCTCGACGGCGTCGAGGTTGCGGTCGACGGCGCCCAGGACCGACAGGTCGTCGCCGTCGCCCTCGTCGTCGTGGGGGGCGGCGAGCGGGGTCTTGCGGTAGCAGCGCGCCGCCTCGAGGGCGTCGAGGACGTCCTCGACGGCGATGTTCGCCTGGGCGGCGATCTCCTCGACGGTGGGGGAGCGGCCGTGGGCCTGGGCCAGGTCCTCGACGGCCACCTTGACGGTGTGCTGCAGGTCCTTGGCCCGCCGCGGCACGTGGACCGCCCAGGTCGTGTCGCGGAAGTGCCGGCGCAGCTCGCCGGTCACCGTCGGCACGGCGAAGGTGGCGAACGTGGCGCCGTAGTCGGGGTCGTAGCGCTCGACGGCCTTGAGGATGCCGAGCATGGCCACCTGGACCAGGTCGTCGAGCGGCTCGCCCTTGTTGGCGAAGCGCTTGGCGCAGTGGAGGGCGAGCCAGCGGTGCTCCTCGATCAGCTCGTTGCGCAGCGAGCGGTCGCGCGTCCGTCGGTAGCGGCGGAAACGTTCGGCCTCCTCCGCGGGGTCCCGCTCGGTGCGGTCGGACCGGCGGGACCGGGTGGTCGTGGTGGGGGAGCTGAGCGTGTGCACGGGTGCCTCCGCGTTCGTGCTTTGGCTTTCGGCCCCCTGCTACCCCCGCGCCACGGCCCTACACCGAGATCTTCCCGACGGTCGCCGGACCGGCGGCACCGCCACGCGCGACGACGAGCGCCCGGGGCGGGGTGCCCCGGGCGCTCGCCTCCACGCGTTCGGGTGTGGTCAGTCGATCCGCAGCTGGCTGGTCAGCTCGGCGCGGCGCGCCTCGAAGTCGTCGAAGCTGATGCGCCCGTCGTCGAAGGCGGCGTGCAGGTCGGCGAGCTGGGCGAGGACGGTCGACTCGTCGACCTCGGGCGCCGGGGCGTCCTCGGCCGCGGCCGACAGCTCGGCCCGCTCAGCGCGCCGCTGCTGCTTGGCCCGTTGCTTGGCCTGCTTGTCGCGGTCTCGCTGGAGCTTCCCGAAGGTGGTGCGCCGGCGTGACACGCCCGCTCACACCACCCGGACGTTCTGCGCCTCGTCGCCCTTGCGGCCGGGGCCGATCTCGAACTCGACCTTCTGGCCGGCCTCGAGCGTGCGGTAGCCCTGGCCCTCGATGTTCGAGTAGTGGACGAAGACGTCGTCCATGCCGTCGCGCGAGATGAAGCCGTAGCCCTTCTCGGCGTTGAAGAACTTGACCGTGCCGATTGCCATGTCACTCTGCCTATCTGTCTTGACTTGAGCGGCCGAGCGAACTTCGGGCTACGACCGCCCCCGCAGGCTACGCCGCCGGCACGCGAACCGCGCGCTGTGACGCGCGAATCGTCGAAGATTCTTTCGCGCCGCGCGGACGGGCGGGTGCGATGAGTTCGGCCGGGCCCGCCGGTCGGAGCGGGCGGAGGTCGACCGATGGAGCTGCGTGGCCGAGCGTGACGAGACCGCGGGAGGCGGGCCGGGCGACCGGCCGGAGGACCCCCGCACGGCGGTGGTGGCGGTCGGTGGGCGGGTCCGCCCGGGCGACGTGCCGGGCCTCTGCGCGCGGCTGCGGGCGCTGCTCGACGACCCGGCCGTGGGCGCGGTCGTGTGCGACGTGGGCGGCCTCGTGCCGGACGCGGTGGCGCTCGAGGCGCTCGCCCGCCTCCAGCTGGCGGCCCGCCGCCGGGGGCGGCGGGTGGCGCTGCGCAACGCCGGCCCCGACCTGCGGGCGCTCCTCGCCGTGACCGGGCTGGCCGACGTCGTGCCGGTCGAGGTCGAGCCCGACGGGGGCCGACCCGGGGGCGGCTAGGTCCGGGGGCGGTCGGCGCCGGTGCCGACGGTCGGTCCCGCCCCGCCGGCGCCCGCGGGCCGGGTCAGCGGGCGGCGGGCCGGCGCCGGTCGGGCTCGGCGTCGATGGCCAGCTCGACGAGCGGGAGCACGCGGTAGCGGAGCTGCTCGGTGAGGGCGATCTGCGTCGTCGTGCGGTCGATGCCCGCGACCTCGAGGATGCGCCCGATGACCGCCTGGAGGTGCTCGTTGGTGTGGGCCACGACCCGGCAGTGCAGGTCGCCGGGCCCCGTCACCGAGTGGATCTCCAGCACCTCGGGGATCTCCCGGAGGTGCGAGCAGACGTCCTCGAGCCGCCCCTGGGCGATCTCGAGGCTGACGAACGCCAGCACCTCGTACCCCATGGCCCGGAGGTCGAGGTCGGGGTCGAAGCCGATGATGACGCCTCGCTGTTGGAGCTTGTCGAGGCGCGCCTGTACCGTCCCGCGTGCGACACCGAGCCGGCGGGCGAGCTCCATCACGCCGGCGCGGGGGGTCTCGCACAGCGCCCGGATGAGCCGGGCGTCGAGCGCATCGATTCCCCTGGGCAACATGAGCAATGTGTCTACCACATGTGGCACATTGCTGGCCAATCTGCACAGTCTGTTGGCGAACTGTTGACGCAGTTGGCCGGTCTTGCCTTACCTGGGTGGCCGGATCGACGAACCGCGACACCTCGGGGGGCTCGAGATGGGTGAGACCGTGACGGCCCGGCGCCAGGACGCCGCCGACCGCCACCAGCCGCCGGTGCTGGCCGGCATCGACCACGTCGAGTGGTGGGTGGGGAACGCCCGCGCCTTCTCCGCCTTCCTGGCCTCGGCCTTCGGCTTCGAGTTCGTCGCCTACGCCGGGCCCGAGACGGGCCGGCGCGACCGGGTCTCGTACGTGCTCGAGCAGGGCGAGGTGCGCTTCCTGGTCACCGGCGCCCTCACGCCCGACTCGCCGATCGCCGAGCACGTCCGCGCCCACGGCGACGGCGTGCGCGACGTGTGCTTCCGGGTGGACGACGCCGCGGCCGCGTTCGAGGCCGCCGTCGCCCGGGGCGGCCTGCCCGAGCGCCCGCCGGCCACCGACGCCGACGAGGACGGCGAGATCCACCACGCGGCGATCCGCACCTACGGCGAGACCGTCCACACCTTCCTCGACCGCTCGGGCTACGGCGGCCCCTTCGCGCCGGGGTTCGTCCCCGCGGCGCTCACCGCACCGGCCGGCCCGGCGGTCGGGCTCACCCGCTACGACCACATCGTCGGCAACGTCGAGAAGGGTCGGCTGGACGACTGGGTCGAGTACTACTGCCGGGTCCTCGGCTTCGACCCGCTGGTCCACTTCGACGACGAGCAGATCTCCACGCAGTACTCCGCCCTCATGTCGACCGTGGTCTGGAACCACGACTCGGTCGTGCTCCCGATCAACGAGCCGGCGGAGGGGCTGCGCAAGTCGCAGATCGAGGAGTACCTCGACTACTACCGGTCGCCCGGCGTCCAGCACATCGCGCTGCGCACGGCCGACATCGTGGCGACCGTGCGGGCCCTCCGGGACCGGGGCGTGCGGTTCCTGACCGTGCCGCCCGAGTACTACGAGGACGCCCGCGAGCGGATGGCGGGCGTCGACCTGCCGTGGGCCGACCTGCAGGAGCTCGGCATCCTGGTCGACCGGGACCGGGACGGCCACCTGCTCCAGATCTTCACCGAGAACGTGTGCGACCGCCCGACGGTCTTCTTCGAGATCATCCAGCGGGAGGGCGCCACGGGCTTCGGCGCCGGCAACTTCAAGGCCCTGTTCGAGGCCATCGAGCGGGCGCAGGCGGCCCGGGGCAACCTCTGAGGCCCGGGCGCGCGCCGGCCGGAGGGCCGGACGGTCCGGACCGTCGGTCGGCCGTCAGCCCTGGTCGTCGGCCTCGACGGCCCGGACCACGACGACCTGGCCGTCGCCGATCGGCAGCGCCCGGACCTCGTCGAGGCGCGGCAGCGTCAGGCCGAGCCGGGACGCCTCGATGTGGGTCTGCGCCACCACCTGCTCCAGTCGCTCGACGACGGCCTCGTCGTCGAGCCCGCGGGTCGCCTGCGCGAGGCGGGCACGGGCCTGCGCGACGAACGGCGCGAGCTCGGCGGACAGCGGTTCAGGCGTGGTCTCGGACAGCGTCTGCACCTCCCAGCACAGGGTGCTCCCAGGTTACCGGCCGTCCGTGACACGACGGCGCCCGGCACCGGCGGCCCGGCGGCGATCCCGCCGGGAGGCCGATGTGGGATCGGCGCCGCGTTGTGCTAGGTTGCACGATCCCGTCGGGCCGTTAGCTCAGTTGGCTAGAGCACCTGCATGACGCGCAGGGGGTCAGGGGTTCGAGTCCCTTACGGCCCACCACCTGGCCAGGGCAGTCGCCCTGGCCAGCTCGCTCTCCGAGCGGGTCACGCGGCGGTCCGGCCCCGCCAGGGGTGGGCGCCGTCACACGGTGCGCAGGTCGCGCACCCGGAGCTCGGGCGCCGACTTGCGGGCCTGCTCGATCGGCTTGCCGCAGTCGGGGACGGGCACCACCCGGGCGACCTCGACGGTCGCCTCGAAGGCCCGGCGCGTGCCGTCGGGGGCCTCGCCCTCCAGCCGCACGAGCGTCCGGTCGCCGTCGCGCTCGACGACGGCGCCGCTGCGCCGGTGGTCGAGCCAGGCCCAGCCGACCTCCCGGAGGGCGGCGCCGTCGGCGGCCTGCACCTCGGGCCCCTCGAGGCCGGTGCAGCCCCGGTAGGCGCGGGCGGCCAGCTCCGGGTCCAGCGTCCGGTCGGCGATCGCCACCAGCGTGTCCATGTCCAGGTAGGCCCAGACCGTGCCCTCGGGCAGGAACAGCGCCGTGGGGGCGAAGCGGTGCCCGCCCGTGTGGCTCGTCCGCCGCACGTGCACCCCCGCTCCCAACCCCGGCAGCGACCGGGCCAGGCGGGTGCCCAGGGAACCGCAGCAGGCGTCGCGCGACCCGTGGGTGCAGACCAGCACGAGCCGGCCGGTGGCCTCGCCCTCGGCGACCAGGGTGGCCGGGCCGGCGTCGAGCGCGCCGCCCGCTGCGGCCGAGGCGGCGATCGCAGCCAGCGCCACGGTGGCGTCACCGGGGTCGAGACGCCAGGCCGCCGCCTCGTAGGCGACGAACGGGCCCGGCGGGCGCAGGAACGTCGCCAGGCGGGTGCCGTCGCCGTCGGCCGGGTCGGGCACGGTCCCCTGGACCCGCAGGCCCGCCGCCGCGAGCGCACCGGCCACGGGGGCCACCGTCGGGTGGTCGGCGATGTCGTCGGGCCACGGGAGCGGCACGTCGACGGCCACGTAGCCGCGGTAGGAGCCGGCCGTGCCCGACGGGTCGAGCGTCTGGGCCCGGGCGAACTGGGCGCACCGGTCGACGAGCGGGAGGTTCACGACGCAACTATGCCGTGCCCGCGCGCCCGGGACGACCCCGATCTGACGGTCCGTCACATCGCGGCTCTCCCGTCACCGGCAGCCCGTGGGGCGGTCGTTCGTCACACCTCGCGTCCGCCCCGGGCCGGCCGCCTCGGAGCGTGGGAGGCGCACGGTGCGAGCGCGGTAGTCTCCCCACCGCGCGCGCGGGCGGACCCGTCGTCGGCGACGCGGTCGACCAGTCCTGGGGGAGAGCGAGGCATGCATCCGGACCTGCCCCACGAGCAGGCCTACTTCGATCGGGCCCTCGCCCTGCGCGACCGCCAGCAGGCCCGCCTCGCGCACGCCCCGGCCCTCGCCGCCAACCCCAAGGCCGCCCTCGAGCTGCGCAAGCGGGTCAGCCGGTTCGGGCTGACCGACCCCGACGAGGCGGTCGCCTTCGGCCGCATCGACACCGAGGACGACCGCTGGTACATCGGCAAGAGCGCGATCTGGGACGACGACAACGAGCTGGTCGTCGTCAACTGGCAGGCGCCGATCGCCGCGCCCTTCTACACGGCCACGCCCGAGCGGCCGGAGGGCCTCGTCTCCCGGCGCCTCTTCCGCTGCACGGGCAACCAGATCCGCGAGATCGAGGACACCGTCTTCCGCTCGGTGCAGCGGGCGGTGGAGGAGCGCCGGGCGCCGGAGCCGGTGGTCACCGACGCGCTCCTCGAGTCGCTGGGCAGCGCCCGCTCGGGCGAGCTGCGCGAGATCGTCGCCACCATCCAGGCGTCGCAGTACGACGTCATCAGCCGGCCGCTCGACCAGCTGCTGGTCGTGCAGGGCGGCCCCGGCACGGGGAAGACCGTCGTCGGGCTCCACCGGGTGTCGTGGCTGCTCTACAACCACCGCGACCGGCTGGACGCGGCCGACGTGCTGGTCGTCGGCCCCAACCCGGCGTTCATCCGCTACGTCGCCGCCGTCCTGCCGTCGCTGGGCGACGAGGCGGTCGTCCAGCTCCCGCTGCGGGCGCTCGGCCCCCGGGTGCGGATCGGCCGCGTCGACCCGCCGGAGGTCCGGCGCCTGAAGGGCGACCGGCGGCTGCTGCGGGTGATCCTGCGGGGCCTGCGCAACCGCCAGCGGGTCGAGGCGGTCCCCGTGCGGGTCACGGCCGCCGGCCGGACGGTCGAGCTCGACGGCCGGCGCGTCGCCACCCGGGCCCGCCAGCTGGCGGGGCGGCCGCACAACGAGGGCCACCGGATGCTGCGGGCCTTCCTGTGCGCCGAGGCCCGGGCGGCGCTGCGGGAGGCCGGTGCCGGCGAGGTCGACGTGCAGGGCGAGGCCGCCCGCGACATCGACGCCCACCTGGCCCGGGTGTGGCCCCGGCTCACGCCCCAGGCGTTCCTCGTCGAGCTGCTCTCGTCCCGGCGGCAGCTGCTGGCCGCGGCCGCGGGCACGCTGACCGAGGACGAGATGGCGATGCTGGCGCTGCCCTCGGGCACCCAGGTGTCGAGCCACCAGTGGTCGGTCGACGACGTACCGCTCCTCGACGCGGCCGACGCCCTGCTCAACGGCGTGCGGGCCACCTACGAGCACATCGTCGTCGACGAGGCCCAGGACCTGTCGCCGATGCAGCTCGAGTCGGTGCGGCGCCGGTCGCGCACCGGCTCGATGACCGTGCTCGGCGACCTCGCCCAGGGGACGAGCCCGTGGGCCCACCGCTCGTGGGACGAGATCGTGCAGGTGCTGCGGCACGAGCGGGTGGCCGCCACGGTCGTGGAGCTGGACTACGGCTACCGGCTGCCGGCCGAGGTCCACGAGGTGGCCATGCGGCTGCTGCCGGCGATCGCGCCCGACCTCGCCCGGCCGCAGGCGCTGCGGAGCTCGGGCCACGAGGTGGCGGTGACCGCCGCGGGCGAGGACGACCTGCCGGCCCGCACGGTCGAGGCCGTGCGGGCCGCGGCCGACGCCGGCCTCGTCGGCGTGATCGCGCCCCGGTCGGTCCGCCCGGCGGTGGCCGAGGCGCTCGACGCCGAGGGCGTGGCCTGGGCCGGCGAGCTGCGGCCGAACGGCGAGCCGGTCGTCGTCCTCGCCCCCGACGAGGCCAAGGGCCTGGAGTTCGACGCCGTGGTCGTGGTCGAGCCCGCCGCCGTCGTCGAGGAGGGCGAGCACGGCCTGCGGGCCCTGTTCGTCGCCCTCACCCGCTGTACCGACCGGCTGGCCCTGGTCCACGCCCGCCCGCTGCCGCCCGAGCTCGGGCTCGACGGAGCGGCGCCCGCGGACGGGCAGGCCGAGGCGCGCGAGGCGGGCGGTGCGGACGCCGAGGTCGGGCCGCGCGGGGACGATCCGCCCGCCCCGGCGGGCGGGACCGCCGACGGGGGCGCGGGCGACGAGGCCGTCCCGGCCCCGGCGGGGGAGGCGCCGGTGCCGGTCGGGGCCGAGGGCCCCGACCCCGACACCGCCGAGCTGGCCCCGGCGCCGCCGGCGGACGTCGGGGGCCCGCCGTGCCCGGCGGCGGCCCCGTCCTCGGCGGACGACGAGGCCCGGTCGGAGGAGGGCGAGGGGCGTCCCGGGGACGGCGCGCTCGACGGTGCGGGGGACGACGGCCCCCCCGACCGGGTCCCCGAGGCCGTGCCGCCGGGACCGGCGGAGGCGGGGGCCCCGCGGTCGCCCGACCTGGCGGCGCTCGACGGCCTCGACGACGACGTCGTGCGGGCCATCGCCACCGCCGTCGCCGACCGGCTCGGCCGGATCGTCCGGCCCGAGGTGCTGCCCGCCGTCGTCGCCGAGCTCGCCCGCATCGCGGAGGAGCGCCGCAGGGCCGCGGCGGCCCCCGCCGGCAACGGCGACGCCGCACCCGATCGGCCCGGCGCGCCGGCGCCCCACGGCTGACCGCACCGGGTCACCCGGCTGTCTCTCACCCTTCGGCGCCGGACCGGCACCGTCCGCGCACGAGCGGCCGGCATCCGCTAGCGTCCGCGCCGTGCGCCTGAGCGACAGCCGCGCCGAGGCGCGGTTCCGAGCCGAGCTGGCGGCCTGGCTCGACGAGAACGGCCCGGCGCCCGACCGCGCCACCGACCCGCCCCGCTCGCCCGGGCACATCCCGAGGTGGGCCCGGATCTGGCAGCGCACGCTGTTCGAGGCCGGCTGGCTCGTGCCCCGCTGGCCGCCCGAGCTCGGGGGCCGGGACGCCACCGCCGTGGAGCAGCTGATCTACCTGGAGGAGCTGTCCCGGCGACGGCTGCCGCGCACGACCAACCCCCTGGGGCTCGACGTCTGCGCGCCGACGCTGGCCGACCACGGCGACGAGGTCCAGCGGGAGGAGTGGCTGCCCCGCACGCTGCGGGGCGAGATGAGCTGGTGCCTGGCCGTGGCCGACCAGGTCCCCGAGGAGGGCGCCGGCGGGGTGCCGCCGGCCCGGGGCGGTGCAGGGGCCGTCGTCGTCGCCGAGGAGCGCGACGGCGTGCTGCGGCTCCGCGGCGCGCTGCCCGCACCGGCGGGCGCCGAGGACGCCGACCGCTGCCTGTGCGTCGTGCGCCGGGAGGCGGGGGCCGAGGACGACGGCGCACCGACCGCGGTCGCCGTCGACCTGGCGGCCCCGGGCGTGACCCGCCCGACCCCGGAGGCCCCCGTGCTCGTCCTCGACGACGTGGCGGTGGGCGAGTACGACGTCGTCGGGGGCCTCGACGGCGGCTGGCCGGTCGTCCGCGGCGTCCGGGCCCGCCTCCGCTCCCTGCGGTGGATCACCGGCCTGCTGGCCGTCGAGCGTGCCGTCGAGGCGCTGGCCGAGGTCGGCCAGGTCCGGGGCCTGGCCGACGACGGCGTGTTCCGTGACACCCTGGCCGGGCTGCGGGTCGAGGCCGACGCCGTGCGCGCCCTGGCGTACCGGGCGCTGGCCAAGCAGGACGCCGGCCGCCCGAACCCCGAGCTGACGATGCTGCCGCTGGCCACCGCCCGGGCCCGGGAGCGGGTCTACCACGCCGGCCTGGAGGCGCTCGGCGCCGACGGCCTCGACATGGGGCTGGAGGGGCCGGAGGGCTGGCCGGGCGGGTCCTGGGCGAGCGAGTGGACCGCGACGCTGGCCGAGCAGGCGGCGGCCGGCGGCCTGGCCGCCGAGCGGGAGCGGGTCGCGGGCCGCCTGCTCGGCCGGCACCTCCGCTGACCGGCCACGGGGCGCGTCGGGTCCGCCGCCGGCCCGCGCGCCGGGCCCGACGTCAGCCGACCAGGGCGTGGGACAGCTGGGCGTGGCGGGCCCGCTGGGCGACGAGCAGGTGGTCGGCGACGATGCGCCGGTGGTCGGCCGCCGAGCCGAAGAGCAGGGCGTCGGCCTCGGCCCGGCCGACCCACAGGTCGAGCGGCAGCCCGTCGGGCCCGGTCGTGCCGCCGCACACCTCGACGGCGGTGCGGGTGACCAGCCGCTGGCACTCGCCGACGGCGGCCTTGGCGACCGACGCCGCCAGCGGCGCGCTGGCGTCCCCCGACGCGACGGCCGCGGTCGCCTGGTAGGTCGCGGCCCGGGCCAGGTCGGCGGCCACGACCATGTCGGCGAGCGCGTGCTCGGTCGCCTGCCCGGCGACGCCGCCCTGGAGCGCGACCTCGAGCGACGCCTCGATGAGGGCGTCGCACGCCCCCAGGGCGTCGAGCGCCAGGCCGACGACGGCCTCGGTGACGACGCGGCCGATCGCCTTGCCGGCGTCGACGTCGGCGTCGGGTCCGCCGAGGACGCGGGCGTCGGGCACCCACACGCCGTCGAGGTCGACCCGCGCCAGCGACCGGGTGGGGTCGAGGCTGGCCGTGCGGGCGAAGCTCAGCTCGGCGGCCGGCACCACGAAGAGCCCCAGCGACCCGGTGTCGCGCCGGGCCGCGACGACGACCTCGTCGACGTCCGGAGCCCCCAGCACATGGTGCTTCGTCCCTTGCAGCAGCCAGCCGTCGCCGTCCCGCTGGGCGGTGGCGACGACGGTGTCGGGGTCCCACCGGCCGCCCTCGTGGAGCGCGAGCGTGCCGGTGACCTCGCCCGCCGCCACGGCCGAGAGGAAGCGGTGGGCCTGGGCGGGCGTGCCGACCTCGCGCACGGCGGGCACGAACTGCGTCATCGTCGGCAGGTAGGCGCCGGGGGCGGCGGCCCGCCCCATGCCCTCGAGGACGATGGCCAGCTCGACGAAGCTCCGGCCCAGCCCGCCGAGGTCGACGTCGACGGTGAGCGCCGGCCAGCCCAGCCAGGCGACGGCGGTGGCCAGCGCGTCCGCGCCCGGGCCGCCGCCGGCCACGCTCCGCACGAGGTGGGGCGGGCACTCGCGGGCGAGGGCCGCCCGCACGGTCTCCCGCAGCTCGAGCTGCTCGTCGTTGAACTCGAGGTCCATGCCGTGCCTCTCTCGCACCGGGCGCCCGACCGGGCGCCGCCGCCACTGGGGGTGGTGGGCTGCGTACGACGTTACGTCACGGTTGCGACCGACGCAGGGATGTCACACGTCGCGGGGCGCCGGCGCCGGGCGGCGCGGCCGGTGGCGGTTGACAGGTTTCCGACACTGCTGTTGATATCTCGCGAGGCCGGGCCACCACGGTGCGGGTGCCCTCGAGGGGAGGTCGGATGCACCTGCTCGCTCGTCGCCGGCGGCCGGACAGCGCCGCCGAAGCCGGGGACGAACGCCGGGGGCCGCGCGCCGCCGGGGCCCGCCGGCGCGGGCCCGGGCTGCGGGCGGCGGCGCGGCTGTGGGTCGGTGCCAGCCTCCCCGTCGCGGCCGTGGCGGGCCTGCGCGTCGGCTCGGCCCGCGGCTACCTCGTGGCGCTGGCCGCGGTGGCGAGCGCCCCCCACGTCGTGCCGGCGGTCGGGCACACGGCGCTCGCCGCCCGCCGGGGGGCGGGGCCCGACGCCCGGGCCACCCGCCTGTGGCTGGCCGCCCTCGTGCTGATCGGCGGCGTCTGCGCGGCGATGGTGGCCGGGGCGGTCGTCGCCGTTCGCACGCCGGCGGCCCTCAACGCCGCGGTCGTGGCGGCCATCGCCGGCCTCCTCGTGGGCGGGGCCGTCGCCGTGGTGGGGGCGCGGTCGGGGCGGCGCGCCGTGTCGGTCGACCTGGCCGACAGCGCCATGTCGGTCGTCGTGGTGACGGCGCCGGCCGCGCTCGTGTGGGGCGACGACGTGCTGCGGGCGGCGGACGCCTGGTACGCGCTGCCCGCGGCCACCGCCGCGGTGGCGATGGTCCTCGCCGCCTACTGGGCCGTGCTGCTCCACCTGCGCGTGCGCCGGGCCGGGCGGGCGGCGCGCACGGTGGGGCGCATCGCCGTCGGCCTCGCCGTCCTGGGGCTGGCCGACGCCGTCGCCCAGACCGCCCAGGGGGTCCGCGGCTTCGACCTGCCGTCGGCGCCCCTGCTCGCGCTGCACGCGCTGTGCATGGGCCTGCTGCTGCTCGTGCCGCTGCACCTGCCGCCCGCCGCGGCGGCCGGCCTGGGTCGGGCGGGCGAGCGCGACCGCCTGCGGGGCGCCTGGCTGCCGGCCGCACTCGTCCTGGCCGGCCTGCCGGTCCTCGTCGCGGTCGCCGCGGCCCGAGCGGCGCGGGACCCGTGGTCGGTGCCCGCGGCGCTGGGGGTCGCGGCCCTGCTGGCCGTGCTGGCGGCCGTGCGCCAGCTGGCGGCGGTGGGGGAGGCCCGGCGGCTGCACGGCGAGCTCGCACGGGCGGCCGCCGTTCGCCGCGAGCTGCTCGCCGAGGTCGTGCACCGGGCCGACCACGACCGTCACCGGGCGGCCGCCCAGCTCCACGAGCAGGCGGTGGCGGCCTACGCGGCGTTCGTCGCCTACGTGCAGGCGACGGCGCCGTCCCGCACCGGGCCCGGCGGGCCGCGGGTCGCCGCGTCGGCGGCCGTGCGGGACGCGCTGCGGGCGCAGGCCGAGTCGCTGCGGCGGCTGATGCTGGCGGTGCAGCCCCTCGGCGCCGACCGGCCGCTGTCCCCGGGCCTGGCCGCGCCGATCCGGGCCTACGTCGACGCCCTCTACGGCGACGGGCCGGCGCCGGAGCTGACGGTGGCGGTCGACGACGACCTGGTCCTCGACTGGACGACCGAGACGCTCGTGCTGCGCATCGCCCAGGAGGCGCTCCGCAACGTCTGGCGCCACAGCGGCGCCCGCCGGGTCGAGGTCGCCCTCCGCCGCGACGGGGCCGCGGTCGAGCTGCTGGTGGTCGACGACGGGGTCGGCTTCGCGCCCGACCGGCTGCTGTTCACCTCGGGGATCGCCGCCATGCGCTCGTTCGCCGAGCTGGGGCAGGGGACGCTGACGGTCGACAGCCGCCCGGGCGGTGGCACGCGGGTCGTGGCCCGCCTCGGCGCGCCGGTCGGGCCCGACCGGGCCGTCCCGCCGCCCCCGGCGCCGCCGCCGTCCCCGCGGGGGAGGCCGGTGCTGCGCCTCGTGCGGGGCGGGGGCGGCTCAGGCGGGGAAGCCTGAGGTCGCGTACTGGCAGGTCACCCGCCAGGCGACCTCGGGGTCGACCTGTCCCGACAGCGACAGCTCGACGTTGGCCAGCGCGAAGCCGAGGATGCCGGTGCTCGCCGCCACCAGGTCGTCGGAGGGCAGCCCCTGGCCGGCCATGAGGCTCGCCAGCTCCGAGGAGATGGCCACCCGGGTGGCGACCGCCGCGGCCTCGACGGTCTCGTCGTGGGTCACCCACGGGTCGCGGAACAGCAGGCGGAAGGCGGCGGGGTTCTCGTCGAAGAAGCCGAACAGCGCCGCCAGCAGGTGCTCCATGCGGGTGCGGGGCGAGAACGGCATCTTCGCCGCCTGGCGCAGCCGCTGCCGGAACTCCTCCAGCAGGCCCTCCATGACGCTGACGAACAGCTGGGGGCGGCCGGCGGGGAAGTAGTGGTAGAGGAGCCCCTTCGAGACCTTCGCCGCGCTGGCGATCTCGGCGAGGCCGGACTCGGCGTAGCCGGACGCGGCGAAGACCTCGCGGGCGGTGGCGATGATCTCGGCCCGGCGGGCGTCGGGCCGCTTGCGGACTCGCTTCGGGGCCGGCCGGTCGCCGGCCGGCTGCGCCTGCGGGGCCGTCACGGGCGCCGAGGCTAGGACTGCACGCGCCGTGCAACAACTTACCCGTTGGTAACGCGGCCCCTTGTCGACGTGGGGGTCAACAGGGGCGGGCGGTCGCCGGGGTTCAGGAGGACGACGGCAGGAGCACGTGGGCGAAGCCGGCGGCGAGCTGGTCGAAGGCCTGGTCGACCAGCTCGGCCAGCGGCCGGGTGCGGCCGGTCTCGTTCCACACGGCGGTGGCCACCCGCAGCGCTCCCAGCGCCGCCGCCACCACCAGCGCCGGGTAGGTGTCGGCGTCCACGTCGAGGCCCGTGCGGCGGGCGATCTCCTCGGCCAGGGCCCGCTCGACCTCGGCGAACCGGGCCGAGCGGCGCATGGCCAGCGACGGGTGCTCCTGGGCGAGGCGGTGCCGCACGAGCATCTCGTCGGCGTCCTCGGCGAACCGCTGGGCGGCCGCCTGCACCATCGCCCGGAGGGCGTCGAGCGGCGGCTCGTCCTCGGGGCGGTCGCAGAGGTCGGCGACCAGCATCGACTGCTCCGTCGGCGACACGTTGACGATGGCGTCGTCCTTCGAGGCGAAGTAGTTGAAGAACGTGCGGGGCGACACGCCCGCCGCCTCCGCGATCGCCTCGACCGTCACACCGTCGGGCCCGAGCTCGCGGGCCAGCCGGAGCGCCGCCGACGCCAGGGCCCGGCGGGTCTCCGCCTTCTTCCGCTCGCGCAGCCCGGGCGCCACCTCATCCCCCGCTCGTCGACGACGGTCCCACGCCGTCCATCATGTCCGCTGGCGCGGCCCCGGACGAGGAGCTCCCGTTGGGCGGGGCCGCGGCGCCGTCGACCCTCACCTCGGCGGCCTCGACCGTGGCGTGGTGCGCGGCGGGCTCGGCGCCGGCGGCCTCGGACGCGGCGGCGACCCGGGCGGCGACCGTCCGCAGCGGCACCGCCCGCAGCAGCCAGGTCAGCGCGAAGCCGACGAGGAGCACCGGCACGGCGTAGGCGAACACGGCGGTGATGGCGTCGGCGTAGGCCGTGGAGAGGACGGCCCGCTCCTCGGCCGGCAGCGACCGCAGCAGCTCCGGCGTGAGGTCGCTCGGGGGCTCGCCTCCCAGCGCGCTCGACAGCCGGCTGTTGATGAGCGACCCGGCGAGGGCGACGCCCAGCGACCCGCCGACGACCCGGAAGAACGTGACGGTCGAGGTGGCGACGCCGAGGTCGGCGACCGGCGCCTCGTTCTGCGTGGCGAGGACGAGGATCTGCATGACCATGCCGAGGCCGGCGCCGAGCACGAACATGTAGGCGCCCGACTCGAGCCGGCTCGAGCCGGTGTCCAGCGTGGACAGCAGGCCCATGCCGACCGCCGCGACGGCCATCCCGGCGATCGGGAAGTGCCGGTAGCGGCCGGTGCGGCTGACGCGGCGCCCGGCGGCGATCGACGACATCAGCAGGCCGGCCATGACCGGGACGAGCAGCAGGCCCGAGTTGGACTCGGAGACGCCGCCGCCGATCTGCAGGAAGGTGGGGAGGTAGGAGATCGCCCCGAACATGCCGGCGCCGATGATGAGGCTGACCGCCGAGGCGATGTTGAACGTGCGGTTGCGGAACAGCCGCAGGGGGATGGCCGGCTCCTCGACGCGGCGCTCGACGAGGACGAACACGACGCCGAGCACGACGGCCGCCGCCGACAGCCCGACGATGAGCGGCGAGCCCCAGGCGTGCTCGTTCCCGCCCCAGGTCGTGACCAGGACGAGGCACACGATGGCGGCCGACAGGACCGTCGTGCCGAGCCAGTCGATGCGCACCCGCTCCCGCCGGATCGAGGCGGGGAGCACGATGCTGGTGACGACCAGGGCCACGAGGCCGATCGGCAGGTTGACGTAGAAGACCCAGCGCCACGACGCGTGCTCGGTGAGGAAGCCGCCGATCAGCGGCCCGGCGACGCTCGAGAGGCCGAACACGGCGCCGAAGTAGCCCTGGTAGCGGCCGCGCTCGCGGGGGCTGACGATGTCCGCGATGAGGGCCTGGGCGCCGACGATGATGCCGCCCGCCCCCGCCCCCTGGATCGCCCGGAAGGCGACGAGCTGCCCCATCGAGGCCGACAGGCCGCACAGCACGCTGCCGGCCAGGAACAGGACGATGGCGGACTGGAAGACCCGCTTGCGCCCGTAGAGGTCGCCGAGCTTGCCGTACAGCGGCGTGGCCACCGTCTCGGCCAGCAGGTAGGCGGTCACCACCCACGAGAGGTGGGAGAGGCCGCCGAGCTCGCCGGCGATCGTCGGCAGGGCCGTGGCCACGATCGTCTGGTCGATCGCGGCCAGGAACATGCCGAGCATGATCCCGGAGAAGACGACGAGCACCTGGCGGTGGGTGAGCGGTGCCGGTGTGGTGTCTGCGTCCACGTGCGGACCTCGGCGGTTGGGGGAGCGGACCGGACCGCAGCAGGCTATCTGCGCTGAGCGCAACTTTGCACAATCTGCAGAACTTCCGCGGCCCCGCCGCCCGGCGCCGCTCAGGTCGGCGGCTGCGGCGCGGTGGTGAGCGCCAGGCCCAGGTGGGCGGTGTCGTTGAAGCGGCGGATGATCCAGCGGTCGCCGCTGACGACGAGGTGGGAGATGGCGGCGTTGTCCGAGCCGGTGAACACGAACCCCGTCGTGCGGGCCGCCATGGCCAGCACCTGGCCGATGACGCCCCCGTGGGACACGACGACGACCGTCTCGTCGGGGTGGCGGGCGGCGATGCGGGTGATCGCGCCCCGGACCCGGGCCGCGAACGCCTCGGTGGGCTCGGCGCCGGGGATGACGTCCCACCGCTCCTCGGCGAACATCCGCCGCGCGATGGGGTGGCCCTCGGCGACGTGGCGGCGGAAGGCCCCGCCCTCCCACTCGCCGAGGTGGACCTCCCGCAGGTCGGGCTCCACCCGCGGCTCGATGCCGAGCCGGGCCGCCAGCGGCGCCGCGGTCTGCTGCGTCCGGCGCAGCGGCGTGACGTAGATGGCGCTGATGTCCTCGTGGGCCAGGCGGTCGGCCAGCCGCAGGGCCTGCTCGCGCCCGTTCGGCGCCAGCTCGGGGTCGCCGTGGCCGTCGACGAGCGGGAAGGGCTCGCCGTCGCGGGCGGGCGCCGACTCGCCGTGGCGCACGAGGAGCAGCTCGCAGGCGCCGGGCGGGCGCTGGAACCGGGACTGGCGGTACTCGCGGACCTCGCTCACGGCGCAGACGCTAGAAGCCGGGGCGCCGGCCGGGCACCACCTCCCCGGCGCCGGGCCCCGGGCGGACGGCCGGGACGGGGGCGCCGGGGCCGCCTACCGTGAGGGCCATGGTGACGGAAGGGTCGGTGACGGACGAGCGACGGGGACGGGTCCTGTGGCAGCCGTCCGACGAGGTCCGCCGGCGCAGCCGCATCGGGCGCTACATGCGCTGGCTGGCCGACGAGCGGGGGCTGGCCTTCGACGGCTACGACGACCTGTGGCGCTGGTCGGTGACCGACCTCGACGCCTTCTGGCGCTCGATCTGGGACCACTTCCGGCTCGAGTCGCCGGACCCCGTCGGCCGCGCCCTCGAGGAGCCGGTGATGCCGGGGGCCCGGTGGTTCCCCGGCGTGCGGCTCAACTACGCCGCCCACGCGCTGCGCAGCGAGCCGGACGGTCCCGCGCTCGTCGCCCTGTCCCAGACCCGCCCCCGGGTCGAGCTGTCGATGGCCGAGCTGCGCGACCAGGTCGCCCGGTGCCGGGCCGGGTTGCGGCGCCTGGGCGTCGGTCCCGGCGACCGGGTCGCCGCCTACCTGCCCAACGTCCCGGAGGCCGTCGTCGCCCTGCTGGCCTCGGCCAGCCTCGGGGCGGTGTTCTCGTCGTGCGCGCCGGAGTTCGGCGTCCGCAGCGTCGTCGACCGGTTCCGCCAGATCGAGCCCGCGGCCCTGCTCGCCGTCGACGGCTACCGCTACGGGGACAAGCGGGTCGACCGGCGGGCCGAGGTGGCGGCCATCCGTGCCGAGCTCCCGTCGCTGCGGGCGACGGTCCAGGTGCCCTACCTCGACCCCGACGCCCGGTTGGAGGGCGCGGTCGGCTGGGACGAGCTGGTCGGGGAGCACGAGGAGCTCGACACCGAGCCCGTCCCCTTCGACCACCCGCTCTACGTCCTCTACTCGTCGGGCACGACCGGCCTGCCCAAGCCCATCGTCCACGGCCACGGCGGCATCGTCCTCGAGCACCACAAGGTGCTGGCGCTGCACAACGACCTCGGACCGGGCGACCGGTTCTTCTGGTTCACGACGACCGGCTGGATGATGTGGAACTACCTCGTCTCCGGCCTGCTCGTCGGGGCGACGCCGGTGCTGTTCGACGGCGATCCCGGCCATCCCGACCTCGGGGCCCTGTGGCGCATGGCCGCCGAGGAGGGCGTCACCTTCTTCGGCACCTCCGCGCCCTTCCTCATGGCCTGCCGCAAGGCCGGCGTCCGGCCGTCCGAGCTGGGCGACCTCGGTGCCCTGCGGGCCGTCGGCTCGACGGGCGCGCCGCTGCCCGCGGCCGGCTTCGAGTGGGTCTACGAGGCGGTCGGGGACGACCTGCTGCTGTCGTCGATCAGCGGCGGCACCGACGTCTGCACGGCCTTCGTCGGGGGCTGCCCGCTGGTGCCGGTGCGGGCGGGCGAGATCTCCTGCCGCTACCTGGGGGCCAAGGTCGAGGCCTACGACGAGGCCGGCCGGTCGGTCGTCGGCGAGCAGGGCGAGCTGGTCGTCACCGCGCCGATGCCCTCGATGCCGGTCGGGTTCTGGGGCGACGAGGACGGCTCCCGCTACCGGGCGGCCTACTTCGAGCGCCACCCGGGCGTGTGGACGCACGGCGACTGGGTCACGCTGCAGCCCGACGGCGCCTGCACGATCACCGGCCGCTCGGACGCGACCCTGAACCGGGGCGGGGTGCGCATGGGCACGGCCGAGATCTACGCCGTCGTCGAGGCGCTCCCCGAGGTCGCCGACAGCCTCGTCGTCCACCTCGAGGACCCCGAAGGCGGCCCCGGCCGGCTGATCCTGTTCGTCACCCCCGCGCCGGGGGTCGAGGTCGACGACGAGCTCCGGCGGCGGATCGCCGAGGCGCTGCGGACCCAGCTGTCGCCCCGGCACGTGCCCGACGAGGTCCGGGCGGTGCCCGGCGTCCCCCGCACGCTGTCGGGCAAGAAGCTCGAGGTGCCGGTCAAGCGCATCCTCACCGGCGCGGACCCCGACACGGCGGCCAGCCGGGGGAGCCTGGCCAACCCCGAGGTGCTCGACGCCTACGCCGCCTTCCGCAGCTGACCGGCCGCGGCGTCAGGCCGGGTGCAGGGCCAGCGGCGCCCGGCGGTGGCCGGCGATGACCAGCGACATCGCCCGCTCGACCGGGCCGGCCGGCTCCAGCCGGGCGAACCGGTCGGCCAGCGCGCCGAGCACCGCCCGCAGCTCGAGCCGGGCCAGCGCGGCGCCGAGGCAGAGGTGGGGCCCGGCGCCGAAGGCCAGGTGGGGGTTGGGGTCGCGGTCGACGAGGAACCGGTCCGCGGTCGGGCCGAAGGCGGCCTCGTCCCGGTTGGCGGACAGGTAGTGGAGCACGACCGGCGTGCCGGCCGGCAGGTCGACGCCGTGCATGGTGACGCCCCGGGTGGTGGTGCGCAGGAAGTAGACGACCGGCGTCGTCCACCGCAGGACCTCCTCGACCGCGGCGGCGAGGGCGGGGGGCGACCGGTCGGCGCGGAGCCGGTCCCACTGGTCGGGGTGCTCGGCGAAGGCGACCAGGCCGCCGGCCAGGGCGTTGCGGGTCGTCTCGTTGCCCGCCACCAGCAGCTGCACGAGGAACATGGCGAGCTCGTCGTCGTCGAGCCGCTCGCCGTCGACCTCGACGGTGGCCAGCAGCGAGATGACGTCGTCGCGGGGGCGCGCCCGGCGGTCGGCGGCCGCCGCGAGCAGGTACCCGGTCATCTCGCCCATGAGCGCCGCGGCCTCGTCCGGGGACCGGTCGCTCGCCCCCGGCACGGCCGCCTCCGACCACTCGTGGAACCGGGGCCAGTCGTCCTCGGGGACGCCGAGGAGGTCGGCGATGATCCGCAGCGGGAAGGGCACGGCCAGCTCGGCGACGACGTCGACCGGCTCGCCCGCCGGCAGGGCGGCGACCGCGGCCCGGGCCCGGGCGGCGATCGGCGCCTCGAGCGCCCGCACGACCCGGGGCGCGAACGCCGGGGCCACCAGCCGCCGGTAGCGGGTGTGGTCCGGCGGGTCGGTGTGCATCATCGTCGGCGGCGACGGGTACTCGACGCCGATCTCCTCGAGCAGGACGCCCCGGCCGGAGCAGAAGGTCGCCGGGTCGCGGGAGGCCGCGAGGACGTCGGCGTGGCGGGACAGGATCCAGGCTCCCGTCGGCCGGTGGGGCGCGACCGGCGCCTCCGCCCGCAGGCGGGCCAGCGCGGGCAGGGGGTCGGCGGCCAGGACGCCGTCACCCAGCACCTGCTCGGCGAGGTCCGCGCCGATCGTGCCCATGGCCGTCCCCCCTGGACCCGTGCTCGCGACCGTGACCCGTGGCACGATACCTGACACGGTTTCAGGTTCGAGTCCGGGCGCAGGAGGCCTCATGGAGATCAAGGACACCCTCTACATCGGCGGCGAGTGGGTGGCGCCGGCCGGCACGGCGACGATCGAGGTCGTCAGCCCGGCCACCGAGGAGGTCATCGCCCGCACCCCGGAGGCGTCCGAGGGCGACGTCGACCGGGCCGTCGAGGCCGCGCGCGCGGCGCTGGACGGACCCTTCCCCCGGCTCAGCCCCGAGGAGCGGGCCGAGTACATCGCCAAGCTCTCGCAGGGCATCCAGGCCCGCTCGCAGGAGCTGGCCGACACCATCACCGCCGAGATGGGGTCGCCCGCCAGCTGGTCGCTGATGGGCCAGGTGCTGAGCGCCTCCATGGTCCTCGACGGGTGGGTCGACCTGGCGAGGTCCTTCACCTTCGAGGAGATCCGCCCGGGCGCCCTCGGCCCCGTGCTCGTGCGCAAGGAGCCCGTCGGGGTCTCGGCCGGGATCATCCCCTGGAACGTGCCCCTGTTCATCGTCGCCCTGAAGCTGGGCGCGGCGCTGGCCGCCGGGTCGCCGATGATCCTCAAGCCCTCGCCCGAGACGCCGCTCGACGCCTACATCCTCGGCGAGATCCTCGACGAGATCGAGCTGCCGAAGGGCATGGTGTCGATCCTCCCCGCCGGGCGCGAGGTCGGCGAGTACCTCGTGCGCCACCCCGGCGTCGACAAGGTCGCCTTCACCGGGTCGACCGCCGCCGGCCGGCGGGTGGGGGCCATCTGCGGCGAGCACCTCAAGCGGTGCACGCTGGAGCTGGGCGGCAAGTCGGCGGCGATCATCCTGGACGACGCCGACCTCGAGGCGATCATGCCGATGCTCATGGGCACCGCCCTCATGAACAACGGCCAGGCCTGCATCGCCCAGACCCGCATCCTCGCCTCCCGCAACCGCTACGACGAGGTCGTCGACGCCCTGCGCGACGCGGTGGCCGGCACCACCGTCGGCGACCCGACCGACCCGTCGGTCGCCGTCGGCCCGCTGGTCGCCGAGCGCCAGCGCGACCGGGTGCTCGGCTACATCGAGAAGGGCCGGGACGAGGGGGCCAAGGTCGCCGTGGGCGGCGGCCGCCCGGCCGGCCTGGACAAGGGCTGGTACGTCGAGCCGACGCTGTTCGTCGACGTCGACAACAGCATGACCATCGCCCGGGAGGAGATCTTCGGGCCGGTGCTGTCGGTGCTGTCCTACGAGGACGTCGACGACGCCGTCCGCATCGCCAACGACAGCGACTACGGCCTGTCCGGCTCCGTGTGGACGAGCGACGTCGAGGCCGGCATCGAGGTCGCCAAGCGGGTGCGCACCGGCACCTACGGCGTCAACCAGTTCGGCACGCTCGACATGCGCAACCCCTTCGGCGGCTACAAGGCCTCCGGCGTCGGCCGCGAGCTGGGGCCCGAGGGCCTGTCCGCCTACCTGGAGACGAAGTCGATCGTCCTGCCGGGCGACTACACGCCGCCCAGCTGAGGGCCGTTTTGACCGCGGGGGCGGGCCGGTCGGACCATGGCTCCATGCGCCGCCGGCCCGCCCACCCGGTCCTCGCCCTGGCCGCCGCGCTGGCGCTCGTGCTGGTCGGGGCGGCCGTCGCCGCGCCCGCGGCCGCGGCGGTGCGGGCGCACGCCGCCGGCCCCACCGGCCCGGGCGAGCCGGCCGTCGCCGGCCAGGAGGAGCCCGAGACGCCGGCGGGCGAGGGCGACGGGCGGACCGAGACGACGCCCCAGCCGGTGCCGGGCGCCGACATCATCCCGAAGCCGAACTCCGGCCACCCGCCCCGGGAGGCCGGCGACCGGGGCGGCGCCCTGCAGATCCTCGTCTTCGTGCTGATCGTCGCCGGCGTCGGCGGCATCGCCGCCGCGGTGGTCCGGGAGTCCCGCCGCAAGCGCCGGGCCGCCGGCTGAGCCGCAGCCGCGACGGCGGCCGGCGGTCGCCGGCCGTGCGGCGGCGCCGGGGCGGTCAGGACAGCGGCGCGTACTCCTCGCAGGCCTCGTAGCCGTCGAAGAACCCGGTCCGCAGGGCCTCGATGCGGTCGAAGACCTCCTCGTCGCCGAAGCCGAAGGCGAGGAAGGCCATGATGCCCTCGTCGAGGTCCCCGCCCGACATGACGAGCTGGTCGCTCTCCGGGGTGCGGGCCTCGTCCCGGGGGTAGGTCCACGCCGCCCACCGGCCGGTCAGGCAGTCGGCCTGCAGCAGGGCGCCGTCGTCGTCGGCCACGCCCAGCTGCACCTGGGCGGCGATCGCCCACAGGCGGGCGATCTCGCTGGCCACGGCGAAGTCGCCCAGCGAGTAGAGGTCGTCCTCGACGAAGCCCCGGTCGAGCAGCACGATGTTCTCGTCGACGCAGTAGAGCGCCGCCCGCTCGAGCTCGCTCCCGCTCAGCGTCTCGCCACCGCACTCGACGCCGTCGGTCGCCGGGTCGGCGAGGACGAGGTCGTCGACCGGCTCGAACTCCTCGCCCAGCTCGTTGAACAGGGCACCGTAGAAGTCGTTGAGGTCGGCGAACACGAGGGACAGCAGGCCCGGCTCCGCCCCGTCGTAGAGGTGGAGGTCGCCACCGGTCGCGTAGTCACGCGCCGTGAACGCGAGCTCGGCGGTGATCCGGTCCCGGCTCGGATCCGCGTACTCGGCGCACTTCTCGGGGCCGTTCTCGAAGCCGTCCTGGAAGGCGCCCACCCGGTCGAAGCCGCTGCCGTGGGCGTAGGGCTCGTCGGGGTCGGTGCCGGGCAGGTCGCGGATCGAGATGAGGCCGGCGACGGTCAGGTCGAGGTTGACGTCGCCCTCGTCGAAGCCCGACGCGCCGCCCTCGACGACGTGGTCCGTGAACGCGCCGGCGAAGCAGTCGGCCTGCAGCTCGAGGTCGACGGTGCGGTCGATCGCGTCGGCCCGGGCCTGGATGGCGTGGCCGTACTCGTGGGCGATCACGATCGCCACCGTGTACGAGCCGAACTCCTGGTCGAGGTAGGGGAGGAGCTGGTGCTCGTCCCAGGCGATGATGTCGGTCTCCGGGCAGTAGAAGGCGTTGTCGGCGATGACCTCGTAGGGCGGCGGCGGGCCGCCGCAGGGCGGCGACGGCGTGTCCGGGCCGTACGGGTAGTAGCCGGCGACCGGCTCGAAGGCGCCGCCGTAGACCTCGGGGAACACGTCCTCCCACCAGGCCTCGACGTCGACGATGGCCTGCTCGGCGACCGCGCCCGGGTCACCGGAGCTGTCGGGCGTCGGCGGGCCGTCGGGGCCCGATCCGCCGAGCACCGTCAGCTCCCCGTCGGCCTCCTGGGCACAGGCTGCCGCCGTCACCGCCACGACGACGGCCGCGAGTAGCGCGCTCAGTCTCCGCATCACGTTGGGGGGCTCCTTCGTCCGCCGCGCCGCGCGCCGGCGGCGCCGAGGACCGCACGGTAGCGCGCCGGCTGACGCCGGGGTCAGCACGAGGCGTGGGCGCTCGGTGCCGGCGGCGCCTCGGTACCCTCGGCGCCGTGGAGGACGCCACCACGACCGGCGAGGCGGTGGAGGAGACGCCGCTGCCGCCGGGGTACCCGGCCGAGTGGGACGCGGACGTGGTGCTCGCGGACGGGAGCACCGTGCGCATCCGGCCGATCCGGCCCGACGACGGCCCCCGTCTCGTCGACTTCCACGGCCGGCAGTCGCCCGAGAGCATCTACTTCCGCTACTTCTCGCCCCACCCCCGCCTCAGCGACGAGGAGGTCCACCACCTCACCCACGTCGACTACGTCGACCGCATGGCCTTCGTGGCCCTGCGGGGCGACGTGCTCGTCGGCGTCGCCCGCTACGACCGCTGGCCGATGCGCTCCGAGGCGGAGGTCGCCTTCTTCATCGACGACGCCCACCGGGGGCGGGGCATGGCGACGCTGATGCTCGAGTACCTGGCCGAGGCCGCCCGCCGCAACGGCATCAGCGCCTTCACCGCCACGGTGCTGCCCGCGAACCGGCGCATGGTCGGCGTGTTCCGGGCGGCCGGCTTCCAGGTGCGCAGCACCTTCGAGGAGGGGGTGATCGAGGTGCACCTCGACCTCCGACCGACGCCCGAGGCGATGGCCGCCATCGAGGCCCGGGCCCAGCGGGCCGAGGCCGAGGCCGTGCGCCGCCTGCTCGAGCCCCGCTCGATCGCCGTCATCGGCGCCGGGCGCGACCGTCACAGCGTCGGCCACGCCGTGCTGCGCAACCTGCTGGCCCACGGCGTCAACGCCCCCGTCCACCCGGTGAACCGCAACGCGGAGCACGTCGGCGGCGTGCCGGCGGTGCGGTCGATCGCCGACGTCGAGGGCCCGGTCGACCTGGCCATCGTCGTCGTCCCGGCCGCCGAGGTGCCGGACGTCGTCGAGGAGTGCGGGCAGAAGGGCGTCCGGGCGGTCATCGTCATCTCCGCCGGCTTCGCAGAGGCCGGGCCCGAGGGCGCCGCCCTCTCGGCCGCCACGCTGCGGGCCTGCCGGCGCCACGGCATGCGGCTGCTCGGCCCGAACTGCCTCGGCGTCATCAACACCGATCCGGAGGTGCGCCTGCACGCGACCTTCGCCACGCCCACCGTCCGGCCGGGCCCGGTGGCGCTGCTGTCGGAGTCGGGCACGATCGGCGGCGCGCTGCTCGAGCGCATCGGCGAGGCCGGCCTGGGCGCCTCGTCGTTCGCGGCGATCGGCAACCGGGCCGACGTGTCGGCCAACGACATGCTCCAGTACTGGGCCGACGACGACCGCACGAAGCTCGTCCTGCTCTACCTGGAGTCGTTCGGCAACGCCCGCAAGTTCAGCCGCATCGCCCGCAGCCTGTCGCGCACCAAGCCGATCGTGGCGGTGAAGAGCGGCGGCGCCGCCCGGGCCTACCCGGCCGACGAGGTCGACCTGCCGCCGGAGACCTTCGAGGCGCTGGTCGAGCAGACCGGCATCATCCGGGTCGACACGCTGGCCCAGCAGCTGGGCGTCGCCCGCCTCCTCGCCTGCCAGCCGCTGCCGAAGGGCGACCGGGTGGCGCTGGTCGGCAACGGCGGCGGCTCCCTCGCCCTCGCGGCCGACGCCTGCGTCGACGCCGGGCTGCGGCTCGCCACGGTGGGGCCGGCCGTGCGGGAGGCGGTCGGCACGGGCGGCAGCGGCGTGCGCATCCGGGCCAGCACCGTCGACCTCGGCTTCGAGGCGACCGCCGACGACCTGACCCGGGCGCTGGTCGCCCTGCTGGCCGACGACGGCGTCGACAGCGTGCTCGTCGTGTGCGCCCCGGCGCCCCGCCAGCCGACCCAGGACCTCGTGGCCGCCGTCGCGGCCGCGGCCACGCAGGCCGGCGACACGCCGCTCGTGGCCTGCGTGTTCGGCCCCCACCCGACGATGATCACCCCCGAGGGCGCCCCGCCCGTGCCGGTGTTCGACTTCCCCGACGACGCCGCCTACGCGCTCGGCAAGGTCACCCGCTACGCGGCCTGGCGATCGGCGCCGGAGGGGCGGGCCGTCGAGCCGCCCGGCGCCGACCCGGCGGCCGCCCGGTCGCGGGTCACCGCGGCGCTGGCCGCCGGGGTCGGGGGCGAGCTGCCGGTGGGGGAGGCCGCCGAGCTGCTGGCCGCCGCGGGCCTGCCGATGGTCGCCTCCCGGGTCGCCGGGGACGTCGACGAGGCGGTCGAGGCCGCCCGCGACCTCGGGTTCCCGGTGGCGATCAAGGCGGTCAGCCGCACGCGGCTGGCCAAGACCGAGGCCGGGGGCCTGGCCCTCGACGTCCACGACGAGGCCCACGTGCGGGCGACGCTCGAGCGCATGGCGGGGGCGCTGGGCGAGCGGACCTGGCCGGTGGTCGTGCAGCCGATGGCCGAGCCGGGCGTCGACGTGGCCGTGTCCGTCTCCGACACGCCGATGGTGGGCCCGGTCCTCGCCGTCGGACCGGGGGGCGTGGCGACGGCGGTGACGGCGGCCCAGGTCCACGTCCTGCCGCTGACCGACCTCGAGGCCCGCCGGTTCGTCGCCGGCCTGCCGGTGGCCGAGCTGCTCGACGCCGGCGGGCGCGGGCAGCTCGAGGACCTGCTCCTCCGGGTCGGCCACCTGGTCGACGAGGTGCCCGAGATCGTGGGCGTCGAGCTCAACCCGGTGATCGTCGCCCCGGGCGGCGCCGCCATCGTCGACGCCAAGGTGCGCATCGCCCCGGTCGACCGCGACCCCGTGCCCCCGGTCCGCCGGCTGGCCGGCCCCCTCTAGCGCGGGCTCGGCGGACCGCTCAGCGGGGCCGCGGCTCGCGGGGGAGGCCGAGGGTCCGCTCGCCCAGGATGTTCCGCAGGATCTGCGTCGTACCGCCCATGATCGTGTAGGCGGGCGCGTAGCAGATGTTCCGGCTGACCCGCCGGGCCAGGCCGGGCTCGGCCAGCAGGGCCTCCGGGCCGAGGACCCGGGCGCAGAAGGCGGCGATCCGCTGCTCGAGCTCGGTGCAGAACGTCTTCGTCGCGGCGGAGAACTGGGGCGGGGCCTGGCCGAGCGTCTCCCGCAGGACGAGCAGCCGGCCGATGCGGTAGCCGGTCTCGATGGCGGCGATCTCCTGGCGGACCAGCGGGTCGGAGCAGTCGGCGAGGGGGCGCACGTCCTCGTAGAGGCGGCGGTTGGACACCAGCCGGTCGATGCCGCCCCGCTCGTGCTCCATCTGCCGCATGATCTGGCGGAACGAGCCGTTCTCCTGCCCGACGAGGTTCTCGGCCGGGACCCGGACGTCGTCGAAGTGGACCTCGCAGAAGTGGCGGCCGCCGGTCATGTCGACGATGGGCTTGACGGTGATCCCCGGCGAGCGCATGTCGACGACGAACTCGGAGAGCCCCTCGTGGGGCCGGGCGTCCGGGTCGGTCCGGGCGACGAGGTAGCACCAGTCGGCCGCCGCGGCGCCGGAGGTCCAGATCTTCTGGCCGTTGACGATCCAGTGGTCGCCGTCGCGCACGGCCCGGGTGCGGATGCCGGCGACGTTGGAGCCGGCGTCCGGCTCGCTCATGCCGATGCACCACATCGAGGTCCCGGCGATGATGCCGGGGAGCCAGCGGCGCCGCTGCTCGTCGGTGCCGAACTGCAGCAGCGTCGGGCCCATCTGGCGGTCGGCGAACCAGGCGGCGGCGATCGGCGCGCCCGTGCTGATGAGCGCCTCGAAGACGACGAAGCGCTCGAGCGGGCTGCGGCCGCCGCCGCCGTGCTCGACGGGCCAGGTCATGCCCAGCCACCCCCGGGCGCCGAGCTCGGCGGCGAACTCCCGGTCGTGCCCCGTGATCCAGCTGTCCTCGGGCACGTCCGCGCGCTCGGCGGCGGCGCGCCCGACCTCCAGCGCCTCCTCGCGCAGGGCGAGCAGCTCGGGGGACAGGCTGAAGTCCATGGGCGGCGACGCTAGCGAAACCGTGGTCGGGGCCTCGATTTCGGTCCGGTAGCGTGCGCGGCGTCATGTCCCGGCTGCACATCCGGCCCGTGCGCGCCGACGAGCACGCCGCGCTCGGCGAGCTGACCGTCGAGGCCTACGCCTCGGCCGACCCCCGCACGCTCGACGACGGCTACGCCGAGGAGCTGCGCGACGTCGCCGGCCGGGCCCGGGACGCCGTCGTGCTCGTCGCGGTCGACGAGGGGACGGGCGAGGTCGTGGGCGGCGTGACGTTCGTGCCCGACGTGTCGTCGCCGCTCGCCGAGTTCACCGAGCCCGACGCGGCCGGCATCCGCATGCTGGCGGTCGCCCCGCACGCCCGGGGCCGGGGCGTCGGGGAGGCGCTCACCCGGGCCTGCATCGACCGGGCCC